>NZ_CP147846.1:1804632-2105404 GCF_037327425.1 Rhodococcus sovatensis | reverse complement strand
CGCTGCTCGCATCGAACGGAACGCAATGTGATGAATGCGTTCCGGTGCGATCAGAAACATCAGTCGACGCAGTGCCTGGTACACAGTCCTTCTTTCCTACTTGATTCCCGGCTCCGGGATGTGCTGGCTGGTTTTCTTTCGTTTGAGCAGTACCTTGCGGCTTCCATCGGTGTAGAGCCGAACACGGGACAGTTCCCAGCCGCCGAACTCGGCCTGGATCGCCAACCGCATGGACGCGGTCACCCTGGTCACATCAGGCGGAAGCCGAAGCGGGACATACTCCCAGTCGTCGGAAGCGGACTCCCATTCGGCTGGCATTCGGTTTCGTGTGCTGTTGTTCTTCGACACCGTGGCCTCTCGCATCTTCTCGCGTGCTCGTGCTCGCCGATCGAATTCACATCGTGTCGCCCGGGGCGACTTTCTGGAGACCTTCTCCGACCGCCGAACCGACGTACAGGTCACCTGTCTCCGGATCGACAGCGATCGAGTCCGGCTGCCTTACCGTGGAGAACCTGCGGGTCTCGACAGGAATTCCGGTGTCAAGCGTGTATCCGACCACCTCGTTGTCTCCCGGAGTGCTTACCCACACGATGTCGGATTCGTCATCGTAAGTCAGCGCCCAGGGTTGCGCACCGACTGGAAAGCGCTGCCTCAGGAGCAAATCCTCGGACGAATAGACGACAAGCTCGCTTCCGGCCGCGTCGGTCACGAGGATCCGTCCGTACTCGTCGGTGTCTAACCGGGCTGCGCCCGTACCTGCGCGCAACGCCAAACCGAGGGATCCGCTGTCGACGTCGATCTGTGTCAGTGACGTCTGGTGGCGATCCAAGGCGGCGAGGCCGTACCGAGTCGAGGCCAAGGCATCGACCGACGACAAACCGGTGATGGTCTGTGATTCTTTCGTCTCGGTGTCGATGATGTGAATGGTGCCACCGTCGTCGCCGGTGGCGACGCGCCCGTCCTGGAGTCGTGCGGCGCTGAGGAGGGTTCCGTCCACGGAAACCGTCTGCACCTCCGAACTGCGGAGATCGACCATCGCCAGCTCGCCGTCCATCGGCAGCAGGAGCGATCCATCACCAGCTGGAACGATATCGGCGGGTGCAGAAGGGAGCGTCACGCTGCGCGGACGAGCGTCGATATCGTCGGCGTCGAACACCAGGAGCGTCGCCCGGGAGTCGTCGAGAGCAACCACAGAGCGCGTGCTCGCATCGAATGTGGTGAAATGCAGTCCGGAGGGGAAAGCAGTCACCGAACCACTCGGGGGAGTGGACAATTGCGGGGAATCGACTCCCGCCAACGGTTCGACACTCACCGAGTCGGGTTCGTCGGGAGAACTGTTGTCGGAGCACCCGGTCAGCAGCACACACGCCGATGCGGAAGCTACCGCGACAACAGTTCGCCACGGGGTACGTCGGTCTTTCATGGATCCGCCAGTTCCTTGATCGTTCGGGTTCGCCTTCGATGGTCGGTCCAGCCTGCCTGATCGGTTCGACGGAGACCGCGCCGGAGTACCTGATCTGAAACAGGCCGTGAAAGCTGTACCGTGTTCACGGGGAAACAACGAGGAGTTCAGTTGGTTGCCGAGGAAAGATTCAGCGCGGCCCCGTCGGGGCCGAAGTTCGACGTCGAGCAGGTCACCACCGGCGCGCAAGCGAGTGGGTTCGGCAGCACCGAGGACAATCGGCCCTTCGCCTTTCGCGTCTACAAGAGCACTCTCTACCTCGAAATCTATCGGGCCGACCTCCCGACACCGGTCCCGGACCAGTCGGATGTGACGGCGGTCTCCGAACAATCGGTGACCGAGATCGACCTCACCGACGAGCGGAGCATCGTGGCGGCAGTTCGAGATGCTGTCAGCAATGCCGACGATCTGATCGCTGGACCGAAGGAATCGGCTGTACGGTCGTTTCTCGGACGCGTTGGATCCGTCATCGAGAGCATCTAGTCGTCACGTACGGGCAGTACGAGCAGTCCTCCGGTCCGCGGATGGTCCAGCACCTCCACGCGGTGGTTGTACACCCGTGTCAACAGGTCGGCGTCGAGCACCTGCCGTGGAGGACCGAGCGCATCGAGGGATCCGTTGTCCAGGATGGCAATTCTGTGCGCGTATGCAGCGGCAAGCCCTAGATCGTGCAGGACGACGACCACCGCATCTCCCTGTGCGGCACGTCCACGTGCTACTTCCATCACCGCCTCCTGATGGCCGAGATCGAGCGCCGCAGTCGGTTCGTCCAACAGCAGGGTGGACGTTCGTTGCGCGAGCACTCGAGCGAGCGACACCCTGGCTCGTTCGCCTCCGGACAGGCTTGCGAACGCGCGATCTGCGAACACCGCCACGTCGCACTCGTCCATCGCCGATACCACCGCGTCGTCGTCGTCATCGGCGAACTCGGTTCCCTGCCAGGGCGAGCGGCCCATCCGGATCACCTGCTCGGCGGTGAACGAGAAACCGACCGTGTGTTGTTGGGGAAGAACTGCGCGTCGGCGGGCTGTGCGGACATTCGACCACTCGCGTAGCGGGCGGCCGTGCAACTCGACCGTGCCGGCGTGAGCGGGAAGCTCACCCGCGAGTACTGCAAGCAGTGTCGACTTGCCTGCGCCGTTAGGTCCGACCAGACCGAGAACCTCGCCTGCCACGATGTCGAGGTCGATCCCGTGCAGAATCGTCCGGCCGGACCGAACGGCATCCACTTTCCGCAGGCTCATGGTCACCGAGCCGTTGGTCACCGGCTGGAGAGAGTCGACGGTTCGCCTGAACGGGTTCATGCCCATCCGCCTTGTTTCGCACGTGTTCGACGCAGCATCCAGAAGAAGAACGGCGCACCGAGGAGCGAGGTGATCATGCCGAGGGGCATATCCACGTTGTCCACCAAGCTGCGTGCCAGGAGATCCGACGCGAGGAGCACCACTGCACCGCACAGTGCGCTGGCCGGAACGAGGGTGCGGTGCGCCGGCCCGAGCAGCATCCGCATGAGGTGCGGCACCACGAGCCCGACGAACAGAATGATGCCGGTGAACGCGACCGAGGACGCAACGAGTATCGCGACGACGACGATGGCGATCTGACGAAGGCCTTCGACGTTCACACCGAGGTGTCGCGCGACGTTTTCGCCGAGTGCGAGCAGATCGAGGCGTCGCGACAACGCGACCGATGCCCCGATTCCCACGGCGGCGAGCGGGGCGACCACCGACACGGCCTGCCAGGTGGCGCCGGCAAGGGAACCTAGCTGCCAGAACACGATCTGATCGCGTGCAGCAGGTGATGCGATGAACGTGAACAACGCGATCAACCCGCCCGCGAACGCGTTGATCGCGACACCCGTCAGGATCAGCGTGACCACTTCGGTTCGACCACCTCCGCGTGCAAGTGCATAGACGGCGATGGTCGTGATCAGTCCGCCGACAAACGCGGCCGTGGCCACCGACCACACACCAGCGAACGCGCCGCCGAGCACGAATACGGACGACGCCCCTACTGCCGCACCCGACGAGACTCCGATGATGCCCGGCTCGGCGAGAGGGTTCGCGAATACACCCTGCAGAAGAGCGCCAGCGCACCCCAGGCCTGCGCCGACGACTGCACCGAGGGCAATCCGCGGGAACCTGACCTGCCACAGCGTGACCTCGCCGCTCGGATGCGCGGGAATGGGTCCGATGTCGAGGCCGATCCGGTGGAGCACGCTACCCACGACCTCCCACGGAGTGGTCGGAACTTGGCCGACGCACGCCGAGAACACCGCGAGACCGAGACCGAGCACAAGGAGGGCAGCGAATACCGACACTGTGCGTGATCGTCTGTCGATCGACATCACTGCGCGGGGTCGTAGACGGCTCTGGCCAGGGCATCGAGAACCTTGCCGGTGTTGGGTCCGAAACTCAGGACGACTCCGTCCGCCATATCGACCACCCGCTCGGACCGGCCGGCCGGAGTCTGCGCGATTCCGGGTACCTGTTCGAGGCCGGAGATCCCGCCGATCGATTCCAAGCCACCGGTCATCATCAGAATGACGTCGGGAGCTGCTGCTATGAGGGCCTCACTGGTGATCGCCACGAACTGCTCGGACACCCCGGACGCGGTACCGGCATCGGTGGCACCGAGCGCCTCGATAAGCGCGTCTGCGCCGGATCCTGGGCCGGCCAGCATCTTGATGGCAGGTCCGCGCATGTACAGGAACGCGATCTTCAACGGTTCGCCGTCCGTCGGCGCGAGTGCGCGTGCAGCGGCGATCTCGGACGTGGTTCGTTCGGCGAGCCGATCACCCTGTTCCGGCACACCGAGCGCGGCAGCGACTGCCTCGATCTGGTCTGCTACACCGTCCAGCGAACGTGTTGGATCGAAATAGACCACGGCGATTCCCGCCGCGCGCAGTTGATCCTGAACTGCCCGGGGCCCGATGCTGGTGTCGGTGAGGACGACAGTCGGATCGAGAGCGAGGATTCCCTCCGCGCTCAGTGAGTGTCCCGTCGGTGTGACATCGGTGACGTCGGCTACCGCGGGAAACGAAGCTGAGGTGTCGCGCCCGACGAGATTGTCGCCGAGACCGAGCGCGTAGACCGTCGTCGTGAGCGTTCCGTATTGATCTGCCGCGACGATCCTGCTGGTGTCGGTGATCGTGACATCGACGCCGTCGAAGCTGCGCACCGTCACAGGAAGGGACGGCTCCGGCGACGCTGCGATGGGTTCCGGATCGGGGTCGGAGATCTCCGCGGTCCGTGGACCGAAGTCCTGGTCGGCTGTGGCGACCTCAGGTCCTGAGCAGGCGACGAGAGCGCAGATCGCCGTCGCGGCGATCGAGGCCTTCGCGATTCTCGCGAGGAACGTCATGCGACTCGGCAATTCTCGGGCTTCTTCGACGTCCACGGGGACAAGGTTAGCCTGTGCAGGGTCAGCTGCTGACGTCGTCCAATGCGGCGGCGATGGCGGGAGGAAGTTCCAGATCCTCGGAGACGAGGATGCCGGTCAACTGGGCCAGATCGCGGGCGCCGACTATTGCCGACGCGACACCAGGGCGGTCCCGAGCCCATGCCAGCGCCACGGTGAGCGGGGATGTCTTCAGCCCGCTGGCTGCGGTGACTGCGGCATCGACGACGTTGACAGCGGTGTCGGTGAGATATCCCGCGATCGCGTCCGCGTGTGCGTCGTCCGCGCCGCGCGAGTCGGCTGGAGTGCCCTGGCTGTACTTGCCGGTGAGGACGCCACCTGCCAACGGCACCGCGGCAAGAACTCCGACGCCATGATGGAGAGCAGCAGGAAGAAGTTCGTCCTCCACGCCGCGCGCCAGCAGCGAATACTCGGCCTGAGTGGCGACGATCCGACCGGAGCCTGCAGCGCCCGCCGCCGTCGCCAGCTGCCAGCCGAGGTATCCGCGTGCCCCGACGTAGCGCACCTTCCCGCTGGTGACTGCGTAGTCGAGGGTCGCCGCGACCTCCTCGACCGGGGTGTATCGATCCCAGGTGCCGATCTGCCACAGATCGAGATAGTCGGTTCCGAGCTCACGAAGAGTTGTCTCGAGCTGGTCGAGGAGCGCCCGCCTCGAACAATCGATCTTGTACCGGCCCTTGGCGGTCGTGATTCCAGCGGATCCGCTCACGATCAATTCGCGGCGGGGCACGACGTCGTCGAGGACTTCTGCAAGTACCCGTTGCGCGCGGCCTTCGCCGTACGACGGCGAGGTGTCGACGAGAGTGCCTCCGGCCTCGGCGAATGCCGACAGCTGGGCTGCAGCGTCATCGCCGTCGGTCCTGCTGCCCCAGCCGAGTGTTCCGAGACCCAGACGCGACACGCGTAGGCCGCTCGAGCCGACAGATCTCTGTTTCATGGTGTTCGAGGATTCCTCACGTATTTTTCGGGCCACGTATTTGCGGGCGCAGTGGCACCAGGTGAGCAGACTAGTGCGCGAGAGGCGGTCGTGCGAGCTTGCCGCGCCGCGCACCGATGGTCTCGGCCGGTACCGTGCGTCCTCGCCGGGTACGGTCGTGGCCGTGAATTATGTAGACGGTGCCTCGGCGGTGCGATTGTGATCGGCGAATCGATGACCTGGGTACAGGCGATTGTCCTCGGAGCGGTGCAGGGCCTGACCGAGTTCCTGCCCATTTCGTCGTCCGGCCATCTGCGCATCGTGTCGGAGGTGTTCTTCGGGGACGATGCCGGTGCCTCGTTCACGGCGGTGAGTCAACTGGGGACCGAGGCAGCGGTGCTGCTGTTCTTCTGGCGAGACATCGTTCGCATCGTGCGTGCGTGGTGCGTCGGTCTGCTCGACAGGACGAAGCGAGAACTCGATTATCGATTGGGTTGGTATGTGATCATCGCCACCATTCCAATCGGCATTCTCGGGTTGTTGTTCAAGGATCAGATTCGCACCGGTGCACGAAATCTGTGGCTCATCGCCACGATGCTCATCGTGTTCGCCATCGTCATCGCTGTCGCCGAGTACGTCGGAACCAAGCGCAGGCCGATCGAGAAGATCACGACGAAGGACGGTCTCATCATGGGTGCCGCACAGTGTCTGGCATTGATTCCGGGGGTCTCTCGTTCCGGCGCGACGACGAGCGCTGGCCTCTTCATGGGCCTCGAACGCGAGGCCGCGGTGCGATTTTCGTTCCTGCTGGCGATTCCGGCGGTCACCGCCTCTGGCCTGTTCTCGCTTCCCGACGCCTTCGAGCCGGCCGGAGAGGGCCTGAACGCATCAGGAGCTCAACTCGTCGTCGCGACGATCATTGCGTTCGCACTCGGCTACGCGTCGATCGCGTGGCTGCTGAAGTTCGTTGCGAATCACTCGTTGTACTGGTTCGTCGGGTACCGGATCGTGCTCGGTGTCGGAGTGATGGCGCTGCTGGCCGCCGGAGTCGTCTCGGCTACGTGAGCGCAGGCCGCAACTAGGGTGGTGTCATGACGGTGATCTTGCTGCGGCACGGCCGCTCGACTTCCAACACAGCAGGAACATTGGCAGGACGGTCGCTCGGCGTCGAGTTGGACGACAGAGGACACGAGCAGGCAGCTCTCGTTGCCGATCGCCTGGGTTCGTTGCCGATCGAAGAAGTCGTTCGTTCGCCCCTGCAGCGATGCGAGCAGACGGTTCAGCCCTTGTCCGAACGACGAGGATTGACACCTGTAGTGGACGACAGGTTGGTCGAGGTCGACTACGGATCATGGACCGGCCGAACGATAAAAGAACTTCTCGCCGAGCCGCTGTGGAAGGTCGTCCAGCAACACCCCTCGGCTGCAGTGTTTCCTGGCGGCGAGGGCTTGGCTGCAGTACAGGCGAGGGCGGTGTCGGCAGTCCGTGAGCACGACGCTCGACTTGCGGAGGAGTACGGACGCGACGTGCTGTGGGTTGCGTGCTCGCACGGAGACGTCATCAAGTCGATCGTCGCCGACGCCGTTGGATGTCATCTCGATTCATTTCAACGAATCGTGGCGGACCCGGCTTCGATCAGTGTGATCAGGTACACCACGACCAGACCGTTCGTAGTGCGCACCAACGACACGGGACTCGACCTGTCCGGATTGGTCGCGGCACCGGCAAAAGCCGAGTCCGACGCCGTCCCGGGTGGAGGTTCCGGGATGTAGCGCCGAGATAGCGGATAATGGAACTTCGAGGCCCCGAAGCGGAGGGTCCTCGAAAACGAAACGCAGGAGGTGCAATGCCACGCGCAATACATGTTTTCCGCACCCCTGATCGATTTGTCGCGGGAACCGTGGGCGAGCCGGGCGACCGATCGTTCTTCCTTCAGGCCGTCCACGACGCCCGTGTGGTGTCGGTGGCGCTCGAGAAGCAGCAGGTGCAGGTTCTCGCGGACAGGATGGGTCTGCTCCTGGAAGAAGTCCACCGTCGGTTCGGCGCGGACGTTCCTCCGGAAGAGACCGAGGTAGGCGACACCAGTCCTCTGCTGACCCCGATCGACACCGAATTCAGAGTCGGCACCATGGGGCTCGGTTGGGACGCCGATGCAGGCGCAGTGGTCGTGGAACTGTTGGCGGTGAGCGAGTCGGAGATCGACGAGTCCGTCGTGCTCGACGACACCGAGGAGGGGCCCGACGCGGTTCGTGTGTTCTTGACCCCGATTCAGGCGCGGGAGTTCGCTCTGCGTTCGGAGCGGGTCATCGCAGCCGGACGAGCACCGTGCCCGCTGTGTGGGCAACCGCTCACCCAGGACGGGCACATCTGCATCCGGACCAACGGCTACCGGCGCGACGCGACCTTCGGGTCGGCGGCAGAACTCGGCGACGAGCTTTGACCGAAGGCCGACCGCTGTTCGAGGGGCGGCACGCGATGGAGACTGGCGACCTCACGGTGGTCGGTCGAGTGGTGTCTGCAAGCAACGCGACGTTGGTGTGCGAGGCAGCGGCCGGAGAGAACGAGGCGCCGGTCCGGTGCGTCTACAAGCCCGTCAGGGGAGAGGTGCCGCTCTGGGATTTTCCGGACGGGACGCTTGCGGGCCGCGAAGTCGCATCGTACGAGGTATCCGACGCGCTCGGATGGGACGTCGTTCCGACGACGATTCTGCGGGACGGCCCGTTCGGTCCGGGCATGGTGCAAAGGTGGATCGACACACCGGAGCGGCACGGTGAGCACGGCGACCGAGTCGATCTCGTCGACATCTGCCGACCGGACCTCGTACCGTCCGGATGGATCCCGGTGTTGGAGGCGTACGACGGCGAGGGCCAGGAAGTTGCTCTCATTCATGCCGACGACCCACGACTGCAGCGCATGGCCGTTCTCGACATTCTCCTCAACAACGCGGACCGCAAAGGTGGCCACGCGCTGGAGGGTCTGGACGGGTACGTCTACGGTGTCGATCACGGCATCTGTCTGCATCACGACGACAAATTGCGGACGGTGCTGTGGGGTTGGGCAGGTGCAGCCGTCGACGATGCACTGATGGCAGACGTCGTCGCTTTCGTCGATTCGTTCGCCGATCGGGTCGAGCCACGAGTGCGTGGTCACATCACCGAATCGGAGACGGAAGCGTTGCTCGCACGCGCACGCGCGCTCGTGCAGAACCCGGTCATGCCGCAGCCTCGTTCCAGTAGACCGATACCGTGGCCCGCCTTCTGATCCCTCGGCCCGCCTTCTGATCCCTCTCGGATAGGCTCGAGCGCATGCATTCCTGGTCCGATACAACCGTTCCGTCGATCCCTGGTCAGGGGCCCCCGCTTCGGTTGTACGACACTGCTGATCGCCAAGTCAGACCGGTCACTCCCGGTGCCCGAGCGAAGATGTACGTCTGCGGAATAACGCCGTACGACGCCACCCACCTCGGCCATGCCGCCACGTACCTCACCTTCGATCTGATCAATAGATTGTGGCGCGACGGCGGACACGACGTGCACTACGTCCAGAACGTGACTGACGTGGACGACCCGCTGTTCGAACGCGCCAACAGAGACGGCGAGAGCTGGATCGCCCTCGGTAACCGCGAGATCCAACTGTTCCGCGAGGACATGGAAGCGCTCCGAATTCTTCCCCCGCGCGACTACATCGGTGCAGTCGAATCGGTCGACGAGGTCATCGAGTTGGTGGAAAAACTGATTGCGTCCGGTGCCGCATACGTCGTGGACGATGCCGAGTTCCCGGATGTCTATTTTCGAGCCGACTTCAACGCGGAGTTCGGTTACGAATCCGGCTACGACCGGGCGACGATGGACAAGTTCTTCGCCGAGCGCGGAGGAGATCCGGACAGGGCAGGTAAGCACGATTCGCTCGATGCGTTGCTGTGGCGTACCGAACGCGAGGGCGAGCCGTCGTGGCCCTCTCCGTTCGGTGCCGGCCGACCCGGCTGGCACGTCGAATGTGCCGCGATTGCACTGAACCGCATCGGCACCGGCTTCGATATCCAGGGCGGTGGAAGTGACCTCATTTTCCCGCACCACGAGTTTTCCGCCGCGCACGCCGAAGCGGCCACAGGTGGCGAGCGGTTCGCGCGGCACTACGTACACACGGGAATGATCGGTCTCGACGGCGAAAAGATGTCGAAGAGTCGTGGAAACCTGGTGTTCGTCTCGAAGCTGCGGGCGGCAGGCGTGGACCCGGCGGCGGTCCGACTCGGCTTGCTGTCCGGGCACTATCGCCAGGACCGGGCGTGGACCGACGAGGTCCTCGAGCGCGCGCACACCCGACTGTCGCTGTGGCGTGCTGCAGCTGTTCTCGATTCGGCTACCAGTGCGGACGACGTGATCATGCGGCTGCGGCAACACCTTGCCGATGATCTGGATACCCCCAAAGCACTCGACGCACTCGACGCCTGGGCCAGTTTCGCTGTGGAACGCGGGGGTTCGGACACCGCTGCACCTGGCGCGTTCGCCGATGCGGTCGACGCCTTGCTCGGCATTCCGCTGCGCTGAAGTACCAAGTCAGGCTGAGGTCTAGATCAGGTCGCGCAACAGGTCCGGGATCGAGCGTTCCTCCATCACTGCGCGGCCGGACTCATGCATGGCGACGGCGAGTGCCGGATCCCAGGGACTCGTCGTAGGGGCCCCTTTGAGCGGCTCGGAGTTCCGTGCGTCGAGGGCGTGGAGGTAGGACTCGCTGTCCATGCGCCATGGCTTCGCACCGTATCGCGCGATCGCACGCGAGGTCATGTGCAGCCCCGCCCAGTCGAAGTCGTTACGCCAGTACACTTCTGTCCCTGGCCTCAGGCCCGACAGTAGTTTGTGCACCGCAGCCGAGGGCTGGCCGTCCGTGCAGACGATGGTCGCCGAACCGGCAACAGATGTGCGCGCGGCCGCGGCGACGACGGCGATGTTCTCGCACACGAAGATTCGGTTCGCAGTGTTGGTGAGTGCTCCTCGTCCGATCATGTCGAGCGTGAGAGGGAACGGGATCCCTTCTGCCGCTGCCTCGTTCAGCCACTTGCCCACGATGTGGTCCTCGGCGACACGGTAGCGGAGAACGACGACGCGGCTCGAGAGCGCGTCTACCGACACGCCTGCGGTTTCCCAGAGCGACCGGATGCCGACCGGGTCGGCTGGACGCGGTACTCCCTCGCGAAGCGACAGTGCGTCGAGTACCAGTTTCGGTGCGCCACCGGATGACAGGGCCTTGGTATCACCGACGGCGAGTTCGGCGAGTTCGGTGAGTGAGAGCCCGTCGACGGGGAGAACGGCGAGCACGCGGGCGGCCGTTCGTAGGGAGTCGACTGCAACCCGACCGCCCAACGTTCCGTCTTGGTTGAGCAGTGATGACAGCCATCGATCGGCCCAGTCGCCGTGAGTGCTGTCGGCGAGGAGGGTTCGCGCCTCGGCGAGAGCACTGGCCTTGACTTCGGCCTTGTCGGCTGCCAGCCGCTTCTTGTCCTGAAGCGGGACTTCGGCGCCGAGGGTGTCGAGCAGGCCCAGGCCACCGTTGAGCGGATGGGCCAGCCACTCGTCGAAGCGCGCGAGATCGAGCCTGGTGGTTTTCGCGCGGCTGTGCAGGCCTGCATTGGATCGCGAGATCGCGCTACACAACCGCCACAATTCCGGGGGATCACCGAGATGAACGGTGATGTTTCCGCCCACCTTCAGCCAATTCGACTCCACCTTCTTGCGAGCAGCGGCCAGGAGAGCGTCGAGCTCGGCGGTGCCACGCCAACCGGCCGTACGGTCATCGGACAAATTCGAGACCACCTTCCGCTCGGGTGGGCACCCGTCTGGTGAGCGGCGAACCCAACGCGGCAGCGAGATCGGTGCCGTCGTGCTCGGCGAACAGCTCGCCGTTCTCCCACACCAACAATGCCGCACTGACGGTGTTCTCAGCCGTGGAATGCGCGAGATCGTAGTGTGCGCAACCGGGTACGTCGGAGTACGTGATCCACAGGTCGTACCCGGTCATGAACAGATCGAGATCGAACTGCACACTGAGACCGAGCAGCTCACTCCGTCCGTTGTCGTCGACGCCCGCGAACGCTTCGTCGAGGGCGAGTAGGCGAGGGGAATGCGGATCAGCCGAGGACAGCATCACGTGCGCGGCCGCGAAGAGCGGGAGATGCAGTGAGACCGATTGTTCGCCACCCGACAGCGCACTGTGCCTGGCCACAGTGAGGCGATCTTCGGTGCCGTCGCCACGGATGAGATTGAACGAGAAGACCCGCCAGCGGCGGTAGTCCAACGTCGACGCCAAGATCTCCGGATAGGACCGTTCGGGATGCGCGGCGCGCGCAATGCGAATCTCCGAAGCGAAGTGCGCGCGCATCGACGCGAGGTCGTCGGCGCCGAGTGAGGACGCGTCGCGGTCGAGCAATTTCGACACCTCGCGGGCGCCCTCCTCGAGATTGTCCGCGAGGATCCAGTGCACCCCGATGGTGTTGCCCGAGGACATCTTTCGCTGCTTCATCTCCGATGCCATCTGTGCGATGAGCTCGCGAGCGTCGACAGTGCGTTCGTGGATTTGCTGAGCCAATCCGGTGAGCAGCGCGTCCTCGAGGATACGGCGCTCATGTTCGGTCAGCAGCGTCTCCTGATTGGAGCGAGCTTCACCGATTCGATCCGCGAATTCGCCGATCGACGAATAGCCCTGTTCGTCCTGCACCCGCACGACGGTCAGTCCGTCGGGCGCATCCCACTGCAATCGGTAGTCCTGCCCCGACGACGCGAGCTGTGAGTCGAACTCCTGCAGCGCACTCGTCAGAGCCGTTCGAGTGCTCTTGCGATACGACTCGCTCGCCTTTACGGAACTCGTCGCCTCGTCCAACGCCGCGTGCAGCCGATGCACCGCCGGGGGGAGCACCTGTATCTCGTCGTCGGGAGATGTCGCGTTCTGGATGCGGTACAGGATTTGTTCGACGCTGAGCCACGCGGATTCGCTCGACGGCCAGGAATATACGTCGGAACTCGTGGATTGGCCCATGGGGACACCGAGGATGGTGAGGAGATCCTTGCGCGCGTACGGCGCCAATCGCGCGGCGTCGCCGATGCCCTCGGTCAGTGCAGCGCGCAGGCTCTCCTGCGCGGTGTTGCACGCCCCCTCGGCTTTACCGATGGCTTCACCGGCTTCCTTGTCCGCCTTCCGGGCCGCCCGCTGCTCGAGCTTGCTCGCCTCGATCTTCTCGCGAGCCTTCTCGAGATCGGCGTTGATCTGATCGGCGGTGGAGCCGAGCTTGTCGCTCAAGATCTCCAAACGCGTCACCTGCTGAAGGTAGTTCTCCTCGGCTATCGCCGCTTCTTCGGCGAGTTCCTCGGCAAGCCCGGTCGTCTCCTCCAACCGGTTCAATGCCTCGCGGGCGCGTTCGGCCTCGCGTACGTGCTCGCTTCGTCGACGAAGGACGAGCTCGCCCTGGTTCTGGAAGTGCCGAATTGCAGCTGCGAGCGAGTCGATCTCTCGCGCCGAGTGTGGCGTCCGGTGCGCGACCGCGGTGGTCCGCAGCTGCTTCTCCTTCGCGGACAGCTCTGCGATCGCCTGGTCGAGCTCGGCCGCGGCCGCAGTCGCACCCGCCTGGGACGTCCGCAACGCTCCGGCGGATTCGGTCACCGCTTTCTGAGCTTTGATGATTGCAGACGCCCGTGGAAGCTGTTTTGCCGCGACAGCAAGACCTCGAAGCAACTCCGCTGCTGCTCGTTCTTCCTCGCGTGCTGCGGTGGCCGATGCCTCCGTCGATTCGATGGAGGCATCCAGTTCGGCGATTCGAGCCGCACGGCGGCGTGCACGGGCGGTCGCACCGATGTACTCGGCATCGGGTTTGGTGTGACGTCCACGCTGGACTCCTTGCCAGAACCGTCCGTCTACGCCGATCGAGGTCACCGCGTCCTCGGCGGGTCCCAACGCGATCGAGGCGAGTACGTCGCGGACCAGAGATTCGGGAACACCTGTTCCCGGCTCGGGAGCGAGAACGTCGGACAGGGTACGGCCGGTCGGGCGTGCATCCTCCGGCGCAGGAACGAGGTACTGCTCTGAACGCATGGACTCGGGAACGTCCGTCGGCGATATCCAGCCGTCGAGCAGATTGGCCGCGTGGAGGGCGGATTCTATGCCTGCCGCTTCGGCTGGATCGACGCCGTCGACGAATCGGACCAGTTTCCACAGTGGTGCGCCGTCGCGATCGTCACGGGAAGAAGTTCGTGCGGCGAACGGCGGGGGAGCGTCGTCGTGCTGAGCGCTGACGAGGTCGCGTTCGGAACGCATGGACGCCAATTCCTCGACCAGGGCCGACGCGGTGACACCCGCCTCGGTGCGCCGACTGCGGACGGACTCGAGTCCTTCGGCCGACGCGTCGGCGAGGACGGCGTCGAGGCTCGGTGCATCGTCTTCACCGATGTGCGGCACCGCGGCGTCGAGAGCGTCGAATGCTGCCGCGGTGACACCCGCGGCCAGGTAGCGAGCCGAGTTCTCGGACCACCACGACCGCAGGGCCGAACTGTATTGCGCACGTGCAAGTTCCACGGAGGCTTCCGCCTCGATGACCGAGGCGCGGGCAGAATCCAGGAGTTCTTGGGCTCGGGCGGCACTCTTGTCCGCACGTGCACGTTCGGTGGACGCCTTCTCCACCGTGCCGAGAGCTTCGCGCACCGCGCGGACATCGCCGTCGCGCTCTTCGGCGTGCCCTCTCAACGCTGTGCTGAACTGGTCGGTACGCGCACTCGCAGGCATCGATGCCCATGCGATTCCGGCATCCTCCGCCGCGGTCTGCAGGTCGTCCTCCGCCCGGGTGAGTGCAGCGACCGCGTCCGCGAGCGCTGCGTCGGCGCGTGCCGATTCGGTAGCACGCTTCTCGAGATCGGACTGGGCGCCTCGGGCTCGCTCGGATTGCTGGGCCGCCGAGACCTTCAACTTCGCAGCCGATTCGGCCAGATCGTCGAGCTGCTGTTTGCCCTCGTAGGCACTGGAGCGCTGCAGTGTCTCGCGGTCCGCGACGGCCTGATCGAGTGCGCGTTCGGCCTCGTCGAACCGCTTCTCAGCTGCCAGGCGCTCCTGCAGTCGTCGCTCCTTCAGCGCGGACGCGGCGAAATGCGCGGTCGTGGCATGTGTGACGGCTTCGAGCCTGCGGGAGACCTGCTCCACGTCCGAGCGAACCTGTACCCGAAGGTATTTCGAGTACACGCCGACGAAGTTCTTGGCTGCCTGATCTGCTTGGGCAAGCCCTTCCAAGGCCCGTCCCACTTCTTCCATGTCGCTGAAGGAGCGCGCAGCCTCGAGTACGAGCTGCTCGTCGAGCGGGCGCAAACCGTCGGTCAGCGCCTGCGACAACCCCTTCGGGTCGAGGTTCTTCGCCAGCTGAGGTCGGCGGAGGGTCAAGATGAGGTTGATGAACTGGTCGTAGCGCTGCGCGCCGAGGCCGAACATTCGGGCGTCGATCGCTGCCCGGTAGTCGACCGGACGGTCGGTGAGCGCATCCGTTCCGAGCTGATCTGCCAGTTGTTTCTTGGTAAGCGGACGATCGTCGCTCCCGAGCAGCGAGAAATCGACGCCGACGCGTCCATCCGCGACGAAGTACCAGCGCGTGACCTTGTCGTTCTGTCGGCTCGCGCGCATGCCGATACCGACGGTCACCGATTCCGGATCCTCGCGCGATCCCCGGCCGAACTCCATCCATACGTACGAGTGAGCGCTCTCCTGACCGCGGTAGAGCAAGTTCGACTTCATCGTGCGTTCTTCGCCGGCGAACGGGTTGAGACGCCGCGGCTCGATTCGGCCGTCGAGGACGAACGGAAACAGCACCTCGAGCGCCTTGGTCTTTCCCGATCCGTTCGGACCACGCAGCACCAGCCGTCCGTCGGCGAAGGAAAATTCCTGGTCGCGGTAGTCCCAGAGATTGATGATGCCGGCGCGGGTGGGGCGGAAGCGCTGCGAATGTGCGGTCATCTAGTGCGCCTCTATTTCTGTGTCCGGTGAAGTGCCGTCGAAGAGGGAATCTTGAGGGGCGCGGTCGCGCACGCTCACCATCACGTCACGGTAGCGAGCGATGGCAGGAAGAACGATGATTCCTCCGGATACGATGCTCACCAGTCGAAGTCGGTGAAGCATCGTCACTGCTCGTTCTCGCAGCCCGTCCGGGTCCGCTTGCCACTGAGCGGCAAATGTTCGTCCGAATCTTTCGACCAAGTCGGCCACTGTTCCCCTGAGCCAACTGTTCTCGATGAACGGATATTTATCGGAACCGATTCCGTCGTCGACTTCGCTCGATGCTGTGCCGAACTCAGCGAGGTCGTCGAATATCCCGCCACCGGGGATTGCGCTGTCCAAGCGCTCGATCAGGTCCCCGTCATCGGGAATCGAATGGTGCGTGAGCTCCGCAGCATCGGGATCGACGACGCGATCCGAAATCTCGCCGGCGAGAAGGAGTGCTACCTGCGCAATGGTTCCGGTGCTGGGAAAGCGTATGTCGGACAGTCGTCCCGACGTGTCGATCAACGTGACCCCCTCGGCTCGCCGTTCGGCAACGAGGCCCGTCAGCAGCTCGACGTCGATGACGGTCCGCTCGGCGGCCAATGCGGTCCGGCCGTCCTGATCCAGGTCGTCGAAGTACACCACGGGGCGCTCGATCAAGGCGCGCCGTACTTTTCGGAGCGTTTCCTTCGGGTCCGTCGGCTGACGGGTCTCCTCGTCGTCGAGAGGTGCCTCTGCGCCGGCAAGCAGGCCGGTGACCGAACGCAGGTGCTGGACTGCTCGCGGTGGTCGGAACATGGCCACGACCACAGACCGTTCGATGTCGTACAGCGCCTCGCCGGACGACGGATTGTTGGCCCAACCACCGGCGTCGCCGTCGGCCAGCGAGATCGCACCGCGTGCGGCCAGCCACCCGACTGCATCGACGAAGGCATCACGGTCCGAGGCCCGGTCGGCTTCGAGGTCGACACCGTCGACCTGTCCGGCCTCGGCGGCAACATGATCGGCCAATTCCGACAGGGTGATTTGGTTGCCGGCGCGTCCGAGCGCAGCCAACGCCAACGCAAGGTAGGCGTAGCGGCGTCGATCGAAAATGCGATCGGTAGCGGTGCGCGCAGGTTGGCTCGGATCGAGGGCGTCGAGGACCGGGAACAACCGCGCGGTCGTCTCCGTCACCTCGAGGCGGTAGCCGAAGAGGTCGAGCAGATCCTCGCGCAGTTCGGTCGCCCAGCGCCTCAGTAGCGGAAGGGCGATCCGATCGGGATATGTGGAGGTCACCAGGTGGTTCGCCAGTGCGACTCTGGCGGCACGCTGGTAGGAATCGAGTGCAAGAGACGGGATTTCGCGCGCTCTCATCGGCGAGTCACCTCGGCAACCTCGAGCTGCAGGCGGTCCAGGTGCAACCGTCCGCGGGAGGTCCGTACGACGGTGGAGGTGTCACTGGCGCTCAGCGTCAGCTTCACACCGCTGTCGGAGCCGGTGGATCCCGACGTCTGGCCGCTGACCCGAACCCGGGCGGTCAGCGCGGCATTGAGCAGGCTGAGCAGCACCTCGGTCTCCTCTTCGTCCAGGATGCGGTCGTACACACCCGTCGTTGCCAACGATTGCGCGGCGGAACTACGGATCCGCTGTGCGTGCAGCTGCTGCTCCCGGAGCCGACGGATTCCACCGTCGTTGCGCTGAACCCGACCAGGTAGACCGGGCGACGGCGTTCGACCGGTTTCGGCCAACGTTCGTGAGATCTCGACGGGGGGAGCCTCCCACCAGGTTCGTGAGGTCGGGATGATGTCCGCGTCCGGGTGCACCATCGACAGGTGCCTGGGGCGACCGAGTCCGAACACGGCGTGGAAGAGGGCATGGGCGCTGTCCTCGGTCGGGGTGTTCGCGAACCAACCCGCGAGGTGGCGCAACTGACTCTCCCGTGAGACTCCGCCCTTGCGGGTTTCGGTGACACGACGCAGCAGCGAGAGCACCGCCGCGATCGCGCTCATCGTTCCCTCCCGAAGCCGTTCCGATTCGCTGAGTTCCGCTTCGGCGGCGACGAACCAGTGTGAGAGACCGGTCCATCGAGCACGCCAGTCGGCCTCACGCTCCGCAGTCGAGAGGAACACTCGCTCGTCGCTGACCGCTGCGCGCGCAATGAGCTCCGATATCCCGGTGGACTCGACCACTGCGATCGCGTCGGCCAGTTTCGGCGCATACCGCGTCAGATCGGAGCTGAACTCACGCATGTGCGTGAGCAGGGCGTCCTTGTGGACGAGGAACGTCTCAGGTGTGATCTCGGTGGTGCGGACCAGGTCACCCAACACCAGGTAGAAGTGCGCGGCGCGGGTGGCCATTTCGGACAGGGTCGAGTCGAGGCGGCTGAGTTTGCGGTAGATGCGGTCACCGTCGGCCTGACGGTTTGCCTCGGCGAGCTCGTGCATGTCGGCCAGCAGCTCGGGCAGGACCAGTCGTGACAGCGATGCATCGTCGAGTCGCGCACCGAGCACGTCCTCGACTGCTCGGAAGGCCTTGTACCCCGCCTGGCTGAACTGATAGACGAAGTGCCGGTTACGGTACTCGGCCAGCGTTGCCGCCCGGGATCCGTCGTAGCTACGCTCGAGAAGCTCCCATGCATGCAGTTGCTCGAGCAGCGGAGCGATCTCGGCCGTACCGAGCTCCAGGTCGTCTGGGCCGTTCCTGGCCAGGGTGTCCGCAATATCGGCGGCGTGTAGGAGCACGACATAGTTGGCCCGCGCGATGTCGAAGGCCCGTAGCACCCAGAGGTACTCGTTGTGCTTTTCGGCGACGGTGAACGCAAACAGCTTGAGGCGATCTTCCTGCAGAAACGCAGCTGCCGCACCCAGCCGCACGTTGTCACCCGATTCGCTCACTGGAACAGGGTAGGCGCCCACCACGTGCGAGTGAAAATACAGTTGCACGAGCAGCGATCACACCTGGATCGTCACCTTCCCGTCGACGACGGCTGCGGGGTAGGTCCGTACCGAGTCGATCCCGCTCGGACACGCCCCGGTATCGAGAGAGAAGGTGTACTGGTGCAGCGGGCACATGACGACCGATCCATCGATCTGACCGTCGGCCAGGGGACCGCCTTTGTGCGGGCAGACGGCATCCATTGCCCGCACGGTTCCGTCGGCGAGCAGGAAGACCGCCACCTGCTTGCCGTCGACCACGTAGGCGCGGCCCTCGCCCGGCGTCAGATCGTCTATCGACCCGACTGGGATGGCACTGACTGGGATGGCACCGGCTGGGATGCTCATCGGACCGGCACCTGGGGCAGCGGCAACAGCGGCAGCGACGGTGTGAACTGGGCGGGCGACTTCTGCTCCACCCGGTCCTGCCATGGATCCCGGTATCCGTCGACGGAGGTCTGCATGCGCTGCTCAAGTCCTTCCACAATTCCCTCGGCGTCTTCGATCAATGTCCGCTGCAACACCTCGAGGCCGATTCGGGGCACCCAGGCGTACGTACGCTCCAGCCACTGGGCGCTCTCGCGGTAGTGCTGAATGAAAATTCCCGCGACCCGAAGGACCTCGCCGGCGCCGACGACCGTCGCCAGCAGATCGCCCTTCCTGATGTGGGCCCCCGCGGCCCCGCCGACGTAGATCTCCCACTTGTCCTCGCCGACCGATACGACACCGAAGTCCTTGCACAGGGCCTCGGAGCAGTTTCGAGGGCATCCGGCCACCGCCAGCTTGAGCTTGGCCGGCGTCTCCAAACCCTGGAAGCGATCTTCGAGCGCAATACCGAGCGCAGTCGAATCACCGAGACCGAAGCGGCAGAAGTCACTTCCGACACAGGTCTTGACGGTCCGCATGCTCTTGCCGTAAGCGAAGCCGGAGGGCATGTCGAGATCGCCCCACACCTTCGGTAGATCTTCCTTCTTGATGCCGAGCAGGTCGATGCGCTGCCCGCCGGTGACCTTGACCAGCGGCACGTTGTATTTGTCCGCGACGTCCGCAATCTTGCGCAGTTGGCCCGGCGTGGTGACGCCACCTTTCATCTGCGGCACCACCGAGAACGTGCCGTCACGCTGGATGTTGGCGTGAACACGATCATTGATGAACAACGCACCGCGCTCGTCGACCCAATCGGGCCCCCAGATCGTGCGTAGCAACGACGCGAGCGGCATCTTCGACGGAACGTCCTCGCTCCCGTCGGTCGCGAGTTCGGTGAACACCTGCGATACCGAACGCAGACCGCGCTCGCGTATGACATCGATGAGAGCGGGCTTGGACAATGGAATCGATGGGACGTACCAGTCTGCTGCCGGGTCGGCCTCGAGTGCGCCACCGGCCGCGCACGCGAGAATGTCGGCCACGAGTCCCTTGCACGACCCGCAGCCCTTGCCTGCACGGGTTGCGGCGGTGACGTCGCCCATCGACTTCGCCCCGGCATGTACGCACGCGACGATCGCGCCCTTCGTGACGCCGTTGCAGTTGCACACCTGGACGTCGTCCGCGAGCTCGGCTGCACCAGTCGCCGCAGTCGGTGTCCCCATGTCGAAGAGCATGCTGATCCGCTCGTCCGGAAGCGGCACCTTCTCGTCGAACGCCTGGGTCAGGAAGTTGGCTTTGCTGATATCGCCGAGAAGCGTTGCTCCGATGAGCTTTCCGTCCCGGACGACCACGCTCTTGTAGGTTCCGCTTCTGGGTTCGTAGAACTGGACGAACTCGTCATCCTCACGTTCGGGGCCCTTCACGCCCATCGCCGCGACATCGACGCCCGCGACCTTCAGCTTCGTCGTCAATCGTGAACCGTGATATGCGGCGGAAGGATTCGCTCCAGAGAGATGTTCGGCGAGCACGACGGCCTGCTCCCACAACGGTGCCACCAACCCGTACACCTCGCCGCGATGCTGGCAACACTCGCCGACGGCATAGATGGAACCTTCGTCCTCGCAGCGCAACTGATCGTCGACGACGATTCCGCGTTCGATGACAAGGCCGCCACCTCGTGCGAACTCGACGCTCGGTCTGATTCCGGCCGTGACGACGATCATGTCTGCGGGAAGTGACGTGTCGTCGTTGAACCCGACGCCGGCGACGCGTCCTGATTCGTCCCGAAGCACCGAGGTCGTCCGTTTGGAGGTGTGCACACCGACACCGAGTGACTCGATCTTGTTGCGTAGCAGGCGACCCCCACGCTCGTCCAACTGCTGGTTCATCAGATGACCGGGGGAGTGCACGACATCGACGTCGAGGCCCTGGGTACGTAGTCCGTACGCAGCCTCCAATCCGAGCAGCCCACCACCGATCACCACGGCACGCAGATCGTCCTGGGATGCCGCCATCTGAAGCATTCCGTTGGTGTCGGCGATCGTTCGGAATCCGAATACTCCGCGGGCCAAGCGACCGTCAGGTTCACGGAGGCCGTCCATGTTGGGGAAGAACGTGTTGCTACCCGTGGCGATGATCAGAACGTCGTAGTCGACGATGCGGCCACTTTCGCAGCGGACCGACTTCGCAAACCGATCGAGTGCGATCGCCCGGTCCCCGGCGAACAGGGTGACACCGTTCTCGCGGTACCAGCTCATCGGATTGAGGAGCAGATCCTCGTCGTCGACTCCCGACTCGCCGGCGAGTACATGCGAGAGCATGATTCGGTTGTAGTTGCCGTACGGCTCGTCGCCGATCATCGTGACGTCGAACTTCTCGGCCCCGCGCTTGAGGATCTCCTCGACGGTCCGGGCTCCCGCCATCCCGTTCCCGACGACAAGTAACCGCGTTCTGGGAGCGCCGTTCATCAGATCAACACCAAACCGAAGTCGACGACGACCTCGCCCGTCGTGCCCTCGGGCGCCGCGACGACGAGCTCGAGCACCGAGTCGGGATCGACGTCCTCGACGACACGCAGCGGAATGTTCACCCCGCTCTTGGCTCCCATAGGGAACATCCGCATAGGCTGGCCGTCTTTGAGCAGCGACACCACGATCAGCTCGTCGGAGGAGTTGCCGCCGCGAAAGTACAGCGGCTGGGCGATCGATCCCGAGGGCACGACGAAGATCGTGGACGAATCCACCGCCTCGGGTTTGTCGAGTCCGTGTCCGGTGAACGGGAAGACGCCCTGAAGGAACCGCGGTGTGCTTGCCATGGACACCAGGTTGCGGTGCCCGGGTGACACCGCCGCTGCGCCTGCGTTACGTGGGGATCAGAAAGAACTCACCGAACCGCAGGAGTCCCTGTGCGGGTGTGTGCAGTCACAGACCGAAGTTACCTGGTCCACGGCGTCGTAGGTACCGTTCGAACTCCGCCGCGATCGCGTCGCCGTCGATCTTCGAGATCGCCTCGGAGATGTCCACCTCCGCGTCGCCTCGTTCCTCGAGGGTACGTACGTACTCGCTGATCTCCTCGTCTTCCTTCGTCATCTCGGTGACCGCTTCCTCCCAGTCCTCGGCCTGGGTAGGAAGCTCGCCGAGCGGCACCTCTATGTCGAGGACATCTTCGACTCGCTGCAACAACGCGACGGTCGCCTTGGGATTGGGCGGCTGCGACACGTAGTGCGGGACTGCTGCCCAGAACGACACGGCCGGAACGCCTGCCTTGACGCATTCGTCCTGCAGGACCCCCGTGATGCCGGTCGGCCCTTCGTACCGCGTCTGTTCGAGGTTGAAGCGCTCGGCTGCTTCGACGCTGTAGGCGCTACCGGTGACCGGAACGGGACGCGTGTGCGGCGTGTCGGCCAAAAGCGCGCCGAGTATGACCACAGTGTCGACACCCAACTGGTCGACGAACTCGAGCAGGTCGTCGCAGAAGCTTCGCCACCGCATGTTCGGTTCGATCCCACGCAGAAGGACCACATCACGGACACTGCCGGGGGGCGAACACACCGACAACCTGGTCGACGGCCACGCAATCTCGCGGGTGACGCCGTCGACCTGCCGGATTGTCGGCCGATTCACCTGGTAGTCGTAATAATCCTCGGAGTCCAATTCGGCCAGCGGGGTCGCATCCCAGATCAACTCGAGATGTTCGACGGCGCCACTCGCGGCGTCGCCCGCGTCGTTCCATCCCTCGAACGCGGCGACCAGAATGGGATTACGTAGCGACGGAAGTTCGAGATCCTCGTCGGAGTCGACCTCGGAATCGGACGGAAAAGGTGTTGCGTTCGACACAGCCGAGGACACCGCGGCCAGGAGCGATTCGGCTGCACTGTCCGAATTGCCGTGTCCGGTGTCGTCTCTGTCGGCGGGAAAGTTGCCGTCTCGGTTTCGGGGACTCACCACGACAGCCTACGACCAGCCCTCGCTGTCGTGGTCACGGCATGAAGCCCACTAGTCTGTAGTGATGCCTGCGCTACACAAGACAAGTCTGCTCGATGCGATCGAAACTCGCGTTGTCATCGGCGACGGGGCTATGGGAACGATGCTGCAGGACGCCGACCTCACGCTCGACGATTTCCTCGGCCTCGAGGGATGCAACGAAATCCTCAACGACACGCGACCCGACGTGCTACGTGAGATCCATCGCGCGTACTTCGACGCAGGTGCCGACGCAGTCGAAACCAACACCTTCGGCTGCAACCTGCCGAACCTCGCGGACTACGACATCTCCGATCGAATCCGGGAACTGTCGGAGAAGGGCACCAAGCTCGCGCGGGAGACCGCCGACGAGATGGGACCTGGACGCGACGGTATGGGCCGCTTCGTTCTGGGATCGATGGGTCCCGGCACCAAGCTACCGACGCTCGGTCACGCGCCGTTCGCAGTCCTGCGTGATGCGTACACCGAGGCCGCGCTGGGGATGATCGACGGCGGCGCCGACGCCATCCTCGTCGAGACCTGCCAAGACCTTCTGCAGGTCAAAGCCGCAATCATCGGTAGCCAGCACGCCATGGACAAACTTGGTGTGCGGATTCCGATCATCACGCATGTGACCGTCGAAACGACCGGTGCGATGCTCCTGGGCAGCGAAATCGGCGCGGCATTGACCGCGTTGGAACCCCTCGGCATCGACATGATCGGGCTGAACTGCGCGACCGGACCGGCCGAGATGAGCGAGCACCTCCGCCATCTGTCCAAGCATTCGACACTCCCCGTCTCGGTCATGCCCAATGCAGGCTTGCCGACGCTGGGACCCAAGGGCGCGGAGTATCCGTTGACGGCGCCCGAGCTGGCAGCTGCCCTCGGCAGCTTCGTCTCGGAATACGGCCTGTCCCTGGTCGGGGGTTGCTGCGGCACCACTCCCGAGCACATTCGGCAGGTTGCCGATCTCGTTCACGGAACTACGAAGGCGACGCGAGTTCCGACACCCGAGCCCGGGGTCGCATCGTTGTACTCTGCCGTCCCGTTCGAGCAGGATGCCAGCATTCTGATGATCGGGGAGCGGACCAACTCCAACGGTTCCAAGGCGTTCCGCGACGCGATGCTCGCCGAGGACTACGAGAAGTGCCTCGAAATCGCCAAGGATCAGACGCGCGACGGCGCCCACATGCTCGATCTCAACATCGACTACGTGGGCCGCGACGGCGCAGCGGACATGTCTGCCCTCGCGTCCCGTCTGGCGACGGCATCGACGCTGCCGATCATGCTCGATTCCACCGAACCGGCGGTTCTGGAAGCTGGACTCGAACACCTCGGCGGACGCAGTGCGGTCAACTCGGTCAACTACGAAGACGGCGACGGACCGGACTCCCGCTTCCACAAGATCATGAAACTGGTCAAAGAGCATGGCGCTGCCGTCGTCGCACTCACCATCGACGAGGAGGGTCAAGCGCGTACCGCCGAATGGAAGGTGCGGGTCGCCGACCGGCTCATCGAGGACATCACCACCAACTGGGGGCTGAGCTACGAGGACATCATCGTCGACACCTTGACCTTTCCGATCTCGACCGGGCAGGAAGAGGTCCGGCGCGACGGCATCGAGACGATCGAGGCCATCCGTCAGCTCAAGGCGAAGTACCCCAAGGTGCACACCACCCTCGGGTTGTCGAACATCTCCTTCGGTCTCAATCCTGCTGCGCGCCAGGTCCTCAACTCGGTGTTCCTGCACGAATGCACCGAAGCCGGACTCGACACGGCCATCGTGCACGCGTCGAAGATCCTGCCGATGAACAAGATTCCCGACGAGCAGCGTGAGACTGCACTCGACCTGGTCTACGACCGCCGCTCCGAAGGTTACGACCCGTTGCAGAAGCTCATGCAGCTCTTCGAGGGTGTATCGGCGGCGTCGGCTCGTGAATCTCGGGCCGAGGAACTCGGTCGGTTGCCGCTCTTCGAGCGGCTGGAACGCCGCATAGTCGACGGTGAGCGCAACGGGCTGGACACCGACCTCGACGCCGCGATGACCGAGAAGCCGCCGCTGGAGATCATCAACGAGACGCTGTTGTCCGGGATGAAGACTGTCGGCGAGCTGTTCGGTTCAGGGCAGATGCAGTTGCCGTTCGTGCTGGCCTCCGCCGAGGTCATGAAGGCCGCTGTCGCCTACCTCGAACCGCATATGGAGGCCACCGACGACGACGGGAAGGGCCGCATCGTTCTGGGGACCGTCAAAGGCGACGTCCACGACATCGGCAAGAACCTGGTGGACATCATCCTCAGCAACAACGGCTACGAGGTTGTCAATCTCGGTATCAAGCAACCCATCTCGACAATTCTCGAAGCGGCGGTCGACAAGCGTGCCGACGTCATCGGCATGTCGGGGCTGTTGGTCAAGTCGACGGTGGTCATGAAGGACAACTTGATCGAGCTCAACAACAAGGGCGTCGCCGAGAAGTTCCCCGTGCTGTTGGGCGGTGCCGCCCTGACTCGGTCCTATGTCGAGAACGACCTGCAGGACGTCTACCAGGGCGATGTGCACTACGCGCGTGACGCATTCGAAGGTCTGCGGTTGATGGACACGATCATGACCACCAAGCGCGGCGGGGGGCCGGCGCCCGACAGCCCGGAGGCGCTCGAAGCGCGAGCCAAGGCCGAGGAGCGGAAGGCTCGACACGAGCGGTCCAGGCGGATCGCCGAGCAGCGTAAAGCGGCAGCGGTTCCGGTCGTCGTTCCGGAGCGATCGGACGTCGCTATCGACGTCGAGACTCCAGTTCCGCCGTTCTGGGGCACTCGCATCGTCAAGGGTGTGTCGTTGGCGGAATACTCGGGACTACTCGACGAGCGGGCTCTGTTCCTAGGTCAGTGGGGTCTTCGCGGCGCACGCAAAGGCGAAGGCGCCACGTACGAGGACCTGGTGGAGTCGGAAGGCAAGCCTCGACTCCGGTATTGGCTCGACAGGCTCAGTACCGACGGAATTCTCGCGCATGCGGCTCTGGTCTACGGATACTTCCCGGCCGTGTCCGAAGGCGACGATGTAGTCGTCCTCACCGAGCCGACCCCCGGCGCACCCGAACGCTTCAGGTTCACCTTTCCGCGCCAGCAGCGAGATCGATTCCTGTGCATCGCCGACTTCGTTCGCTCTCGCGTGTCAGCTCGCGAGAGCGGTCAGGTCGACGTCCTGCCGATGAACCTCGTGACAATGGGGCAACCCATCGCCGACTTCGCCAACGAACTGTTCGCGGCCGATGCGTATCGCGACTACCTCGAAGTGCACGGAATCGGCGTTCAGCTGACCGAAGCGCTCGCCGAGTATTGGCATCGACGCGTTCGCGAGGAACTGAAACTCACCGGCGGCCGCACCGTCGCCGCAGAAGATCCCAAGGATGCGGAGGGGTACTTCAAGCTCGAATATCGCGGTGCCCGTTACTCGTTCGGGTACGGCGCGTGCCCGGACCTGGAGGATCGCATCAAGCTCGCGGCACTACTCGAACCAGAACGAATCGGAGTCAAACTGTCCGAGGAGCTGCAGTTGCATCCCGAGCAGTCCACCGACGCATTCGTTCTGCACCACCCGGAGGCCAAGTATTTCAATGTTTGAGTCAAATGCGTCGTCTGAATCAGATGCGTCCGAACTGCGGGGCGTCCTGTGGGACATGGACGGAACCTTGCTGGACTCGGAGAAGATCTGGGACGTCGCAGTTGCCGAGCTGTCGCTCGAACTGGGTCGTGTGCTGACCGCGGAGGTTCGAACGAGCACGCTCGGCAATTCGATGCAAGGTGCGCTTCGGAAAGTGTTCGCACACACGGGAACCGAAGCGACCGAGCAGTCGCTGGGTTGGGCTCGCGACTGGTTGACGGACCGCGTCGGGCACCTGTTCTCCGAAGGTATTCCGTGGCGGCCCGGCGCGAAAGACGCCCTCGGACTCGCGCGGGAGATGGGCCTGGGTACCGCATTGGTGACCAATACCGAACGAGGTCTCGTCGAAACAGCGCTCGAGACGATCGGGCGTGAGTATTTCGACTTCACCGTCAGCGGTGACGAGGTCGAGGAAGGCAAGCCGCACCCTGCGCCTTACCTCCTGGGCGCGTCTCTGCTCGGGCTCGACCCGTCGCACTGTCTCGCGGTCGAGGATTCCCCCACCGGTTCGCTGGCCGCGCGCCGAGCCGGGTGCTCGGTCCTGCTCGTGCCCTCCGAAGTCGAGGTGTCGGCGGAGCCTGGGTATGTCCTCCGCGATTCGCTCGTCGGGATCAACGCGGACGAGTTGCGATCCGCGTGGTGCGATGCACGCTCGGCCACCTCGTCATGAAAGAATCGCTAACTGTGAAGACCTTCGACTCCCTGTTCGCCGAGCTGACCGACCGCGCTGTCACCCGCCCAGAGGGCTCCGGCACCGTTGCTGCGTTGGATGCAGGCGTGCATGCCCAGGGTAAGAAGATCATCGAGGAAGCAGGTGAAGTCTGGATCGCCGCCGAGCATGAGGGTGACGAGGCCCTCGCCGAGGAGATTTCGCAGTTGCTGTACTGGGTTCAGGTACTCATGGTGGGGCGCGGTCTGACGCTGGACGATGTCTACCGACATCTGTGAGCGTGCTCGTTTCGAGCGGCACGCCCCCTCGCCTCGTACTTCTTCTGACCTAAGGACCTCGCAATGTTGCGTGTAGCAGTTCCCAACAAGGGCGCCCTCTCCGAATCCTCCGCCGAGATCTTGCAGGAAGCCGGCTACCGCCGGCGGAGCGACTCGAAAGATCTCACCGTCCTCGATCCGGCCAATGGCGTCGAATTCTTCTTCCTGCGCCCGAAAGACATCGCGATCTACGTCGGGTCCGGCCAGCTCGACCTCGGTATCACGGGACGCGATCTTGCGTTGGACTCAGGGGCTCCGGTCGACGAGCTGCTTTCTCTCGGTTTCGGCCGTTCGACGTTCCGCTATGCGGCCCCGCAGGGCAAGGACTGGTCCACTGAGGATCTCGGCGGGCTGCGCATCGCCACGTCGTATCCCAATCTCGTCAAAGCAGACCTCGCGGCCCGGGGTCTGGAGGCGACCGTGATTCGTCTGGACGGTGCGGTCGAGATCTCCATCCAGCTCGGGGTGGCGGACGCTATCGCCGACGTCGTCGAGTCGGGTCGATCGCTTCGTCAGAACAACTTGGTCGCGTTCGGCGAGTCGCTGTGCGACTCCGAGGGTGTACTGATCGAGCGAGCCGGAGGCGGCAGTACAGACAAGACTCGCAAGCAGCTGATCGCGCGGGTGCAGGGTGTCGTATTCGCGCAGCAGTACCTGATGCTCGACTACGACTGCCCGAAGTCCATCCTCGACGAGGCCGTGAAGATCACTCCCGGCATCGAGTCGCCCACGCTGTCTCCGATGGCGGACGAGAATTGGATCGCGGTGCGCGCCATGGTGTCTCGCAAGGTTCACAACACGGTGATGGACGATCTCGCCGACCTCGGCGCGAAGGCCATTTTGGCCTCGGACATCAGGTCCTGCCGAGCTTTCTGACCTCAGTTTCGGTCGCGCGGACGTACCAGCACGGTCTGTGCGATGCGTCCCACAGGTCCGAGATGGTCGTGAAGAACTCCTGCCGACATCGCGAAACCATCCGGACCGGTGGATGTTTCGGCCGACAGGCCGATCCATTCGCCGTCCGGGATGCGAAACAGGTGAACGGTGAGATCGGTGTTGAGAAATGTCCACCGGTCGATGTCGAGCTTGGCGCCGATTCCGTTGGCGATGTCTGCCACGGAGAACAGCCGCTCGAGTGGTGTCATGGTCTCGCCCAACACCAGACTCGTTGTCGGAGTGGCCCATACCTGACCTGGTCCGACCCCACCGATCTCGGTTATCGCGCGGATGTCCACGTTGTCGATGTATCCGCTGTTCCACGACTTGCCCCACACGTGGGGCGTGGTTTCCGAGAGGGGCCTGAGCGGAACGTCCGCTGCATGCACGACATGTGTGGTGTCCTCGGTGGCCAACCTCCATGCAGTTCCTCGGGCGACTGCGCGTTCTGTACCGCTCTCGGTGCGTGCCCACAGCTCGGCAACGACGAGTTCGATATTCTTGCCCGGCCGTTCGACCCACGATCTGACTTCGATGTCCGCGATGGGAACCGGGCCGAGAAGCTCGATCACGACTCTGGTGACGCGTACGTCCTCGCGTGCGCCGATCCGCTCCATGGCGCGCACCAGCAGCGCCGACGGTGGTGCGCCGTGCTGCATGGTGGAAGACCAGGTGCCGATGGACCGTTCGGTAGCGCCGAACACCTCGTTGCCCGCCGCATTGACGCCGAGAGGTACGAAGAACGCGTTCTCGGTCATGCCTGGGTGCTCGATGTTGCTGCCACCTCGGGCCAACCGGGGTAGGTCGGGGGAGTTCCGCCGAACTCGGGGCACAGAGCTTGGTGATCGCACCACGCGCACAGCTTGCCTTTCTTGGGCTGAAAATCACCCGATTTCCCGGCAACGAGAATGGCTTTCCAGATCGCCGACAGCATCCGTTCGAAGCGAAGTAGCTCGCCCTCGTCCGGGGTGTAGGTCAGGGACTGTTTGTCGGCGAGGTACATCAATTTGAGCTGAGCCGGGACTATGCCACGCATGCGCATGACGACCAAGGCGTAGAACTTCATCTGGAACAGCGCCTTCGCCTCGGTGAATTCCCGAGGAGCCTTGCCTGTCTTGTAGTCCACCACACGCACCATTCCGTTGGGTGCCACGTCGATGCGGTCGATGAAACCGCGCAGTGGCGTCCCGTCGTCGAGATCGATCTCGACGCGCTGCTCGCACGATTCTGGATCGAATCGAGTCGGATCTTCCATCTCGTAGTATCCCGCGACGAGGTTGCGCGCCTGCTCGAGCAACGTAGCGAGGTCGTTGTCGGAAATGAAATCGGCGATGTCCGGAGATTCTGCGCGGACACGATCCCACGCGGGCTCGACGAGACCGACTGCAGTGTCCGAATGCCGTGCCGCAGTGGGCATTCCGTACAGCGCTTCGAGTGCTGCGTGAACCACGGTGCCCTTGACCTGAGCTGTGGTCGACTTCTCTGGGATTCGATCGATGGCCCGAAACCGGTACAGCAACGGACACTGTTTGAAGTCGCCGGCGCGTGACGGTGAGAGTGCCGGCTTGCTACGCCTGAGGGGGCTGATCGGGGCAGACTGTGCGGGCGTCTCGGTAATACTCACGCCATGCACACTAAGCCCGTGGACCGACAGAACTGCGCAAGGCCGTAGTCTGGGCAGCCGAGTCGCCAGTCCATCCCGGACCGACTGCACCAATTCAGTTCATCGAAAGAGGTAGTCGGCTGTGTCTTCGGACGAGACCACGCAAGCCGTGCCCACCGGCGCCGCACGCAGCGGCCCGTTCCGGGTCGGAGATCGCGTCCAGCTGACGGACGGCAAGGGTCGGCATTACACGGTCGTTCTCGACGCCGGCAAGGAATTTCATACCCACCGCGGTGGCATCACGCACGACGCGTTGATCGGCGCGGACGAGGGCAGCGTAGTCACCTCGGTGAATGGAACGCCCTATCTCGCTCTTCGGCCGCTGCTCACCGACTACGTGCTGTCGATGCCGCGCGGCGCGCAGGTCATCTACCCGAAGGATGCAGCGCAGATCGTGCACGAAGGTGACGTCTTCCCCGGCGCACGTGTACTCGAGGCCGGTGCGGGTTCGGGCGCGCTCACATGTTCCTTGCTCCGTGCAGTGGGGACGTCAGGGACTGTCATCTCGTACGAGATCCGCCAGGATCACGCCGATTATGCGGTGAAGAACGTCGAGACGTTCTTCGGGGAGCGCCCACCGAACTGGGACCTCACCGTCGCGGACATCGATCAGTTCGGTGTCGATCATCCGGGGGAGACCGTCGATCGGGTGATCTTGGACATGCTCTCGCCGTGGGATGCGCTACCCGCGGTAGCGGATGCTCTCGTACCCGGCGGCGTCTTGATCGTCTACGTCGCCACCGTGACGCAGTTGTCGCGTGTCGTCGAGGCGCTTCGTGCACAGGAATGCTGGACCGAGCCACGGTCGTGGGAATCCATCGTTCGGGGGTGGCATGTCGTCGGTTTGGCGGTGCGTCCCGAGCATCGGATGCAGGGACACACCGCCTTCCTCATCAGCGCTCGTAAGCTGGCAGCCGGGACAGTGACTCCGAAACCGCAGCGAAGGTCCGGCAAGGGCTGAGTCAGACGCAGGGAGCCTGGCCCATCGCCAGTAACTGGCATGCACTGGCGTCGGACACCTTCCAGTCGCCGTCGATCAGGACCCAGGTGTTGGGTGTCGGTGCGGCTGTCCCGCGCGGGGTCGCAATTGCGACCAGCGCAGTGGCGGTCTCGCCTTCGACCGTCGGCTCGTCGACCTGGAACGTGATCTCGCCGTAATTGGCGAGTGCGGCCGTCATCTGCTCCAGATTCGCCAGGCGAGCTTGCCCGTTCTCGATGTCGGCCGCCTTCGTCGCGGCGTCGACGTTCGGGGCGACCACAAGGGCCAAGGACTCGGTGAGTTCCTCGACGGTCGGGGCAGTCGCGTCGGCCGCAGACGCTGTCGTGGGCGCCTCGGACGTCGTCGCCGCCGAAGATTCCGAACTGTGATCGGAATCTTCTCCCGAGCTGCATCCAGCCGCGACGAGCGCGGCGGCCGCGAGCGCGACGAAAGCGGAAGATGTGCGCATTTTCACTGGTGAAGCCCCTTTTCTGTGCAGCACGTACGCATGCATTTCAGGTGAGGCTAACATGGCAAGGACGCCGGTCCTCAGGCTAACTCGCGCTAGCGAGTACCCCTGCAAGAACGTGTCCCCACGCACTTTTGCGTATGTGCCGGTAGCGTTGACAGATCGGGACTGGGAGGAGTCGCTCATGAGCTCAACAGACAATCCGGATTCGGCTGCGGCCAGAGCGGAACTCGAGGATCTACGCGCCGAGGCAGCGTCCCTACGGCGTCAACTCGGTCAACTCGGAGAACCGCCCGAGCAGGTCCGCGAGCTGGAGGCCCGCATCGACTCGTTGTCGTTGCGCAATTCCAAGTTGATGGACACGCTCAAGGAAGCCCGCCAACAGCTGATCGCGTTGCGGGAGGAAGTGGATCGGCTGGGCCAACCGCCGAGCGGCTACGGCATTCTGATGGCGGTCCACGAGGACGACACCGTCGACGTCTTCACCTCGGGGCGCAAGATGCGTTTGGCATGCTCGCCCAATATCGAAGCCGCCGTCCTCGCCCCTGGCCAGACCGTTCGGCTCAACGAGGCTCTCACCATCGTCGAGGCAGGGACGTTCGAGCAGGTCGGTGAGATCAGCACGCTGCGTGAACTTCTCGGCGATGGGACCCGCGCGCTCGTGGTGGGCCACGCCGACGAGGAACGTGTCGTGTGGTTGGCCAAGCCGCTGTACGAGATGGCCAACGACGAGGCACCGGAGGATCCCGACGAGCCGTCGCGAAGGCTGCGTCCGGGCGACTCACTCCTCGTCGACACGAAGGCGGGATATGCCTTCGAGCGTGTTCCGAAGGCCGAGGTCGAGGACCTCGTGCTCGAAGAAGTGCCCGATGTCGGCTACGAGGACATCGGTGGTCTCGGACGTCAGATCGAACAGATTCGCGACGCGGTCGAGTTGCCCTTCTTGCACAAGGACCTGTTCCGCGAGTACTCACTGCGGCCACCGAAAGGTGTTCTGCTCTACGGGCCTCCGGGATGCGGCAAAACGCTCATAGCCAAGGCGGTCGCGAATTCACTCGCGAAGAAGATCGCGGAAGCACGTGGTCAGGATGCGAAGGAAGCCAAGTCGTTCTTCCTCAACATCAAAGGCCCGGAGCTGCTCAACAAGTTCGTCGGCGAGACCGAACGTCACATTCGGATGATCTTCCAACGCGCGAGAGAGAAGGCGTCGGAAGGCACACCGGTCATCGTGTTCTTCGACGAGATGGACTCGATCTTCCGCACCCGTGGTTCCGGAGTGTCCTCGGACGTCGAAACCACGGTCGTTCCGCAGCTCCTTGCCGAGATCGATGGTGTCGAGGGGTTGGAGAACGTCATCGTGATCGGCGCGTCCAACCGCGAGGACATGATCGACCCGGCAATCCTGCGTCCCGGCAGGCTCGACGTGAAGATCAAGATCGAACGACCGGACGCCGAATCTGCTCAGGACATCTTCTCGAAGTACCTGACCGATTCTCTGCCGGTCAATGCCGACGATCTCGCCGAATTCGGTGGCGATCGTGTCGCGTGCATTCGAGCGATGATCGAGCGCGTCGTCGATCGCATGTATGCCGAGAGCGAGGACAATCGATTCCTCGAGGTCACCTATGCCAACGGTGACAAGGAGGTCTTGTACTTCAAGGACTTCAACTCGGGCGCGATGATCCAGAACATCGTCGACAGGTCGAAGAAGTATGCCATCAAGTCGGTCCTCGAGTCGGGAACTCCAGGCCTTCGTGTTCAGCACCTCTTCGATTCGATCGTGGACGAATTCGCCGAGAACGAGGACCTGCCCAATACGACGAACCCGGACGACTGGGCACGGATCTCGGGCAAGAAGGGCGAAAGAATCGTGTACATACGGACGTTGGTCACGGGGAAGAACGCGAGCGCCTCGCGCGCGATCGACACCGAATCCAACACGGGTCAGTACCTGTAATTTCGCAAACCGTTATCGCTGCCCGCGACCATCTGGATGGTCGCGGGCAGCGATGTCTCCCGCTCGGTTCGGGTCCGGCGTCGCCGATCACCTAGGCTCGGGCCTATGGAGCGCATCATCGGCATCGAGGTCGAATACGGAATTTCCTCACCGACCGAACCGACGGCCAATCCGATCCTTACATCCACCCAGGCTGTGCTCGCTTACGCGGCGGCGGCCGGCGTTCCGCGAGCGAAGCGAACGCGATGGGACTACGAGGTCGAATCGCCGCTGCGAGATGCCCGTGGTTTCGACCTGGGTCGGTTCAGCGGCCCAGCGCCGGTGATCGATGCTGACGAGGTCGGGGCGGCGAACATGATCCTCACCAACGGCGCTCGCCTCTACGTCGACCATGCGCATCCCGAGTATTCCGCCCCTGAGGTTCGGGACCCGCTCGATGCAGTCATCTGGGACAAAGCCGGTGAGCGGGTCATGGAAGCCGCCGCCCGCCACGCGTCCAGCGTGCCCGGCGCACCTCGACTGCAGCTGTACAAGAACAACGTCGATGGTAAGGGCGCCTCGTACGGCACTCACGAGAACTATCTGATGTCGCGAGCTACTCCGTTCTCGGCGGTCATCGCAGGGCTGTCGCCGTTCTTCGCCTCGCGCCAGGTGATCACTGGATCAGGCCGCGTCGGTATCGGGCAGTCCGGCGACGAGGCCGGGTTCCAGCTGTCACAGCGAGCCGACTACATCGAGGTCGAGGTGGGGCTCGAAACGACACTCAAGCGCGGGATCATCAACACGCGCGACGAACCGCACGCGGATGCAGACAAGTACCGCCGGCTGCATTGCATCATCGGCGACGCAAACCTTGCAGAGATGGCCACCTATCTCAAGGTCGGCACCACGGCTCTGGTTCTGGACATCATCGAGGCGGGCGTCGACCTGTCCGATCTGCAGCTGGCCCGACCTGTGACTGCAGTGCACCAGATCAGCCACGATCCGACACTGCGTCAGGCGGTCGCACTTGCCGACGGTCGGGAACTCACTGCCCTTGCGTTGCAGCGGATCTATCACCAGCGAGTGGCAAAGTTCGTCGCCAGCGAGGGCAAGGACGACCCCCGCGTGGCCGACATCCTGGACAAATGGGCAATGGTGCTGGATCTGTTGGAACGCGATCCGATGGAATGCGCGAACCTGCTCGACTGGCCCGCCAAGCTGCGCCTTCTCGAAGGCTTCCGCCAGCGTGAGGGTCTCGGATGGTCGGCCCCCCGGTTGCACCTGGTCGACTTGCAGTACTCGGACGTTCGCCTCGACAAGGGGTTGTACAACCGGCTGGTTGCGCGCGGCTCGATGGAGCGCCTCGTCACCGAGCAGCAGGTCCTGGACGCTGTCTCGACCCCGCCGTCGGACACACGCGCCTACTTCCGTGGTGAGGTGTTGCGCAAGTTCGGCGCCGACATCGCGGCTGCGAGTTGGGATTCGGTCATCTTCGATCTGGGAGGCGATTCCCTGGTGCGCATCCCGACGCTCGAGCCGCTCCGAGGCAGCAAAGCACACGTGGGCGCCCTCCTGGAGTCAGCCGAAACTGCAGCGGAACTGGTCGAACAACTGACGACCTGACCGATTCCGCAGTGTCTTGCCACCCCAAGAGGGAACCTAATCGGTAGGGTGAAGGTCCGAGCAGGTACTGCGAATACGTAAGGAGGTCGGCGACTATGGCTCAAGAGCAGACACGGCGCTCTGGCGGTGGCGACGGCGACGACGAGGTCCCCGGCGAGGCCGGTGGTGGTCAGGAACGTCGCGAGAAGCTGGCGGAAGAGACCGACGACCTCCTCGACGAGATCGACGACGTGCTCGAGGAAAACGCTGAAGACTTCGTCCGTGCGTACGTTCAGAAGGGCGGCCAGTGACGGTGGATCGCCCAGTGAACCCAGCTGCGGGCGATCTGTTCCCGCAATTCGGTTCGCGTCATTCTTCGTTCACCGATCATCTACGTGATCACGCACCACACCTGCTTCCGGAGAACCGTGTGACTCCGATCGACGGCTCTATGGCGGGTAGCTCGATGTCCGGTGGTAGCTCGATGTCGGACATTGCGCCGCACGGCACGACCATCGTCGCCGTGACGTACGCGGGTGGGGTCTTGATCGCCGGTGATCGGCGCGCGACGCAGGGAAACCTGATCGCGAATCGCGACATGCAGAAAGTGTTCGTGACCGACGACTTCTCGGCGGCTGGAATTGCGGGTACCGCCGGTATCGCGATCGAACTAGTCAGGTTGTTCGCCGTCGAGCTCGAACACTACGAGAAGATCGAAGGCGTGCCGTTGACGTTCAACGGCAAAGCCAACAAGTTGTCCTCGATGGTGCGCAGCAACCTGGGCGCAGCGATGCAGGGCCTGGCTGCAGTTCCTCTCCTCGTGGGCTTCGACGTCGACATCGCCGACCCCGAACGTGCCGGCAGAATCGTCTCGTACGACGTCGTCGGTGGCCGCTACGAGGAACAGTCCGGCTATCACGCAGTCGGATCCGGTTCGCTGTTCGCGAAATCGGCGATGAAGAAGTTGTACAACCCAGGTCTCGGTGAAGACGACGCACTCAGGGCTGTCGTGGAGTCGCTGTTCGATGCCGCCGACGACGACTCGGCGACGGGTGGCCCCGATGTCACTCGCGGGATCTATCCGACCGCGGTGACCATCACCAGCGTTGGCGCGAACGAGGTCGCGCAGTCACGGATTGCCGAAGCCGCACATGCGGTGATCGCGGAACGTGCAGGGGCCGCCGAACGTGCAGCGAAAGGGGGGACGGCGTCATGACCATGCCGTATTACGCATCGGCCGAGCAGATCATGCGCGACCGTTCGGAACTGGCGCGCAAGGGTATTGCTCGCGGTCGAAGTGTCATCGTGCTGTCGTATGCAGACGGCGTCCTCTTCGTCGCCGAGAATCGCTCGTCCGCGCTGCACAAGGTCAGCGAACTGTACGACCGCCTCGGTTTCGCAGCGGTAGGTAAGTACAGCGAGTTCGAGAATCTGCGCAAGGCCGGGATTCTGCATGCGGACACCAAGGGCTACACCTACGATCGCCGAGACGTGACCGGTCGTTCTCTTGCCAAGACGTACGCACAGGCGCTGGGAACGATTTTCACCGAGCAGCTCAAGCCGTACGAGGTCGAGATCTGTGTCGCCGAGGTCTCGCACTCGGACGAGCCGGTGTCGAGTCAGTTGTACCGGATCACGTACGACGGATCGATCGTCGACGAGCAGGATTTCGTCGTCATGGGTGGAACTACCGAGCCGATCGTCACCGCATTGAAGGAGTCCTACCGGGCCGGGTTGGATCTCGCAACGGCGGTCGAGGTTGCGGTTGCCGCACTGGGTGCCGGTGCGGCCCCGGCTGCGAACGGCGCGGCCGAACCCGAGAAGAAGGCTCTGGAAGTGAGTTCGCTCGAAGTTGCAGTCTTGGATCAGGCTCGTCCGCGTAGGGCTTTCCGCCGCATCGCCGGCGCGGCCTTGCGGGACATGCTCCCCGCTGAGCCGGAACCTGCACCGCCGACTGAGTAGTCAGAACACGCGACACGGGCTTTTCACGACACGGCCTTCTCACGACACGGCCTCGGCTTCTACTGTTCCCGGTAGAGGACGAGGCCGTTGTCGTCGACGCCGAACTCGAAGTTGCGACCGTCCGCTGTCACTTCGCCATCGGTGGCAAGCGCGACCTCGGGTCCGACGACGTCCACCACCAATGTGCGGACCGAGGAATGTACATAGGTCGACGATGCGCCCAGCGTGCCGGTCAACGCAGCGAAGACAAGCCTCGTGCGGGACAGGAAGGGCGTCGACGGCAGGTATCGCACGTCGAGGGTCCCTGATGCGATGGATGGCCGCGACATGGGAACTTGGTCCGCGGGAGCGTACTGACCGTTGCCGACGAAGAGCATCCACACGGACTCTTGTCGTCCGTCGAGCATGATCTCGAGCGGACGGGCATTGCCCAGCACTCGAATCATGGCGAGTGCGGCAGCCGGCCACTTTCCGATGCGGCCCTGCAACTTCTCACGAAGTCGAACCGAGTCGGGATATCCGCCGAAGGTCGCGGTATTGACGAAGGGCACCCGCTCGTTGCCGTCGACGAGAACTCGCGCGAGATCCACCTGAGCTGCGATGCCGCTCTCCACGGCGGAGGCAGTCGAGTCGATGTCGGCGACGCCTGCGTCCCGCGCGAAGTGATTGAGCGTCCCGCCGGGAAACACTGCCAGCGGCAGGTGGTGCCGCACGGCGGATTCGGCAACACTGACGATTGTCCCGTCGCCGCCGCAGACCCCCAATGCGCTGGGAGCCAACCGGTCGATGTGATCTTCGAGTTGTTCGTTGAAATCGTCTCCGGGTTCCGGTTCGAAGATCTCGGCGTTCGGGAGGCGATCGCGGATCGTCTGCGCGATCCCGTCGTCGGAACCGGAACCGGGATTGACGAGAACCAACAGTCCTCGGCCGCCAGGGAGCGCTGGGAGATCCACGCGCTTACCCAGAACGGCCGGCTCTTCGGTGCGAACCGCCCACCACCGGCGCGTCGACAGGGCAATGCCGGCTCCAAGCGCAGCACCGGCAAGAACATCTGAGGGCCAGTGAACGCCGGTGTGCACTCGCGAATAGCACACTGCTGCCGCCAGCGGCGCCAAAGCTGCTCCCGCGAGCGGTGATTCGAGTGCAACCCCGGTGGCGAACGCGGCGGCCGATGCCGAGTGCCCGGACGGGAACGAGGAGGACACCGGGGGTGAGAGCACCCTACGGACGAACGGCGTCCGCTCGAAGCCTGGGCGTATCCGCGGAAACATCGGTTTGAGAATTCCGTTGGCGAGCACACTTGCGCCTGCCACTGCCAGCAATCCCCGCACTGCACCTCTTCGGGTCGGCCCGGGACGCGCCGCAAGCAGGCCGGCTGTCGCACCCCAGAGGAAGCTGTGATCGGCGGCCTTGCTCAACCTTCGCAGGGCCGGATCGGCGATGGAGGCGTGACTTGCCGCTGTGCGATCGAAGAGTCGAACGTCCCATGCGTGGATCCGATCGGGCATGGTTCTCGGTGTCTCGGTCACCGGTCCAGCCTATGCGCCGTATCGACACAGCGTTTCTCGCCTCTCTCGAACGCTCCATCAGCGCGTATGCGTTGTACTGTCGAAGTGTGCAGCGACGAATTATGGGCATCGAGACCGAGTTCGGTGTCACGTGTACTTTTCACGGGCACAGGCGGCTGAGTCCGGACGAGGTGGCCCGCTACCTGTTCCGCAGAGTCGTGTCCTGGGGCCGAAGCTCCAACGTGTTCCTCCGCAACGGTGCACGGTTGTACCTCGACGTGGGCTCGCACCCCGAGTATGCGACGGCCGAATGTGACTCACTTCTACAGCTGGTGACTCATGATCGGGCAGGGGAGCGGGTGTTGGAGGAGTTGCTGATCGATGCCGAGCAGCGCCTCGCCGAAGAGGGTATCGGCGGTGACATCTACCTGTTCAAGAACAACACCGATTCGGCAGGAAACTCGTACGGCTGCCACGAGAATTACCTTGTTCAGCGCGCCGGCGAGTTCTCGCGAATTTCCGATGTGCTGCTGCCGTTCCTCGTCACGCGGCAGTTGATCTGTGGCGCCGGCAAGATCCTGCAGACGCCCAAGGCGGCCACGTTCTGCCTCTCTCAACGCGCGGAACACATCTGGGAAGGTGTGTCCTCGGCTACCACGCGGTCCCGGCCGATCATCAACACCCGTGACGAACCCCATGCGGATGCGGAAAAATATCGTCGTTTGCATGTCATCGTCGGCGATTCGAATATGTCCGAGACCACCACGATGCTGAAGGTCGGTACAGGCGCGCTGGTGCTGGAGATGATCGAGGCCGGCGTCTCGTTCCGAGATTTCGCGCTGGACAATCCGATCAGGGCCATCCGTGAGGTCAGCCACGACTTGACCGGGCGTCGACCGGTACGGCTTGCGGGCGGACGTCAGGCGAGCGCACTCGAAATCCAGCGCGAGTACTACTCCCGGGCAGTCGAGCACTTGAAGACGCGTGAACCCAATACACAGATCGAGCAGGTCGTCGACCTATGGGGAAGAACGCTCGACGCCGTCGAGGCTCAGGATTTCGCGAAGGTGGACACCGAGATCGACTGGGTCATCAAACGTAAGCTGTTCCAGCGCTATCAGGACCGCTACTCGATGGAGCTGTCCGATCCCAAGATCGCGCAATTGGACCTGGCGTACCACGACATCAAGCGCGGACGTGGTGTGTTCGACCTGCTGCAGCGCAAGGGTCTGGCCAAACGTATCACCGAGGACGAGCAGATCGACGAGGCCGTCGATCTGCCGCCGCAGACGACACGCGCCAAGCTGCGTGGCGAATTCATCACCGCCGCGCAGGAGGCGGGCCGTGACTTCACCGTCGACTGGGTCCATCTCAAGCTCAACGACCAGGCCCAACGGACTGTTCTGTGCAAGGACCCCTTCAGATCCGTCGACGAACGTGTGGAGCGCTTGATCGCGTCGATGTAGCCGACGCGGCGCGGACCGATAGGGTTCGTCAGGTGGCGATCACCAAAGTCGAGCGGTTGATGAACCTGGTCATCTGTCTGTTGTCGACCCGTCAGTTCGTGACGGCGGAGCGCATCAAGGACAGTGTGGCCGGATACGGCGACTCGGGGTCCGACGAAGCCTTCAGCCGGATGTTCGAGCGCGACAAGAACGAACTACGCGACTTGGGTGTCCCGCTCGAGACCGGCATCTCGGTGGGCAACGGCGGTGTCGAGGGATACCGAATCAACAGAGATGCCTACGAACTGCCCGAGATCGACCTGACACGCGAGGAGTCCGCTGCGGTTGCAGTCGCCGTCCAACTGTGGGAGTCGCCCGAGCTGACATCAGCAGCGCAGAGCGCGCTGGTAAAGCTTCGTGCAGCGGGTATCCAGGTGGATCAAGACGAATCCGCTGCGTCGGTCACCGCGGTTCCAGCCCGGACCAGGGGATCGGAGCCTGCGCTGGGAGCTCTGCTTGCCGCCGTCGACGCCGGAAGGTCGGTTCGCTTTCAGCACCGAAGCTCTGCAACGGATCCGTTCACCGTGCGGACAGTCGAGCCATGGGGAGTGGTTACCTTCCGCGGTAGGTGGTACCTCGTCGGACACGATGTCGACCGCAACGACACCAGGACCTTTCGGCTTTCCCGCATCGGCGACGACGTCGAAGCGTTCGGTCGTACGGGCACCGTGCACAAGCCGGACGACGTCGATCTGCAGTCGATCGTCGAGCGAGTGGCAGGCACGGCGGAGGTCAGCGGTACGGCGACGGTGTGGGTCGCACACGATGGCGCGGTGGAAATCAGAAGAATGGGCACGATCATCGAGGACCGAACGGTGGGTGAGCGTGGCGGTTCGGTCGTCCGGATGCCGGTTCGGTCCTGGGAATGGGTGACGCGACTGATTGCAGGTCACGGACCCGACGCACTAGTTCTCGATCCGCCCGCATTGCGCGCCGACGTCATCGCAGCGTTGCGTTCGGCAGTGTCCGAGGGAGTCCGATGAGCGCGCGGTTGTCGGTCCGGCTCGCTCGATTGCTCAACATGGTGCCGTTCTTTCTCGCCAACCCTGACACTATGTGATGTAGATCACTACCAGGATTCACGGAGACCAAAGGGGTTTCTGTGACTGTTGTGACGCTTGAGACACGATTGAAAGAAATGATGGATGCGGGGAAGCAAAAACCGCAGACCATCTGGGGCTACGAGAAGTTTCTGAAACGAATCGGTGCTGTCGACAACACGATGGACCGGTATCAAGCTGAGTCGCGTCTGTTCGCTCTGACTAGTGCGAACTGCCGTAGAAGCACGATCATCGCCTTACGGTCGGTCTGGGGCATCAAGATACCGATCCCAGCACCGACCCCACGACGCTACGAACTGCCGTCCGAGGAATCTTTGCGGTTCGTGGCAATGCAGTCCTCACATGAGACCAGAATCTTGACCATGATGTATGAGGGATTGCGGCTCGGTGAGGCAGCAGCTCTAACGGGGACACAGCTTCGCAAGGATCGGCTGTTGGTGGATCGCCAGGTCATAGAGCTAAGCATCACAGCGGATTCTGTTGGTGGACGACAGCGCATCGTTCGTATCGGTCCACCCAAATATGGAGTGGCAGAGGTGACAGTTCCCAACTGGTTGCAACCGCGCATCGAAGCATTGACTGCGACTGTTCTTCCTACGAGCATTCAAACGACATTGCAGAAGGCAAGCAAGAAAACGGGGATCAAAGTGAACCCGCATCTTCTACGTCACTGGTTGTGTACTGATCTTATTGACAAAGGTGTTCCATTACCTTTGGTTCAGAAGCAGATGAGACACAAACGACTTGAGACCACAATCGGAATCTATCACGAGTATCAAGAAGAACTACTTCACACACTCTACGACAAGGATTGACGTGAAATATCTACTGATAATAGTTGCTTTGTTGATGACTGTTGGTTGTTCTCAGAGTGAACCAAAGGCAATCGCTGTAATAGAAACTTCTGTCACCCCGCCGGAACCAGTGCAGGTGGATACCCTGATATACAAATTCATCGAAGCCGAACGCATGGATAGAGTCGAAAGCTTGCAACCACGAGGATACTTTGTTCGCGCTCGATACCGCGTAACCAATACGGGTGACCCAATCTGGGTTTCTTACCAGTACAGCCAGTTGGAAACCGACTCTGCAACTTACGAGCAGGACAACATAGCGGGATACGAAGTCGAAGGTACAGCCATGCGCTTCATGCCACAGAACGACTGGAACGAAGTAGATGTGTACTTCGACATACCGAATGACGAGCAAGCCAGACAGATCTTGATCAAAAATGGAAAGGATTCCTTACCTGCCAAGTTTGATATAGATCTAACTTAAGACTAGTCTCTGCATCACTCAACGTAAGGAAATGGAATGGCCAAGTTCGAAATCAAGAGCATCTACACGTTCACCGATGAACTGACAGGTGAGCAGGTCACGCAGGATTCGGAGCCGACAACCTTCAAGATCAAGCTGACAGGTGATGCGAAGACCTACGAGAAGGTTATGTCCGTGGAGAACGAGCAGTTTTTCCGTGACTGGCTCGACAACGATGGTGCTGACCTTGTGGGGCGGTATCAAGACAAGATCGACAAGCTCAACCGTGAGATTGCAGACTTGGTTGCCGAGAACGAGAACCTTGATGCAGCTCGAAGCAAGTCTCGTTCGAAGACCGTAAAGCGTGATCCTGAACAGCTCAAGGCCATGCGTGAGTGGTTGAACGCCAATGGCTACAAGGTGTCGGATCGTGGGCGCATTCCCGCTGACTACGAGGCCGCATACAACTCGAAGACACCTAATACGGAGGTCAAAGCAGGCGCAGACGCTTAGCAAATGTAAGCAAATGTAAGCATCTAGCCCCCATCGTTGCTGGTGGGGGCTTTGTGCTGTCTGAGAGCTTTTTGAGCGTTTGGGGGTACCTGTACCCCTTGGAGTCAAAGTTATTTCGTCTACGTTGAACCCAGCAATGCATCTTTTGATCGAAACAATGATTGAATTGCATGTAAATCTGGACAACATAAAACAATCATTCTTTGATGATAAATTGCCAAAGAAAGATATATTGCGACTATTGACTATGGGAATGCGCCGCGCTAACCTCGACTCAGGGACACTTCTTAGAGAGGCAGCTATGTGCAGTCATGAGCATTTCGAGTTCCGCGAGTTGCAGCAGTTGGGCTTTCTGGGAATGAATGCAGAAGGTCAAGTGTTGTACATATCGAAGGACGTAAGTGTCTGTCAAGGGCAGCTCTACCTGACAGAAATAGCCACATAAATTTGCTATACTAGTAAAAGAGAAACACCCACCGATGACCAGCGGAAGGATAGCTCACAGAACTTTCTTTTGATACGAGAAATAATCGAGATTTCCCCTAACTGTCTGGTCACGGTTAGGGGATTTTTCGTATCACAAAGAAAGAAGTTGAACAATTTGATTGACATTAACACAGAACAATATTTGCAAGATCAGCAGTTGTGCATAGAAGACCGCATCAAAGATTCCAGCCGATACAGCCGTTGGTTTCTCGGTGTAGATATTTCCGATACAGCAAGTGAGCGTGATTGCTCATGAGCGAAACCTTGGATGCGTGTGAGGTGTTAAACACATCAACTGACGATTGGGACTTGCCGATCAATGTACCCTCTCAACCTGAGTTCGAGAAGCAGGCTCACCAGCAGCTTCAAGAACGTTTCATCCTGCTACGACAGAGCTTCTATGACAGCTATGGACCGGGCGAAGAGATAGACCTCAAGCTACAACGTAACCATATGGCCAAGGTTGATAACCAAAAACGTCTAGCTCTCATAGATTTTCCAGAGTCCATAGAACTTATAGATGATTGGTTAGACATCTATCTCCCTGTATCTAAGATAGTCTTACCACCCGTAGACCTTGAAGAAGAAGAGGAATGTGCTACTTATATATTTCCCTTATCTACTAAGTACAACGTAAAACAGGGCGGTTTTGGCACACTTTTTTCAGAACTTTCTGAAAAAGATTTGTGGGAGTACAAATACGATCAGCCGGGGGAGGAGCCGGAACCGATCAGGATACTCAGAAAGATGTACAGGGGATTGCCTTATACTGAGATAGACGAGAATGTGTCGATGGGCTTGGAGTTCTACGCTCAGATGCTCAATGAGATTCCCGGTGGCATAGGTCCACATCTGAGACCACAGCAATACGCTCGAAGGATCTATCACAAGATTATCGACAAATACCGATGGGACAATGCCGAGAAACGAAAGGAGGTAATCATGGATTTTGTAGGTGATGAAGAACTATATCCGTCTAATCTGGTCATCAGCCAGGACATAGAACTGTTGGAGATGGTGAGCAATCTCAAGAAAACTGATGTTAAGACCATCATGGCGGCATGGAGTTGGGCAGAGAACGCACCGGAAGATGCTGTGATGCCAAAATCTCTCAGACAGCGTTTGAAGCGTTTGAATCTTGGTCAGGCACCGGAGCAGGTCACGCAGTACAACAAACCGGTTGTGGTCAGTAATACACCACGAGGGTTGCGCGGGGACCATAAGGATTATATCTACCCCGAACAGTTCCCGGTAAATATTAAGCAAGGCCGCAAGAAGATCAAGCTTGCTGTGAATCATCCGAAGCAGGTTGCAGGCTCAGATCTAGAATCAGTACCTAAGAATCAAGTTCAGCCTGAGACGCCAAGCCATGACTCAAATCTTTCAGACAGAGACAGACGCGAGTACACAAGGTGGTTCTACGACAATGGCGGGGAAGGTTTGAGTCTTGAAGACTTCATTCAGAAGTGCCATAGAGAAGCAAAAGAATTAGACTGGTAGTTTTGCTACAATTGTATTGCTACTAACGTCACTCATTGCGTTTGAAGCTCCCTAGGCCCCATGAGATCATTATGGATTTCATGGTGCCGCTCCCTTTTGATGGTATAATTGCAAGTGAGTCATTCCCATTGATTCAACTCACCGATTGGTGTTGTACTGCCTAAGTCATATCAATCACTATCAGGACCCCGACCTTTAAACTTTGTTGGTTTGCCAAGGTCGGGGTCCCTTTCTGTCTTAGCGTAAAGCAAAAGAAATATTTCCTCTTTAATGGTAAAATTGATACATAATGAATAAGAAGTGTAGTGGTTGTAAAGAAGTCAAAGAGTTCGATGCGTTCGGCATCAGCAAAGCAATGGCAGATGGACGTAATCCATACTGTCGTAGTTGTGCGCGAGAGCGAGAGAGACGTTATTACGAACGCAATGCGGACAAGATCAGAGCGCGAAGAAAAGCGTCGTATGCCAACGATGAGAACTACAGAAATCGTTCACGCCAATATACTAAGGACTACTACCAGAAGCATCGTGACGAGATCCTTGCGAAAGCAGCTCGTAAAAAAGCGGGGGCAAAGAAATAGTGCCTTACATTTTGACAGAAAAATATACATGTAAAGAACATGATAATAATGAAGAAGAAGATTGCACGTGCAAGACCAAAAAACTATGGCTCAGGCAGTGGGATCTAGAAAATTATGAAGGAGACAATGAAAACTAAATGGCTTTAGTTGACGACATCAATGCATTGCCCGATGCAGTAACAGAGGGACAATCAGGGCACAGAACATATCACGGAACGATTCATCAGGGTTTGAAGAATCATGAATCACGATTGACAGCAGAAGAGGCACGATCATATTCATGGTCTCAGATCACCGGTAAACCATCGACCTTTGCTCCATCAGCACATACGCACACAATCGCAGACATCACTTCATTGCAGACCACATTGGATGGCAAAGCCAACACTTCTCACACTCACAGCATTGCCAATGTGACTTCACTTCAAGCAGCTCTTGATGCTAAAGCGTTGGATTCGGCAGCGGTGCACAAGACTGGCAATGAAACGGTGGATGGTGTGAAGACCTTCACCACTTCTCCACGATTGACGACATCGAGCACCAGCGGTTACGTATGGTCAGCAACAGGAACAGATGGTTCAGGGTCATGGGTGTCACCAAGCACAGCAGGTGTCGCTTGCCAGGTTGATGGGACCACCTGATTGCCAGAGGGTAGGGACCACCGTGGCGCGTTATTGAGGATGCGTGTTGTCGGTGTTTTCGTCAACTGTTCCGGGGCGGGTGCGTTGGCGGTAGGACGGTCCTTCGATGATGAGGGTGTGCGCAGCGGAGGTCAGTCGGTCGATGGCTGACTGGGCGAGGAGGGTGTCGGCGGTCATGGTCAGCCACTCTGATGGCTCGCGGTTCGAGGTGACGATCGTGGTTTTCTTCCGGTGGCGCTCGACGATCAGTTCGTAGAAGTCGCTGGTCTCGGTGGCGTCGAGTGGTCGCAGCGCGAAGTCGTCGATGATCAGGACTTCGATTGCGGTCAGTCGCCGGATTTCGGCGTCGACGGTGTTGTCGAGTCGCGCTGCTCGTAGCCTGGTGAACAGTTTGTCCGATCGAGCGAACAGCACACTGTGTCGTCTTCGGATTGCCATGTGTCCCAATGCTGTTGCCAGATGAGTTTTGCCGACCCCGACCGGCCCGAGGATGATCGCGGACTGGTGGGCATCGAGAAAGCGCAGTGACGTCAGATCGCCGAGCAGTGTCCGGTCGTACCGGAGATCGTCGAGTGCGTTCCAGGAATCGAAGGCCATCGCCGGATCGAGCCCCGCCTTGGTCGCCCGTAGCATCGCCGAACGGGAGTCGCGGCGATTCACTTCGTCGGCAAGGAGTACTTCGAGGAATCCGATGTGACTGAGCTTGTGTTGGCGGGCCAGAGCAGCGCGTTCGGGCAAGGTGTCGGCGAGCGCGCCGAGTTTGAGGGCTTTGAGTAGTCGGACGAGGTCGGTGCCGACCGGTTCGGTCGTGCCTGCGGTGCGAGTGGTGGTCATGGGCGTCCCTCCGAAGGTGCGGTGCTGCCGTCTACGACGGACAGTGAAGTGGTTGCAGTAGAACGAAATTCGGTTGGATCGCGGGAGAACCGCGTTGATGATTGTCCGACTGCTTTCGGTAGATCCGGCGTGGTGGATTCGGTGGCGCGCTCGAGCATCGAGGCGATCTTGGTGACGGAGACGACATCGAGATCGAGCGAAAGCGCGCAGGCCTGTTCCACCCGTTCGGCTCCGTAGCGGCGGACCAGTCCTTGAAGTCGGTAGACACTGCGGATCCTCGTCCACGGCAGTGGGTCATCGAGTATTCGTTCGGCGTAGATGCCGATGTTCGGCCCGTGTGAGGTGCATTTCGCGATGAGTGAGGCGACATCGCGCAAGGCGTAGTCGGTTTTGTGTTCGGGGAGATCGTCGCGGTCGGTACTGCGGCCACCTGGAGGCTGACGGGGGTGAATCTTGACCAGGGTGCCGCGGTGATAGAACTTCACCAGTTCGGTGTCCGCGCGCACCGACAAGGTCGATCCGATCCACTGCTGCGGCAGCGAATACAACGCGCGTGCGACTTCGGCGTGGAAATCGCGGTGGACCTTGACGTCCTTGAAGATCGGCACGTCGTAGACCGCCGGAACCGGCAGCAATACCGGCAGTTCAAAGTCCTCGAACACTTCCAGCGGCCGTGCACAGGTCGTGCCGTGAATGCGCATGCCCGCGGTGCTGGCGCACCAGCGGACCACCGCCTCCTGCGCTTGCGCGAGGCTGGTGAATCGTTCACCGGCCCAGAAGTTACCGCGCACGTATTGCACGGTGCGTTCGACCCTCGGTTTGTCCTTCGGCGACCGGACCCGCGCTGGATCGGTAATGAACCCGACATGATTGCTGTAGTCGAGCCAGCCATCGGTGAATCGCGGAGTGATCGGGTCCGCCTCGTTGACAACGGGTTTGAGGTTGTCCGGGATCAGGACCGCGAAGACTCCGCCGAAGAACTTCCACGCTGCTTCGCAGCCGGCGATCACCGCCACCAACGTCTGCGAGTACGTCAACCACACGAACATGTGCCGGCTGTAGACCGCGGTGAAAATCAGGGCGTGGACCTTGCGAGCGCGACCGTCCTCGGGGTCTGTGAGCATCCCCAGGTAGCCGAAGTCGACCTGGCATTCGATCCCCGGGTCACCGTCGACGACGCGGACCGTCAGGTTCTTGCGGCCGAAACCGCACCGCTCGGTGGCGAAGCGGTGCAACGTCCGATACGGCACCACGCAGCCCTTACGGGCAAGCAGCACTTCGATTTTGGTGATAGTGAGCGGCTTCTGTTCACCATCGCCTGCCACCCACTTGGTGATCTGCTCTTCATGGGGCACGAGCTGCTCCCATGCCGCGCCGTGACCGTGCGGTCGGTCGGGACGGACAGCATCGACGACCGCGGCGATGAGATCATCGTTCACCGCAGCGGCAGTGTCGGTTCTCTTGAGGCCACCTCCTTGGGCTGCCTCGACGTACCGACGGACGGTCTTACGGTCCACCCCGGCATGCTCGGCGATCTTGCGTGAACCGGGAGCCGGCAATGCTGGCGTCCCGAGCCACAACCGCAGTACTTCTCTGATTTCGTTCACACTGATCTCCCGAAAAGCCATGCTCACCGACCTCCGTGACGTGCTTGGTGCTGTCACAGACGATCGAACGAGCAAACGACGAGACCACCGGCAAGGCGCGCCGGTGGTCCCATAACTGGCAATCCAGGTGGTCCCATCACCCTGGCAAAATCAGGTCAAGCTGGTCCCATGCTCATGGCAGACGACAATGGGTTTCTTCGATGCAGGAAAGATGGATGGTTTCACACAAGGGCTTTCAACTCTCATGCAAAGTCTGGGTGGTGCTGACTGGTCACAAGTAACCGAAGGTCTATCAGGTGCTGCATCAGCATTCGGTCAGTTCTTAGGTTCTATTGATGGTCAAGCGGTTGCCGATGGTATCCAAGGAATCACAGGTGCATTGACTGATCTGACATCGGTTGCTACTGGTGTCAGTGAAGCTTTCAATGTTGTCAATGATGGTTTGAAGAATCTGTCATCGATGGGTGGCAAAGAGGGTAGAGGTCTTATGGACTTCCTCTCAACTGGTTTGGGTTTCAACAACCAGGCTATTCAGGATTCATGGACAGCAGCATTGGATGGTTTATCCGGGGGTGCAGCTCAAGAAATTCCAGTCAAGATAAAGCCTGAGTTCGACAGTGAAGGAATGACTGATCTTCTAGCGCCAGGGCAAGAAATTGTTGTTCCGGTCAGACCTGAAATTCAGGGTGAGATGGCAGCTTTGCCACCAGCACCGTTGCCTATCGATCTGTTGCCACCAGCAGCTCCACCAGAGTTACCTGCTGCAACGTTGGAAACATTGCTCAATCCTCCAGCAGCAGCACCAGCTATGCCACCAGCAACATTGGAAACAATGCTCTTACCACCAGCAGCACCAGTTATTCCACCTGTTGAACTAACGGCAGGTCCGATTGCTCCACCTGCTCCACCACCACCTGTACCTGTTGACATTCAGGTTGCAGACGGTCAGATCACCGTTCCACCACCACCACCAATTCCGGTGACATTCGATGTCACTCAGCCCACATTGAATCTATCGGTTCCACCAGTACCGATCACTTTCAATGTGTCGTTGCCGCAGATCAGCATTCCACCGGTGGAAGCAAATGCGTTCGTAACTGTCTCAAGCAATGCTTCTCAGGTTGCAGCAGAGATATCTTCTTTGGGTTCACCGACCAATAGCACTCATACCGTCAACAGCAATGTTGCAGATGTTGTCGGTGAGATCAACTCATTGAATGGCCAGAACACATCAAGCACACACACAATCAATGTGGTTCAAGTTGGTGCAACAGGACCAGGAGCACCACGATAATAATGGAAGAAGGTTATACACATGGTTAGACCTATCAATGGTTTCAATAGCACGAAAGTTCAGATCGAGTCATCGAAGACCGATGTTGCGGTACCCAATGGGATTGCGATTAGTAATGGTATCTATGACAAACCTCTGTCTTACGATTTGCCGCCGACTACCACAGTGCCGATGCAGATGAACAAGTCTGGTAACCAGTCATGCGCTAATAAGACGTGGGTTGATGTGACTGGCTTTGTAGCTGATGGAGCGTTTCCCGGTACAGTCATTGTCAATAACTCGCTGGTTGTATCGGAAGCACAGCGTGCCAATATCTCTGTGTGGCTCAAGTTCAACAAGCAATCGGGAATGATTGCCGAGCATATTGCTCAAGGTCGAATCTTGGTCAATGGGGAAGTGGTGCGCGAGACAACCAAAGAGTCTATTAATTTCACAGGTCAAGTGTTCTCGATGGGACACACTATGGACTTGAAACCAGGTGATTCCATTCGTGTTCAGGTCTGGACTAACTTTTTCACGTTGAATTTCAGTACCTTGCAGTACATCTTCTATGCGGGAACATTGCTTGCTACAGGTTCCTATGTAGGGTTTTCACGTGCCAAGCCGGGTGCAGTGGACTTTCACAATGATCTTGCTTTTGCTAATGATTCCAAGACTGTGGAAACTGGTGGTGCGGTCTATGTGATGCCAGAAGGTTTGAAGAAGACTCTACCGATTTACAAGGTTACTCAGAGCAACAACTTTATTACAACTTACAATGCAGCAACCATTGGCCCGATCATTGCTCAGAGCAAGACACCGTATCCGGTTGAAGAGGGAATGCTGGTCAACTTCGGCGGTACCTTCTATGTCCGTAGAACCGGCACAGCAGAGAAGACCGAAGATGATGCGTATACAGGCATGAAGGTCAGATTTGCTTTGTGGGGGCATGGGGAGAAAGGTAACGAATACGGGGGAGAAGATGTCGACGTTGAACTCATGTTCTATGAAGCAGAGTTGCAGCCTAGCGGTAACTTGACCAGAACGATGATGACCTACACCATCCCTGCTATGACTGACTTTGTCATTCCTGCTGACATAACGCAGGTCTACTTTGCTGCATCATTGAAGCAATCTGTAAGCGATGAGTATGCAAGCGGTACGTTCGACAACTATGAACGAGGTGGATTGCAGGCTAGATACTTCGGTACATCATTGACCGATCCATTCTATGTGAAGATCGAACAGCCAACAGCGGAGAATAACACCTATAGGCATCCTTTGAGTACAACAGGCGTAGCTTTCAAGAATCGCACATATTTTGACAACATGACACTTCCCAAAGCTTTGACGTTCTTCGGCAATGACTCATCGGTTGCATTGAACATCTACAAGTCAACCAATCATGTTCGTGGTGCTTTGATCGGTACCTTCAATGCAGCAGCAGGTGAACGAAAGACCGTTGTCATTGAATCCGATACAGGTCAGATAGAACTTGCATCATCGAATGCATATTGGGTGGAACGCTGTGCACCTATCGAGTATGACAGCCTCAATGAGACGCAAACGTCATTGGATTTGGTGCAATGGCAGGACATCAGTGATCCATTGAGCGGCATCATCGCCACACGAGAAGAGTATGCGATTGGCAAGATGCAACTCAAGTTTGTTTCGGATGAACTTGGCAACGGTGATCTCTTGGTTCCGGGCAAGAGGGTGAGAATGCTCATCAATCATTATGGCAACAATCGTTTGCCTGCCGATGGCTATGCGGACTTGGCGTGTCCCCGGTGAACGGGGCCATCTCGTTTTAGAGTCTTGTTGCCCCTGAAGTGGGCGGATAGGACGATGGAGAACATGGCTGGACGGAAGCGCAACTCTGCCGAGGACATCGTGCGCAAACTGCGCCGTGCCGATGAGCTGACCGCTGCAGGCAAGACGCAAGAGGAGATCGCGGCGGAGCTCGAGGTGTCGGCGGCGACGTTGTACAACTGGCGGCGTCAGTACGGCGGGATGGACACCGATGCCGCGAAGGAACTCAAGGAGCTGCGCGAGCAGAACGGCAAGCTCAAACGCCTGCTCGCCGAGGCCGAGCTGGAGAAGGACGCACTGCGGGAGGTAGCGAAGGGAAAATTCTGAGCCCAGCCGCCAAGCGCCGCGCCGTCGACATGCTCGTCAACACCATGAGTCTGTCGAAACGTCTGGCGTGCAAAGCTGTTGGGCTTGCCCGCTCCACCTACGCACGAACACCGATCGCCGACACACCCGCGGATCCCGACGCGGCCCTGAGGGCGTCGCTGCGGACATACGCAGGCTCGCATCCACTGCACGGCTTCCGTCGCGCCTGGGCGCATCTGAGGCACGACCAGGGCATGTCGGTGAACAAGAAGAAGGTGCACCGGCTCTGGAAGGAGGAGGGTCTGCAGGTTCGGATCTATCATCCCCGCAAACGCGCCGGCATCAGCTCCTGCCCGCAGATCGAAGCCGATGCGCCGAAAGTGGTGTGGGCTATGGATTTTCAGTTCGACTCCACGGTGGATGGGAAAGCGATCAAGATCGCGTCGATGATCGACGAACACACCCGGCAGTCCCTGTTGAACATCGTGGAGCGCTCGATCACCGCGCAACGACTGACCGACGAGCTCGACAAGACGTTCGCGCTGTGGGACGGACCGCCGATGGTCCTGAGAATGGACAACGGTCCGGAGTTCATTTCGCATGTGCTGCAACAGTTCTGTCGCGACCGTGTCGGTATCTCCTACATCCCGCCGGGGACGCCGTGGAACAACGGACACATCGAATCGTTCAACAACCGACTACGGAAGGAGTGCCTGAACCGCAATCACTGGACGAGCCTTCTCGAAGCGAGGGTGGTGATCGAGGACTTCAAAGACGACCACAACCATCGACACCGGCACTCATCACTCGGCTACCTCACGCCGTCCGAGTACGCTGCCCAATGCACCCACAACCACCAACCGGTCGAGGGTTGCGAGATCGACTGAAATCAATCACACCGTGGCTCTAGAACACGGTGGCCCGACTATCGGGGACCTGCCAGACTCGTATGAGGATACCTACGGTGTTGATGCCGGATACAATGTGGTGTTCACTGGAATCATTAGAGACTACAAAGTCAAATACGATTACAAGAATCGTCCGTTTATCGAAGTGACTGTCGAGGATGCTCATAGAACATTGACCGATGCAACAGGTCACTACTTGTATGATTTGCCAATGGAGTATGCGCCGATGCTCAATGGTCTTGGTATCTGTGCGTCAATCGCCGGGGTAGATGTGTCAGGAAGATGGAAAGCCAAGACAGATAGCCCTAAGAATCAACCATCTGCATATGTCGATGCCATGAAGGTAGGTAGATCTCTAGAAGCTATGCGCAATACCAACAAAGGTTTCATCTATGTTGACCGCATGAATCGTATGCATTATAAGTCCGATATAGCCGGTCAGCCTCAGCTTGTCTTCGCTGATTCATTTTCCAGAAGTGATTTGAGCTATGGAAAGATCGACAAAGGTACAGATACGCAAACAGTCATCAATGGTGTTGAACCTAACGAATACAAACTTGATCTCGATGAGTACGAGGAGCGTACAACTTCCTCCGAACTACCAGCCAAGGTGGAACCGATAGCCAGCAAGTCAGAGATCGCACAGTGGTGGTACGACCAAGCGTCGATTGATTCTTACGGTGAACGCAAGGAAACTTTCCCGGTGGTTCATGGAACAGGCAACATCGAGGACATTCGAGCTAAGGAGTTCGGACCGGGTTTTCATGATTGGGCAGATGCCATCATGGATGATCATGTATTGGCAAAGAACAGAATCTCCAAGGTCATGCTCATTCCGAATGACTTCTATGATCTGATGCGTTTGAGTTCATTGGAGATCTTCGATCCAATCACCATCTTGTACAAGAACGAAAGCCATGTTGCCTACATTCGTAAGATGGAATGGACCATTCATGAAAATCATGTTCGATTAGAAGTCTTCTTCTCTAGAGAATCCGGCGGTGTAGCGTGGGTTCCCGAGTATGAACTAGAGGACATCTTCACAGATATCTTCTATGATGTGTTCTGATCTCTTTCGCGTATTTACTGCAAAACTTCTGCATGGTCTCTGACGATAGGTTCCGACACGTTCTGCTTTAGCTCACGTTGTGTAGCTCGAATGAGTTCATGATGCAAGACAGTTTTGTCGAACCACTTCATGTGTAGCGTTGCCTTAGTATCAGAGAATTCCATTTCCCAATCACGCACTAATGTTATGGCACCATCGCTTTGTTGATGTTTGCTAAAGATTTCAACCGCTCTGTCCTCGACATCTGTGTCGGCAGCCGAGATTTGTATCTGGTATCGGCATAGCTCTATTTGGCTGAATATCTTTTTGGACTCTGCTTCGCGTTGCAATTGATCAGAGTCACCGCTGGACTTGCGGATAATTTCAAAGCGCTTCTCGGATGCTTCGATGAGTTCGGTTACCGCTTTGGCTACTGCCGTTCTGCGCCAGTTCTCAAGATCCCGCGATTGGCTTTTTCTGTGTACGTAGATCCAACCTGTCACTGCGATGCCGCCAGCTACGAGCGCACCCAGTACTGCGGCAATTATGTTCCACCAGGGTGGAGCGGCTTGGATGGTGATGTTCTGTACAGCAGGCTCTTGGGCCAAGATCAACATTGCCGAAGCCTAGCGGTCGGTTTCCCAGTGATCACCCAAGATGCTGATATGGTGTCGCATGTGAATCCCGGTACCTACCCAACAGGTACCAATCTACAAAAGTGCAGGTCAGTATGAGCGCGCGGTTGTCGGTCCGGCTCGCTCGATTGCTCAACATGGTGCCGTTCTTTCTCGCCAACCCTGGGCTGAGCGCGGCCGAGGCAGCTCAGGAGCTCGGGGTGACGACCACGACACTGATGACAGATCTGAACCAGCTGTGGATGTGTGGTCTGCCCGGATACGGGCCCGGCGACCTCATCGACCTGTCGTTCTCCGAGGAGAGCATCGAGGTCACCTTTTCGGCCGGCATCGATCGACCGCTGAGGTTGACCTCGACGGAGGCGACTGCACTTCTCGTTGCTCTACGGTCGTTGACGTCGATGCCAGGAATGGTCGATCCGAGCGCCGCGCAAAGCGCGATTGCCAAGATCGAGGACGCGGCCGGGTCCGCGGCGGCGAACGTACCCCGATCGTCGACCAGCGAGACGGATGCGAACACAGCGATCGGCCCAGCGGCCGCAGCAGTGCGCGCCGCCCTGCGCAATCAACATGCGCTCGAGTTGACTTACTACTCGGCGTCACGAGATGCGGTCTCGGAGCGCATCGTAGATCCCATTCGCACCGTGTTGATCGACGATCACACCTACGTGCAGGCCTGGTGCAGACGAGCCGAAGGCGTTCGCCTGTTCCGATTCGATCGGATCGACCGGGCAGTGGAGTTGGCCGAGCCGTCGCGGCCACCTCAGGATGCCCCACAGGACGACAGCTTCGAGATCTTCAACGACGATCCGTCGCTGCCGCAGGCCCGGCTCCGTATTGCCCCGGGTTATGCATGGGTCATGGACTACTACCCGATGACTCAAATCGGCGCAGACGACGACGGCTCGATCGTGGTGACGATGCGCTTCGCCACTCAGGCGTGGATGACACGCCTGACACTGGGCTTCGGTGAGAGCATCGAAGTGCTGGGCCCCCCGGAGTTACGGCGAAGTGTCGCCGATCGCGCGCGAAGCGCACTGACCGCGTACTCGCTGCTCGAGTGACCGTGAAGTGCCTCGCATGACCGTGAAGTGCACTGTGAACGCGCGGAAAACGTCCGGTGACGGGGGAGGCTCCGTGCCGATATGTCGGGTAGTCTCGAATCATCTGATCTTGGGAGGTACACATGGGAGCCATGAGCCCGTGGCATTGGGCCATCGTCGCTTTGGTCGTCGTTATTCTGTTCGGCTCGAAGAAGCTGCCCGACGCAGCTCGCGGGCTCGGCCGGTCGCTTCGCATCTTCAAAAGCGAAGTCAAGGAGATGCAGAACGACGGCAAGGCAGACACTGCGCCGACTCAGCCTTCCGCTCCTGCCCAGCTCGATCCGCAGACCAACGTGCAGGCGAGCGACATTCATGCCACCAATGGCGTGAATGCGCAGCCGGACTCCAAGTCCGCCTGACGACTGAACTGTGGCAAACCGGGGTGCTGACCAGCACCCCGGTTCACTGCTGAGCGAAGACAGAGAATGCGAATCCCGTTCGATCCACGGCGCAGTAAGCGCCGCTTGAATCCTGACGGCACCATGTCGTTGGTCGATCACCTGTACGAACTGCGTACCCGGCTCATGTGGGCGCTCGTGGCCATGGCGTTCACGACGGCCTTCGGCTTCTTCTGGTACTCGCACACGATCCTTGGCATCGAAAGTCTGGGCGATCTGCTCCGAGGGCCCTATTGCTCCCTCGACCCGAGCCTGCGGGCCAATCTCAGCAATGACGACGAGTGTCGCTTGCTGGCCACCGGCCCGTTCGACCAGTTCCTTCTTCGGTTCAAAGTCGCTTTCACTGCCGGTGTCGTCATTGCCTGCCCGATTTGGCTCTACCAAATATGGGCTTTCGTCACCCCGGGTCTGTACAAGCAAGAACGCCGATATGCGATCTCTTTCGTGACCTCGGCCGCGGTGCTGTTCGTCGGCGGTGCGGTGCTGGCGTACTACATCGTCGCCAAAGGCCTGCATTTCTTGCTGTCGATCGGCGACAACGTGCAGATCACCGCGCTGAGCGGCGAGCAGTATTTCGGCTTCGTCATCAATTTGTTGATTATCTTCGGAGTGAGTTTCGAGATTCCGTTGCTGGTCGTGGCGCTGAACTTCGTCGGGGTGCTGACCTACGAGCGCTTGAAGGCGTGGCGACGCGGCCTCATCATGGGGTTGTTCGTGTTCGCGGCGATCGCCACCCCTGGTCAGGACCCGTTCTCCATGCTCGCGCTTGCGCTAGCGCTGACATTGCTCTTCGAAATCGCGGTGCAGATCGCTCGGCTCCACGACAGGCGTAAATTGCGCAAGAGAACCGACGAATGGGGTGATGTATCCGATGACGAAGCAACGTCTATCGATTCCGCGAGTCCACTTGCATCCCCGAATCCCGTCTCACCTGCAGCACAATCGAATCGGGACTACACCGACACCATCTGATGTGATCATGTGACGGTGTCGACGTCGCAGCTTCAACGGTTCGCAGGAGATCTGAGTTTTCCTCTCGACCGGTTCCAGATCGACGCATGTACGGCGTTGGAGGCCGGCCATGGCGTGTTGGTGTGTGCGCCGACCGGCGCAGGCAAGACGATCATCGGTGAATTTGCTGTTCATCTAGCCTTGGCTGCCGGCCGAAAGTGCTTCTACACCACACCCATCAAGGCTCTCAGCAACCAGAAGTTCGCCGAGCTCACCGCCCGGTACGGCCGGGACACGGTCGGCTTGCTGACCGGTGATTCGAGTATCAATCCCGACGCCCCGATCGTCATCATGACGACCGAGGTCCTCCGCAACATGCTTTATGCGTCTTCCGACGCTCTCCGTGGCCTGTCCCACGTGGTCATGGACGAAGTGCACTACCTCGCGGACCGCTTCCGTGGCGCGGTGTGGGAAGAAGTAATTCTGCACCTGTCGCAGGACGTCCGTCTGGTGAGCCTGTCGGCAACGGTCAGCAACGCCGAGGAGTTCGGTGCATGGATGGAGACCGTCCGCGGTGACACCACAGTGGTCGTGGACGAGAACCGCCCGGTACCTCTGTCGCAGCACATCATGGTCGGCCGACGGCTGTTCGACCTCTTCGACAGCCGGTCGCAATCGCGTGACGGCGCCGCAAAACTCGTCGTCGACCGCGAACTGATTCGGCACGTCAAACAACGGCAATCATTGGACCACGCTGACCGCTGGCAGGCTCCACACGGTCGTGGCCGTGGGCGGGGTGGACACAATACGAGCGCAGCCAATCGACCACTGCCCAGGCCGGAAGTCATCGCCAAGCTCGACCAGGAGGGACTTCTCCCGGCGATCACATTCATCTTCAGCCGCGCAGGATGTGACGGTGCGCTCACTCAGTGCCTGAGATCCCGATTGGTACTGACGACGCCCGAGCAGGCCGAGGAAATCCGCTACATCATCGACAAACACACCTCCGAACTGCCTCGTGAGGACCTCGAAGTGCTGGGCTACTGGGAGTGGCGCGAGGCGCTGGAGCGCGGCCTTGCCGCCCACCACGCAGGGATGCTGCCCGTGTTCCGGCACACCGTCGAGGAGCTGTTCGTCAAAGGCCTGGTGCGAGCGGTCTTCGCGACGGAAACACTCGCACTCGGCATCAACATGCCTGCACGCACAGTCGTTCTCGAGAAGTTGGTCAAGTACAACGGTGAGACTCACGCGGAACTGACACCGGGGGAGTACACCCAGCTGACCGGCCGAGCGGGCCGGCGCGGAATCGACGTCGAAGGACACGCGGTCGTCCTGTGGCAGCCAGGCACCGAACCGACGGAAGTTGCGGGGCTTGCGTCGACACGCACGTTTCCGCTGCGGAGTTCGTTCCGCCCGGGCTACAACATGTCCATCAACCTCGTCGAACAGTTCGGCGCCGCCGAGTCCCGTGAACTGCTCGAGCGATCATTTGCACAGTTCCAGGCCGACCGCTCGGTGGTCGGATTGGTTCGCGGGATCGACCGCAACGCCAAGACTCTCGAACAGCTGCTCGCCCGTCTGGGAGGTGCCGATGGGGAGTACTTCGAATATGCGGCGCTCCGAGAACGACTCAAGGACCGAGAGAAGACACTCGAGAAGCAGGGCAGGCAGGATCGTAGAGATCGCGCCGTCGACTCGCTGCGTGGCCTCTCGCGCGGTGATGTCGTGTCGATTCCGAGTGGTAAGCGCAGCGGACTGGCAGTCGTCCTCGAACCTGACGACGATCGCGCCGATCCACGACCTCTGGTTCTGACCGAGGACGCTTGGGCGGGACACCTGTCGGCCTCGGACTTTCCTTCGCCCGCAGAGTCTCTGGGACGTATGCGTTTGCCTAGGTTCGTCGATCATCGCACTGCGAGAACCCGCCGTGACCTGTCGGCTGCGTTGAGGTCGACCGGCATCTCGGCCGCATCGGATCGGAAGCGGCGCAGGTCGACTGCGGCCGATGACCGGGAGCTGGCTACATTGCGACGCAGTATCAGATCGCATGCGGTGCACTCGCGGCCCGATCGGGACGAACTCGGGCGCATCGGGGAGCGGTACAACAAGTTGGCCCGGGACACCGAGTCCATGCGGCAGAAGGTGTCCGCCACGACGAACTCGCTGGCACGCACGTTCGACCGCATCCTGTCGTTGCTGAACGAACGCGACTACATCACCTCCGGACGCACTCCGTCCGTGACCGAGCACGGCTCCCGGCTGTCCAGGATCTACTCCGAGTCCGACTTATTGGTAGCAGAGTGTCTACGCCAAGGCCTCTGGAGAGGCCTTGCGCCGGCAGAACTCGCGGCCGTGGTGTCCGCCGTGGTGTTCGAATCCCGACAAGAAGGTGACACGACGCCGCAGGGCCCGACCGGGCCGATCCGTCACGCACTTGCCGAGACGGTCCGCGTGTGGGGCGAGTTGCGCGCCGACGAAGTTCGCCACAAGCTGCCGCCTACGAGGGAGCCCGAGATGGGCTTCGTCAAGGCCGTCTACCGCTGGGCGAGTAACAACACTCTCGCCGACGCACTGCTCGCTGCGGGAGACCACGGAAAGGCCTTGTCGGGAGGCGACTTCGTACGCTGGTGCCGACAAGTGATCGATCTGCTCGACCAGGTGCGGCTCGCGACGCCGGATCCGGAGCTTTCCAAGACTGCTTCGCGCGCTGTCTCGGCGCTACGCCGAGGAGTTGTTGCAGTCGACGCTGCATGACCGTGTCCGATATGGTTGCGGCCGATCAATCGAATACCAGTGGAGGCGAGATGAGCGGCCCGTACGGTCCGAACAACCCTGACGATCAATGGTCTCGCGATCAGGGCAAGCCGGAAAGTGGATCACCGGAGACGGAGAAGTGGAGCCAGCCCCAGGCAGACCCCACCGGTGCGGATCAAGGATGGGGGCAGGCCCAGAATCCCCAGGTTCAGAGTCCCCAGGGCCAGTATCCGCAGCCGCCGTACGGCCAACCTGGATATCCGCAGGGGCAGTATCCACAGGGGCAGTATCCTCAGGGCCAGTACCCGGGAGCTCAGGGCGGGTATCCGCAGGCCGGATACCCGCAGCCAGGTCAGCCTCCACAGCCAGGCCAGTACCCCCAGCAGGGTCAATATCCCCAGCAAGGGCAATACCCTCAGCAGCAGTACGGCCAGGGTCAGTACCCGGGGCAGACTCAGCAGCCTCCGTGGAACCAGGGCCAATACCCGCAGCAAACTCCGGGACCGCAGGACCAGTGGAACCCAGGTCAGCAGCCCCCGTCCGGCAGCAATTCCAAGATCCCGCTTTTCGTTATCGGTGGACTGATTCTCGCGGTCGTCGTGATTGTGGGACTCGTCTTCGCATTCGGCGGATCCAAGAATCTGGATCGAGCGGCGGCCGAATCAGGTGTCGAGGAGATCGTCACCGGAACCTATGGAGCGTCGTCGGTGTCCGACGTGTCGTGCCCCGATGGTGAAAAGATCGAAGAGGGCGCGTCGTTCGAGTGCTCGCTGCAGGTCGACGGCTTCGACAGGACCGTCACGTTGACTTTCACCGACGACAACGGCACGTACGAGGTCTCGCGTCCTCGTTGAACCAGCGCGTGCAGTCAAGCGCCGTGGACCGCCAGCGCAGCTACGAGTCGGTCCACAGCGCCCTTGATGCCCAGCTCCTCGGCGAGTTCGCCGAGGCGTTCCGCGTCAGCGGGCACCGCCGGAATCACGTCCGATCGCGACAAGTCGACCTCGGCATCCGTTACCACTCTGACCACCGGAAGCGCCGCGTCGAGGTAGCCGGCGGCGGCCGAAAGTTTTGCTCGAACGCCCTGCGCCATATCCGAAGTGGGATCCAGCGCAGCCGCCCTGAGCGCGGTGACCGACCCATACCGAAGCATCAGCGTCGACGCTGTCTTCTCTCCGACACCCTTCACTCCGGGTAGACCGTCGGATGCGTCGCCGCGGAGGAGTGCAAGCTCTGCGTACGCCTCTCCTGCTCGATCGAGTGGCACCCCGTACTTCTCGGCTACCTCGGCGGGGCCGAACAATTCGGCCTTGGCGAGACCACGACCCACGTAGAGCACCTTGACCTGATTGGGTTCGTCGGCCGCGACCTGAAGCAAATCGCGATCACCACTGACCACAACGACAGGGTCCTGGCGTTCGCGAAATGCCAAGGTACCGAGAACATCGTCGGCCTCCAGTCCTTCGGCGCCCGCAGTAGCGATGCCTGCGGCCGCCAGGACCGCCATGATCATGTCGACCTGTGGCGAGAGACTGTCCGGGACTTCTTCGCTTTCGGGTGTGCCCGGTGCAGCCTCGGCGACTCGGTGCGCCTTGTACGACGGAACGGCATCGACACGAAACTGCGGCCGCCAATTCAGGTCGAGGCACACCACCAGTCGGCTCGGCTCGGTTCTGGCCATCAATGCGGCCACCATGTCGACGAATCCGCGTACCGCGTTGACCGGCCGCCCATCCGGTGCCGTAATCGATTCCGGCAGTGCGTAGTAGGCGCGGAACCACAGGCTTGCTCCGTCGAGAAGGAGCAGAGGCGACTTTCCTGGGGCAGTCATGGACATCATCTTGCCAAACGCCGATAGCCTGTAGGAATGAGTTCCGATTCGACGACGACCGCAGCCAGATTCTCCTCCGAGATCTACGCCTCACGACTGTCACGAGCTGCCGAGTATGCAGACCAGGCGGGGCTCGACGCCCTGCTCGTAACCCCGGGCCCGGACCTGCAGTACCTCCTCGGTTCACGAGCAGGTTCGTTCGAGCGCTTGATATGTCTCGTGATCCCCGCAGACGGAACGACTCCGACCGTAGTGGTGCCAAGATTGGAGCTTGCCGCGCTGAAAGAGTCGGCGGTGGCGGATCTCGGTCTGACGGTCTCGGACTGGGTGGACGGGGTCAGCCCATATGACATCGTCGCAGCCAGTCTTCCGGCAGGCGCGGCCACTGCGGTCGACGATGCCATGCCTGCACTGCATTTCGTGCCCCTCGCAAACCGTCTCGGCCGAACCCCCATTCTGGCGACGGCGGTCCTCCGTCGACTGCGCATGCTGAAGGACGACGCCGAGATCGACGCACTTCGGCGGGCCGGGCAGGCCATCGACCGTGTGCACAGCCGAATGAGTGATTTCCTGGTTGTGGGCCGAACCGAGGCCGCAGTCGCAGAGGCTATTGCTGCTGCGATCCTCGAGGAAGGCCACACCGAGGCCGCATTCATCATCGTCGGTTCTGGCCCACACGGTGCCGATCCGCACCACGAGGTGTCCGATCGGGTCATCGAGGCGGGCGACGTAGTCGTGATCGACATCGGCGGGCCGGTTGCACCTGGATACAACTCGGACTCGACGCGAACGTACGTCATGGGTGAGCCGTCAGCCGAGGTTGCCGCGCAGTACGCCACGCTCGAACGAGCGCAGCAGGCTGCCGTGGACGCGGTCAAGCCTGGCGTGACCGCCGAGTCGATCGATGCTGCGGCCCGCGACATTCTCGTTGCCGAAGGGCTGGGCGAGGCCTTCCTGCATCGCACCGGGCACGGGATCGGGCTGTCCGTGCACGAAGAGCCCTACATCGTCGAGGGCAATGACATCGAACTCGCCGAGGGCATGGCGTTCAGCATCGAACCGGGTATTTACTTCCCGGGACTGTGGGGCGCGCGGATCGAAGACATCGTGGTGGTGACCGCCGGCGGGTGCGAGTCCGTCAACCTACGACCGCATGGACTGACGGTTCTGCCTATAGGTTGAGCAACGACCTCGAACCCAGAATTCGTCGGACCGCGATTCGAACGACCACGCGCTCGGGATTCTCCCGTGGAACGCGGTAGCGCTGCGCGTATCGCTTCTCGGCGTCCACTACGTCGTCTGCTGCAGTGAGCACGTCAGATGTGCCTTCGAGAGTGAGCCATCGTGCCCCATCGACCTGACTCACTGCAGCGTAGCCACCGCGCGCAGCGTTGAGCGCCTTCTGGGACGCTCGACTGGTGATCACACGGACGACGGAGCTCTCCGGATCCCACGTGAATCCGACTGCAACGACATGCGGCGTTCCATCTTTGCGGAGCGTCGTCAGTGTCGCGAGATGACGCTCGGTGAGGAACTGGGTTGCGTCCGATGTGAGGGACGCGGGGGTGGTAGCCATGCCGCAAACGGTAATCGGCGAGACTGTCGGGTGTGACACCCACTCGCGAAAACGGCACTCTCCTGGTCCTCGGCGGACGCAGCGAGATCGGACTGGAAGTCGCCACGCGCCTTGCGCCCGGCAGAACCGTCGTGCTGGCCGCGCGGCGGAGTAGCGACCTGAGCGAACAGATCGAGCGGGTCACTGCGGCGGGCGCCAGCGAGGTGGCCACCGTCGAATTCGATGCCGACGACCTGGGCTCCCATGCCGAGTTGCTGCGATCTGTCCGCCAGTCGCACGGAGAGTTGGCTACGGTCGTGCTGGCGTTCGGGATACTCGGCGACCAAGCGAGGGCCGAAGTCGACGCCGCTCACGCGTTGGCGATCGTCCATACCGACTACGTTGCGCATGTCTCCGTCCTCACCCATGCCGCGAACCTGATGCGGCAGCAGGGGAGGGGACAGCTGGTGGTGTTCTCCTCGGTAGCAGGCGTCCGCGTGCGCAAGGCCAACTACGTCTACGGTTCCGCGAAGGCAGGTGTGCACGGTTTCGCCAGCGGTCTGTCCGACGCCCTCCACCGAACCGGTGTCGAACTACTGCTGGTCACACCGGGATTCGTCATAGGGTCGATGACCGAGGGAATGAAGCCCGCGCCGTTCTCCAGTACTCCGGGCCAGGTCGCGGACGCTGTGGTGCGTGCACTCGGTAAAGGTCGCACAAGTGTGTGGGTGCCGGGGATTCTGGCACCCATCTACCTCGTCCTGCACATGGTGCCGGCGTGGTTGTGGCGAAAGCTCCCCCGTTGACGGCACTTCCGATCGATGTCGTCGGTATCGGCGCCGACGGGTGGGATGGGCTCACGGAGTCGGCGCGGAGGGTCGTCGCAGAAGCGGACATGGTGTTCGGTTCGGCGCGGCAGCTCGCTTCGCTGCCACTGAGCGCCGAGCGCCGTCGCTGCTGGCCGAGCCCACTGCTTCCGAGCCTGCGGCCCTTGATCGACGAGTTCGACGGCAAGCAGATCTGTGTACTCGCGAGCGGCGACCCGATGTTCCACGGGATCGGCGTCAGCCTGGTTCGAGAGTTCGGTGCGGCCCGGCTACGAGTGATTCCTGCGCCGTCGTCGCTGTCGCTGGCCTGTGCTCGGCTCGGATGGGCGGTGCACACCACGACGACCGTGAGCGTCGTTAATTCACCTGTCTCGACCTTGTTGCCCGCATTGTCCAACGGAGTACGAGTATTGGCCCTCTCCCGAAACGAGCAGACCCCTGCAGAAGTAGCCGCGTTGCTTCGCGATGCCGGTTTCGGTCGATCGAGTGTCACCGTGCTGGAACAGCTCGGCGGCCCCGACGAGAGAATCCTGTCCGGCACCGCGGCGCTCTGGGCACACGCAGCCGGACATGCGCTGAACGTCGTTGCCATCGAGTGCGTTGCGGATCCTCGTGCTGTTCGAGCGACTCGTGTTCCCGGGCTACCGGACAGTGTGTATTCCGGCGACGGGCAGCTCACCAAGTCAGAGGTCCGTGCTCTCACGCTCGCTGCGCTGGCACCGGCTCCCGGTGAACTTCTCTGGGACGTCGGTGGGGGTTCGGGGTCTATTGCGATCGAGTGGATGCGTACCGACCCGAGATGTCGTGCAACGGTGTTCGAATCGTCGCCGAGCAGGTGTGCGCAGATCGACACCAACGCGACGGCGTTGGGCGTACCGGGACTGAAGATCGCTCCCGGTAACGCGCCGAAGTCCTTCGACTCGTCGATCCCCGATGCGGTGTTCATCGGCGGCGGCCTCACCGCACCGGGCATGATCGATGGCTGCTGGGAGCGCCTTGCGTCAGGCGGTCGATTGGTGGCGAACGCTGTCACCGTCGAGTCCGAAGCGCTTCTGCTGACATGTGTGACGCGCTTCGGCGGTTCGCTGCGCAAGTTCCAGATCTACCGCGCAGAGCCTCTCGGTTCCTTCACCAGCTGGCGCCCACAGCTTCCCGTTGCGCAATGGATCGCCGTCAAGCCGTGAAAGTCCTGCTACTAGGAGGCACGACGGAGTCGAGGGCTCTCGCCGAGTTACTCGAGGCAGATAGACGAATCGTCGTCGTGACGTCGCTGGCAGGGCGCGTGCGCCGGCCGACGGTGCCGGGTGGTGCATGGAGACTCGGCGGATTCGGTGGGGCCGAAGGCCTCGCAGAATGGATCGAGGGCAACGGCATCGACGTCGTCGTCGATGCCACCCATCCATTTGCTTCGGTGATATCGGCGAATGCCCGCGCCGCCGCGACCGCCACCGACGTTCCCCTCGTCCAGCTCGTGCGACCGCCATGGCAGCCCGACACGGCGGACGACTGGGTAGCCGCCGCGTCGATGACCGATGCGGCTGTGATTGTCGAATCGACCGCGCAGCGGGCCTTTCTGGCAATCGGACGGCAGAGTGTGGACGCATTTGCACACATCGAGCGGACATGGTTTCTCGTTCGCAGTATCGATCCGCCCGAGGTTCCGATGCCTCCGAATCACCGATCTCTACTGGCGCGAGGACCTTTCGACGTCGACGACGAGATTTCTCTTCTGCGCGATCATCGCATCGACGTGGTAGTCAGCAAGAACAGCGGAGGAGCGATGACAGAAGCGAAGATCATCGCAGCACGCGCCCTCGGCGTCACCGTCGTGATGATCGAGCGACCGCAGTTACCCCTCGGCGATGTCGCCACCGAGTCCCCGGAGGCGGTAGTGGACTGGCTGCGATCGACCGATTCGACCTAGGGATACCGTCGGGACGTGAAAACCTGAGCACCGCAGCCGGTCCGAACGATTCTAGTCTGCGAGGACCCGATGATCAGCAGGCATCGCATGTCGATTTCACTCGGTTCGAGATCGGCCAGGCGGACGGTACGGACGGATTCCTCGTCGCTGCCGACGGCCCGCCCAATCACCACCGGGGTATCCGGCCCTCGGTGTTCGAGTAGAAGATCGCGCATCGCCCCGACCTGCCACGTTCGAGACTTGGAAGCGGGATTGTACACCGCGATCGCCATGTCTGCGGCAGCTACGGCGGCCAGTCGTGTGGCCACGATGTCCCACGGCTTCAAGCGATCCGACAGCGAGATGACGGCGTAGTCATGTCCGAGCGGGGCCCCTGCTCGGCTCGCGACCGCATTGGCCGCCGTCATACCCGGTACGACCCGAACCGGGACGTCGGACCATTCGGGTTCTGCCGCAACTTCGAGGACGGCGGCCGCCATCGCGAACACACCCGGGTCACCGGACGACACCACGACGACGCGCTTACCCCGTTTGGCCAGGTCCAGCGCAAAAGCCGCGCGCTCGGATTCCACCCTGTTGTCGCTTGCATGACGGATCTGCCCGGTGCGCACTGCCACCCGGTCCAGATAGGTCACGTACCCGACGAGATCCGTTGCAGTGGAGAGCTCGTGGCGAACCTCGTCCGTCGTCCACCGGTCGGCGCCAGGCCCTAGGCCGACGACGACGACCTCGCCGCACGATGGCTTCTCGGTTCGATTGTTCGAGGGACTCGGAACCACTGCGATCGAGAAGTACGGCACGGCTGAAGCGTCGACGTCCGCGACATCGAGAACGCGTTGCTGTTCCGTACTCGCGCGCTCCACATACTTGGCCTCGCCGAGCCTCCCCGACATCTCCAGTGCTTTCACCACGGTCGGAAATGTTCTACCGAGCTTCATGATCGCAGCGGCATCCGTTGTGCGCAGGCGCCGCGCGAGTTCCTCTGCCGGCAACGTTCCCGGCAACACCGTGAAGACTTCGTCGCGTTCGACCAATGGAGTCGCCAACGCGGCCGACGCCGCACTGACCGATGTCACGCCCGGAACGACTTCCACGTCGAAACGGTCGGCGAGCCGCTTGTGCATGTGCATATACGAGCTGTAGAACAACGGATCACCTTCGGCGAGGAGAGCCACTGATCTGCCGGCCTGAAGGTGCGCGGCCAACCGCCCCGCTGCACGTTCGTAGAACTCGTCTATCGCGCCCTGGTAGCCGCCAGGGTGATCGGTGGTCTCGGTCGTCACCGGATACACGAGATGTTCTTCGGTCTGATCGTCTCGCATGTATCGGTCTGCGACACCTCGAGAGATGCTGCGCCCGTGTTGCGCGCTGTGGAAGGCGATCACGTCGGCTTCGCCGATGACTCGAGCAGCCTTGACTGTCACGAGTTCCGGGTCGCCCGGTCCGAGACCTACACCCCACAACTTTCCCGGTGTCACTGTCATTCTTCTTCACTCGCAATGGCATTCACTGCGGCGGCGGTGATCGCGCTACCACCGCGGCGACCGCGAACCACGAGGTACTCCACGCCCAGTCCGGACGCGATCAGATCCTCTTTGGATTCCGCTGCACCGATGAACCCGACAGGTCCACCGACGATGGCGGCAGGCTTCGGAGCGCCACCGGCGAGCATGCCGAGAAGTTGGAACAGCGCGGTCGGTGCATTGCCGATCGCGACAACAGCGCCGCCGAGTCGGTCGCCCCATAGTTCCAGTGCGGCGGCGGTGCGAGTGGTGCCCATCTTCTCGGCCAGAGCGTGGACCGTCGGGTCGGACAACGTACAGACAACCTCGTTGTCGGCAGGTAGGCGTCTGCGAGTCACGCCGGCTGCCACCATGTTCGCGTCGCACAGTATCGGTGCGCCGGCGTTCAGAGCCGCGCGTGCATCGCGCACGACATTCGGCGTCGCGGCCACCACCTCGGTCAGATCGACTTCACCGCTTGCGTGGATCATGCGGACGACGACCTGGGCGATGTCGGGGGAGAACGACGATAGATCTGCTTCGGCCCTGATGGTTGCGAAGGACTGTCGGTAGATCTCCGCACCGTCGCGGATGTAGTCGTGCATAGTGCTCACGATAGGTCAGGTACGCAGCACGTCAGGACACCCGGTAGCCGGAAGGTCCGGCAACGACATCGAGTACATCGCCCTTCGGTTTGCCGCATCGACGCTCGCAACCCGACCAATGTTGACGATCGCCGCGTGTGACGGCGCCGGTCTCGATCGCTTCCCTCAAGTCGGATCGAACGTCTGCCTGCGACTTCTCGCACCCCGGAGATCCGGTACATGCGCTGGCGTCGATCCACGGCGAATTCTCGTCGAAGATCAGGCCCATCGGTGCGAGGACTCGCACGACGGCCTCGGCCGTATTCTCGTCGAGATCGCAGATCACGAGACTGCGCCAGGGAGTCATGACGAGCGGGGTGTCGATCGCAGCCAAGAACTCGCCGAGGCGGGCGTCGAGGGTGCCGTACGCGAGCGCGCCGCCGAGGGACACCCGGCCGTCGTCCTGGGGTAGCCAGCCGATCGGCGGAACACCGTCCGCCGCGACGAGGGGCTCGACGGTCTCGGTCGGTGTGAGACCCAACTCGCTGAGTACACGTGCGCGACCGTTATCGAGTTCGCTCAGCCGCCACTCGGTGGTGCGCATGCGGACGAAGGCTCTCGCTGACGCCACCAGGACGTCGACGACGTCGCTGCCAGCGACTCGCACGTGCGAGTCGATTCCGGACAACATCAGTGCATAAGCCGTGGGGGTCACGGCGCGCACCGCGAAATCCGGGATGGACGTGATCACGTCACCTCGGCCGTCGTCGAGTGCAAACAACGTCCGTCCGGGAAGGTCGGCCAACTCGCGGTCGGCGCACACGGCGATGTCCAGCATCGATATCAGCTCGCGTACATCGACGAGACCGCCTACGCGGCCGGTCAGGGGCGACGCGAGTATGTTCCGCACGCGCTCGTGCGTCGGGGACGGCAACAACCCGGCGTCGGCGAGTCTGCGGGCCAACTCGTCACTGTCCTGCACCGCGCGGAACTGAATGTTGCCGCGGGAGGTCAGCTCCATCGATCCGTTGCCGAGATCACGGGCGGCGTGGGAGAGAACGAGCATCTGCCCGGGCGTCAATTGTCCGCCGGGTAGGCGAACCCGAGCCAGCGGACCGTCGGCCGCCTGATGCGTCGACAGCGCACCAGGGCATCTGTCGGGTACAACTCTGGGATCGGTCGAACTCACGACACCCAGGCTACAAGTGCATCTTGTTCGCAGCTCTCGACCGTTCACGCTGCTCGCGCATTTTCGTGTCGAACTCTGTTCGCCACTGGTCGCTGACCGAGATCGAGTTGCTGCGAGCCTCCTCGACGCTGAGCTCGACCGGGAATCCGTATGTGTCGTACAGAACGAAGAGTTCCTCCCCGGTCACGAGCCGATCCGACATTCGGACGAGCTCTCGTAGCCCGCGTCGCAGGGTCTGCCGGAAAGCTTTCTCCTCTTTGACCAGCGCGGCGACGACGTCGTCGTGGTGCTCGGCCACCTCGGGGTATGCGTCGCGATAGAGATCAGCGATGACGGGCACGATCTTCTGCAGAAAGTTCTCCTCCACCCCCAACTCGAAGGCGTATCGGATCGCACGCCGAACAAGGCGGCGCAAGACGTAACCCTGCTCCTTGTTGCTCGGACGTACGCCGTCGACCGCGAGGAAGACCGCGCCGCGAAGGTGGTCGGCCACCACCCGCATCGCTGTCGTGTGCGTGTCGTAGGTCTTGCCCGTCACGCTTTGCAGCTCTTCGACGATCGGCCACAGAAGGCTGCTTCGGAACACATCCGGACTGTTCAGGGCTGCTGCGGCGATCCGCTCGAGGCCGCCCCCGTAGTCGACATTCCTGCGTGGCAGGGACGCGAAACCGTCCTCGGTACGGGCGTACTGCATGAACACGGAGTTGCCCAGCTCGATGTATCGGCCGCAGTCGCAGTTCTGGTGGCAGTACTGACCGTATGCAGTGTCGTGTTGGACGTCCGGGTAAAGGTAGAAGACCTCTGAGTCCGGTCCACCAGGCTCGCCGACCGGCATCGCTTCGGCTGCCCCGGCCCGGCACCACCAGTTCTTGCCGCCGTAGAACGCGATGCGAGCGCCGTGGTTGCCCAGAGCGCCGCCGAGATGCTCGGTTCCGAGGTCGACCTGGTCGGCATCGATGCCCGCAGCGCCGAACAGCGAGGACCAGATTTCGGCGCTTTCGGTGTCCTTCGGGATGCCGTTCCGCTCGTCTCCGGCGAAGCAGGTCACGTAGATCCGGGCGGGATCGAGCCCGACGACTTCGGTCAGAAACTCCCAGAACCACGGAATCTGCTCGGACTTGAAATAGTCGCCCAGGCTCCAATTGCCGAGCATTTCGAAGAAGGTCGTATGGCGGTTGTCGCCGACTTCTTCGATGTCCTGGACGCGGACGCACGGCTGACTGTCGGTCAGGCGCGTTCCGTCGGGATGCTCTGCGCCCAACAGATAGGGCAGGAGTTGTTGCATTCCACTGCCGTTGAAGAGTGTTGTCGGATCGTTTCGCGGCACGAGATTCGCCCGCTCGATCGGATGATGTCCGCGTGCCGAGTAGAACTGCAGGTAGGCGCTGCGTATGGCTCTGGCATCCATTCGAAGGATGCTACGTCCGTTCGGTAGAGTTCGAGGTTGGAACGGCTCAGGCCGAGAGGAAGCCGGTGTAACTCCGGAGCGGTCGCGCCACTGTCACAGCCAGACCCTCTCCCGCGAGCTCGAGAACTTCATGGCAACCGAGGGGCGCGAAAACCCCTCAGGAGGGCGTTACCTGTGATCCTGCTGCTGTCCACGTCGGACACCGATCTACTCAGCGCGCGAGCAAGCGGCGCCGACTACCGCTGGGGGAATCCGTCCAGGCTGCTCGCCGACGATGTTCCCGAGCTGGCTGCGGCTGCCGACCTGATCGTTCTACGAATCCTCGGATCCAAACGTTCATGGGAGGAGGGAGTGGACGCAGTACTCGCCACGGGGCTTCCCGTAGTCGTACTCGGTGGCGAGCAAGCACCCGACGCAGAGTTGATGGAATTGTCGACGGTTCCGGGGAACGTCGCCGCACAGGCACACAACTACCTCGCCGAAGGCGGGCCGGAGAATCTAGCGCAGCTCTTCGCCTTCCTCTCCGACACTGTGCTCCTCACCGGCCATGGATTCTCCGCTCCGGCGCACACACCGACCTGGGGTGTTCTCGAACGCACGCAGCAGGCAGATGCAACGGGCCCCGTCATTGCGATTCTGTATTACCGCGCCCAACATCTCGCCGGGAACACCGCCTACATCGACGCGCTGAGTGCGGCCGTCGAGACGGCCGGCGGTCGGGCGCTGCCGATATTCTGCGCGTCTCTTCGGACTGCCGAGCGAGAGCTTCTGGACACACTGAAGTCGGCCGACGCGATGATCGTGACCGTGCTGGCGGCCGGCGGGACCAAGCCTTCGGGTGCGTCGGCGGGAGGGGACGACGAGGCATGGGACGTCGCGGAGTTGGCAGCTCTCGACGTACCGATCCTGCAGGGACTGTGCCTGACCAGTAGTCGCGCGACATGGGAGGAGAACGACGACGGTCTCTCGCCGCTCGATGTCGCCACTCAGGTCGCCGTTCCCGAGTTCGACGGGCGACTCATCACAGTTCCGTTCTCGTTCAAGGAGATCGACGGTGATGGCTTGACTACGTACGTCCCCGATCACGAGCGGGCGGCGCGAGTGGCAGGAATCGCAGTTCGGCACGCGAAGCTGCGGCACATTCCGGCGTCGGATCGGCGGATTGCGCTCATGTTCTCGGCGTACCCGACCAAGCATGCCAGGATCGGCAACGCAGTCGGACTCGATACTCCGGCCAGCGCGATCGCCTTGATGGCCGAGATGCGCGGCGCTGGCTACGATCTCGGACCCGTAGACGGTCCGGATTCAATCCCGGGGTTGGCAGCGCGCGACGGTGATGCCCTCATCCACGCGTTGATCGCCCGTGGTGGTCAGGATCCGGACTGGCTGACAGCCGAGCAACTCGAGGGCAACCCGATTCGCATCTCTGCTGCGCGGTATCGGTCGTGGTTCGCTCGTTTGCCCGAGGACCTGACGTCCGCGGTCGAGGAGCATTGGGGTCCCGCGCCGGGCGATCTGTACGTCGACCGATCTTCGGATCCCGACGGTGAGATCGTGATCGCAGCGATGCAGTTCGGAAACGTCGTCATCATGGTGCAGCCGCCGCGCGGTTTCGGCGAGAGACCTGTTGCGATCTACCACGATCCGGATCTTCCGCCGAGCCACCACTACCTGGCAGCCTACCGCTGGATTCAAGCCTCGACCGTCGACGGCGGATTCGGGGCGGACGCGATGGTGCATCTCGGCAAGCACGGCAATCTCGAATGGTTGCCCGGAAAGACACTCGGGATGTCCGCATCGTGCGGTACCGATGCCGCGCTCGGCGACCTGCCGCTGATCTACCCGTTCCTCGTCAACGATCCCGGTGAAGGAACTCAGGCCAAGCGCCGTGCGCACGCAACCCTCGTCGACCATCTCATACCTCCGATGGCCCGCGCAGAGAGCTACGGCGACATTGCACGTCTCGAGCAGCTGCTCGACGAGCATGCCAACATCTGCGCCCTCGACCCCGCAAAACTGCCTGCCATTCGTCAGCAGATCTGGACACTGATGACAGCAGCTCAGATGCACCACGATCTCGGTCTGGAGGAGCGGCCCGACGAGGAAGTATTCGACGACATGCTTCTTCACGTCGATGGTTGGCTATGCGAGATCAAAGACGTGCAGATTCGAGACGGACTGCACATTCTCGGGCAGGAACCTGTTGGCGACGCCGAAGTCGAGCTCGTCCTCGCCATGCTGCGAGCACGTCAGATGTGGGGCGGTGAGCAGTCCGTTCCCGGTCTGAGGGAAGCTCTCGGCCTCAGCGAAGACGGCGACGAGGAACGTGTCCGCGTCGACGAAGTCGAGTCGATCGCACATGGTCTTGTCGCGGAGATGCAGCAGACTCAGTGGAACCCAGCCGAAGCTGAGCGGGTTGCCGGCACGCACGGTTCTACGGTCGCGGAGATTCTCCGGTTTGCAGCCACCGAGGTGGTGCCTCGTCTGCGGGGAACCTCTCGTGAGATCGATCAGGTTCTGCATGCGCTCGACGGCGGTTTCATCGCCGCGGGCCCGAGCGGTTCGCCGCTGCGAGGCTTGATCAACGTGCTGCCGACCGGTCGCAACTTCTATTCGGTCGATCCGAAGGCCGTGCCGTCGAAGCTTGCGTGGGAAACAGGTCAGGCGATGGCCGAATCGCTGTTGGCACGATACCGACAGGACCATGGGGACTGGCCGAAGTCGGTCGGGCTCTCGGTGTGGGGTACATCGGCCATGCGTACGTCCGGGGACGATGTCGCCGAGGTCTTCGCGCTTCTCGGAGTGTCACCGGTGTGGGACGAGGCATCTCGCCGCGTCACGAGGCTTGCGGTGATCGAGCTCGAGGAACTCGGCCGACCGCGCATCGACGTCACGGTGCGCATCAGCGGTTTCTTCCGCGATGCGTTTCCCCATGTGCTGGCGTTGCTCGACGACGCAGTGCGACTCGTCGCAGCACTCGATGAGCCCGCGGATCAGAACTTCGTTCGCGCACATGCCCAGGCCGATCTTGCCGAGCATGGCGATGAAAGACGTTCGACGACAAGAATCTTCGGATCGAAGCCGGGTACCTACGGTGCGGGCCTGCTGCAGTTGATCGACAGCAAGACCTGGCGCAGCGATACCGATCTTGCGCAGGTGTACACGACGTGGGGCGGTTTTGCGTACGGACGAGGGCTCGACGGGGTCCCCGCATCGGACGACATGCGAACTGCATACAAACGGATCGCAGTAGCGGCGAAGAACACCGATACTCGAGAGCACGACATCGCCGACTCGGACGACTACTTCCAATACCACGGGGGCATGGTTGCCACAGTCCGTGCGTTGACAGGCAAGTCGCCCGAGGCGTACATCGGGGACAGCACGAGGCCCGAGTCCGTACGCACCCGCACGTTGTCGGAGGAAACTGCCCGCGTGTTCCGTGCACGCGTGGTCAATCCGCGGTGGCTCGAGGCGATGCGCCGACACGGGTACAAGGGCGCGTTCGAGATGGCAGCGACTGTCGACTACCTATTCGGGTACGACGCCACCACCAACGTCGTTGCAGACTGGATGTACGAGAAACTCGCCGAGACCTATGTCCTCGACGAGCAGAATCAGAAGTTCATGCAGCAATCGAACCCGTGGGCGCTGCACGGCATCGCCGAGCGGCTGCTCGAGGCCGCCGAACGCGAGATGTGGGCAGAACCGGATGCTCAGATCCTCGACGGGCTACGGCGGATCTATCTGGAAACAGAAGGAGATTTGGAAGGGGATTAGCCGTACTCTTGGCCCATGGCCACGTTTGAAGAGATCGCAGACGGAAAGTACGTCTCGCTCACGACGTTCAAGAAGGACGGCACGACCGTCGCGACACCGTTGTGGGGAGCGCGGGACGGCGACAGGCTATTGGTCTGGACCACCGCGGACTCGTGGAAGGTCAAGCGGATCAAGCGAAACGCCACGGTGACTGTTGCGCCGTGCTCGGCTCGTGGGAAAGTTACGGGCGATGCCGTCGACGGTGTCGCCGAATTGCTCGACTCGGCCGGTACGGAGAAGGCGCGAGCTGCGATCTCTTCGAAATACGGCATCCTCGGATGGTTGACGGTCAAGGGCAGTTCGCTACGACGCGGCAAGTCGGGCACTGTAGGCATTTCGGTCGTACCGGCCTGAACTTCGACGCATACTTCTCAGGGTGCCCCCTTCATCGGTAGCTGACCTGGTACTGCTCGGAACCGTGCTGACGGTCGATCCGTCACTTCCCACCGCCGGGGCGGTCGCTGTTCGTGCCGGCAAAATCGTGGCGGTAGGTTCCCGAGACGAGATCGAAGAGCAGATCGGGCCCGATACACACGTTGTCGACGTCGAAGACGGATGCGTGATGCCGGGACTGGTGGAGGCACATGGGCATCCTCTGATGGAAGCACTGGTGTTGTCTGACCGCATGGTCGACATTCGTCCCGTCACGATGAAGGATTGCGATGACGTGGTCTCGGCAATTCGGAGCGAAGTCGCTCGCCGAGGCACGGAAGGTGCCTTCTTGAGCGGATGGGACGCACTGCTGCAGAACGGGCTACCTGAACCTTCGCTGGCATGGTTGAACTCGATCGCGCCTGAGACTCCGCTTGTCGTGCTGCACAATTCGGGCCATCTCGCGTTCTTCAACTCGGCCGCGGCCGCGAGTGTGGGCCTGGACCGGAACACGCCGGATCCAAAAGGGGCGGCCTACGGTCGCGGTGCAGACGGCGAGTTGGACGGGACGGCGCGCGAAACAGGAGCTGTGTTCCCTCTTGTCGCGGGTGCCATGACCGCCGGCGCGTACCCGGCAATGCTCGTCGCCGAGTGCGCACGATTGAATCGCGCAGGGCTGACGACGTGTTCCGAGATGGCATACGACCCCGACTTCGGTCCCGTGGTCGAGGCGCTGAATGCATCCGGTGCGCTGACCGTCCGACTCCGGACCTACGAGATGTCCAACCCGTCGATGACAGCACACAACGACCCCTCGAGCGGAGACGACACAGTGCGCCACACGGGCATCAAGATTTGGGTCGACGGCTCGCCGTGGATCGGAAATATCGACCTCACGTTCCCGTACCTCGACACCGAAGCAACGAGGGTCATCGGCGTCCAGCCCGGATCCTGTGGACACGCCAACTACACCCGCGAGCAGTTGACCGAGATCGTCGACGCATACTTCCCCCGGGGGTGGCCGATCGCCTGCCACGTCATGGGGGACAACGGGATCGATACCATCCTCGACGTCTACCAGAGCGCCCTCGAGCGTCATCCGCGTCCCGATCATCGCTTGCGTCTGGAGCATGTGGGCGCCATTCGCCAGGATCAGTTGGAACGTGCAGTCGCGCTGGGCGTCACGTGCAGCTTGTTCGTCGATCAGATTCACTACTGGGGTGATGTTCTGGTCGACGGACTGTTCGGACCCGAGCACGGAACACGGTGGATGCCAGCGGGTTCTGCAGTTGCGGCCGGCATGCGAATCTCGCTACACAACGACCCGCCTGTCACGCCCGAGGAGCCGCTGCGCAATATTTCGGTCGCAGTCACACGAACCACACCGAGCGGACGAGTGTCCGCACCCGAAGAACGGCTCACCGTCGAGCAGGCAATTCGCGCGCAGACGATCGATGCTGCATGGCAGTTGTTCGCGGACGACATTATTGGGTCGATCGAGGTAGGAAAATACGCGGACTTCGTGGTCTTGTCGGCAGACCCACGTCAAGTACTCCCGGAGAAGATCGCCGAACTGGACGTTCGTGCGACCTTCCTCGGCGGAGTGCAGGTCTACGACGGGTCAGCCTAGAAGTGCCGGAATCCACGGATCGCTCACCCTGCCCGACCAATTAGCGAGGCGTTCGGTCGGTCCGGCACCCGGTCGTGCCTCGACCACTTCGTCGAAGGGCATGAAGTTGCGAGTCTCTGCTGGGATTGCCGTCGTTGCAGCGGTCAGCACATGCGTCACCATCTCGGGGGGTGCTTCGTACGATTGGCCGGTTGCGACAGCGAGATCCCACCCGTGCACGAGTGTTTCGTTCAGATAGGCCCACATCGCTGCGCGGCCGGGAACCACACCCCATGGCGCGGCGACCGTCGTATCGAGCTTCGCGTCGTCTTCCCAGGCTTTCATTGCGGCTGAAGCTTCGGCCAAGTACGCGGAGGTGGGATCGCCGAACCCTTCCAGCACGAACGGCACCGATTCTGCACTCCCACCATTGCCCATCGTGGCGGCGCGCCGAACACCGGCGAGCTGATGCCCGATCAATGTAGCCACGTCGAACTCCGTGCACGGCGTGGGGAGCGGCAGCTGCTCGGTGCGCACTTCTCTGATGAGTGTGGCGACCCAATCGAGGGCATCGCGGTAGAGGGGACGGGGATCGATGTCTGGTGTGGTCATGAGGACAGTCAAATCGCCATATATGACACCTTCTGTCATATATTTCTGCGAAGATTGCTCGATGCGGGCAGACAGGTTGATTTCGTTGGTCCTCCTCCTGCGGAATCGCGGACGAATGTCGGCGTCACAACTCGCGGTCGAGTTGGAGGTGTCCGAACGGACGGTAATGCGTGATATCGATGCACTGTCGATCTCAGGCTTTCCCGTCTTTGCCGAACGCGGACGACACGGTGGATTCGAGCTACTACCGGGCTTCACGACCGACCTGACTGGACTGACAGTCGAAGAGGCCACCGCACTGATGTCGGCCGACGCATCCGCATCACTCGGAATGTCGACTTCGTTCGCCTCTGCGATGCGCAAGGTCGCTGCGTCGCTTCCGGACGATCAGCGGCGTGCGGCTACCGGGGTGGCCGATCGCGTTCTGGTTCGTCCGGACGGATGGCTCCGAGACGGTCCGAGGGATGTGCACCTATCTGTGGTTCAACAGGCGGTGTTCGAAGGCACGCGCCTGCGGATCGAATACGAGGGGCGCGCCAAACCTGCACGCGTGCGCACAGTGGACCCTCTCGGGCTTGTGTATGCCGCGGGCAGTTGGTATCTGTTGGCGACCTGTGACGGGCAGGATCGGACGTATCGGGTGGGACGAATTCTGTGTGCGGAACTCACCGACGAACCGGCAGAACGAAGCGCTTCCATCGATCTCGCTTCGATGTGGGACGCCAGACGCGCGCAGTTCCGGGAGACCCGAAACGTCCTCACCGCACGAATTCGTGTCCGCGCTGAGCGTATGAGGGAGGTCGAGGCAACAGCAATTCAGGTCGGCGACGTCCTCGTCGAGCGCGACGGATGGCTGGAACTCGACGTCGTTCTCGGCGGCTCGGGCCACACGGGATCGCTCGTCTGGATGCTCGGTGACGACTGCGAAGTATTGGGCCCCGCAGAGGTACGCGCGGAGATCCACCTCCGCGCAGAACGGATGATGGCGAGTCACGCTCCCAAAGCTTGATTGTGCCAACGCCATTCGCTGCGATACGGGTTGCCCGGTAGCTCTATCCGGCCCGTTGCCCACAGCAGTTCGGAGTAGCTACCGGCGTTCAGCGTGCCCGCGACATCAGGAAAGAGCCTCAGTACTGTGCGTCTACACAGTGCTTCGTCAGGTGCCCAGTCGACCTCGGTGCCTGAGAAGATGTCGTGACCGTGGACGATCAGTTCCACGCACGCCATTGCCGCAAAGCCCTCGCTGCCGGTCCGGCCGAAAACGTGGTCGGCAGTGACGTGCGGGGGAGTTGCTTCTGCGATCGCGATCAGTACATTCGAGGCCGAGCGGATCACGGCAGCAATTCCTGGAGATCCCGCAGCCCGCCTGGAGTGCACGAGTTCGTCGGGTGCGCCGTCCCGCCGTCTCGTGGTCTCGAACGGGAGGTCGGCGGGATACGTCGGCGCAGCCAACGTCGCCGCATAGACGAAGAGGTCGTCTGCCAGGTGTTCTGCGGTCTCCCACCGTGTCCAGGTGAGTCTTCCTGCCTGTTCATCCCACTGATCCATCGGAAAGCGCACGGCACCATCGAGGAGTGTGTCGACCAGATGCCGGACATCTTGGGTGCGCGTTGCCACCGTGTCGATCATGGATTGCATGCTGCCTTCGAGTGCCCGGTGTTGTCCAGCCCATTTGGGACTGAAGGCTGGACTTGACCTGGACCGAACTCGAGGTTGCATGCTTCGCACATGACCGAACCGATACCCAGAGTGACCGTGCAATTGTCGCCACGCGACGACGCCGAAATCCGTGCCATCATCAGCGACGTCGAGAGGGGCTTCAACGACAACGACGTCGAGCTTTCTGTCGCACACTTCGCCGAGGACGCGATCGTCGTCACGGCCGTCGGAGTCGTACTCGAAGGCGTGGCCGCGATTCGAGAGGCAACGACACTGAGCCTCGCCGGTGCGCTGGCCCACGCGACCGCCTACTACGAGCCCTTCGCTCTCGCCTATGTCGGTTCCGATGTCGCGGTAGCCCAGAAGCGTGCATGGTCCTCGAAGAAGTTGGCCGAATCCGGCGAATCGGCCGCCGAGATGACAGCGCTGTACGTTCTTGTACGCCACGGCGGCCGATGGTGGATAACTCGGCGCGAGAACACCCTCGTGGCTCGCTTCTGAGCATCGAAGATTCGGTCTGCGTTCAACGGGTGCACACGCAGTCGGCCGACAACATAGCGCTCGAGCTATCAGATCCGAACGAGCAACTATTGAGCTGCACTCACCGAGGACATGTGGAAGTCGGGAACTCGCAACGGCGGCATCGCAGTGCGTGTGAACCAGTCTTTCCACTCCCGGGGCAGCGTGGGCCGAGTTGCCCCGGCCTCGGTGACGCGGCGCAATAGATCGAGTGGACTTTCGTTGAATCGAAAGTTGTTGACGGCGCCGGTCACCCTCCCGTCTTCGATCGAGTACACCCCATCTCGCGTGAGGCCGGTCAGCAACAGCGTTGTGGGATCGACTTCGCGTATGTACCAGAGGGTGGTCAACAGCAGTCCACGCTCGGTGCGGGCGATCATGTCGTCGATGCCGGCCTCCGCGCCCGTCAGGATGAGGTTGTCTCCGGGCACAGTGATCCGAGCATCGAACCGCTCCGCCGCGAATCGTGGGTAGGCGAGCGCGTTGACGACGCCGCCCTTGATCCAATCCACACGCGATGTCGGCATCCCGTTGTCGAACAGGGACACCGAATCGTTCGAGGATTCGGTAGCGAGGAAGGGCGAGTACTCGAGGCCAGCCGCTTGCGGATCCGAGTAGAGGGTCAGGGGGAGGCGCCCGAGTCTCTCACCGATCCTCGTTCCGCCCGCACGAGACAGTGCGGTGTGACCTTCTTCCGCACCGCGCCCCTCCATGGTCCACATCAGATAGATCATCAGGTCCGCCACCGCAGAGGGCGGCAGGATTGTCTCGTATCGTCCCGCTGGAAGTTCGATGCTCGTCGAAGCCCAGTCGAGGCGCGTGGACAGTTCGACGAGCAACGTTTCGATGGCAATGCCGTCGAAGAGCGGAGCGCCCGCGCCGACCCAAGCGCTGCTATCGCCTCGCTTGCCGTTGATCTCGACCGAACCGGTGGGTTGTGTGTAGCGCTTTCTGAGGCCGGTCGACGAGCCCAACCACACAGTTTCGATCTGATGATGGGCAAACCCGTAGAGCGTGTCGGCACCGTCGAATCCGGATGCGAGACCTCCGGTCAGCGAACTGAAAACGTCGATGCTGGTTCGTTCGGAAGGGGCATCCCATGAAGCAGGGGCGTCGTCACCGGTGATCAACGGCATCGCATCTTCGGCGAGACCGGCTGCGCGAGCCGCTGTTTCGGCGGCCTTCACCACAGCGTCGATGTCCTCGGGATCGACCGACGTCGAGGAAACGGTGCCTACGCGAGCACCGGAGCTGTCCCGGACGATCGACACCACTGTCCACCGTCGGAGTACGGAGATACCGTTGGTCGTCATCGAATTCCCGGCCCACCGCAGCGAGGCCTCGCTCGAATCGGTCACGATGACGATCGTCTCTTCGACGGTGGCAGCGCCGAGAGCGCGTTCCACGACTTCGTGGCCGGGAATCATGCGCCCGCCTCAGTTCGGGTGTTCAATACGTTGATTCCGCGAAACAACGCTGCGGGGCAACCGTGGCTCACCGCAGCCACCTGACCCGGCTGCGCCTTCCCACAGTTGAACGCACCGCCCAACCGTCGCGTCGATCGGCCTCCCACGACTTCCATCGAACCCCAGAAGTCCGTCGTCGTGGCCTGGTACGCGACGTCACGAAGTTGTCCCTCCAGGCGTCCGTTGCGGATTCGGAAGAACCTCTGCCCGGTGAACTGAAAGTTGTACCGCTGCATGTCGATCGACCAGGACTTGTCTCCCACGATATAGATCCCGTCCTCGACCCGGGCGACCAGATCGTCGATTGTGCGATCGACGGAAGAATCCGGCTGCAGCGATACGTTCGCCATCCGTTGTATCGGAACATGGTGTGGTGAGTCCGCGTAGGAACAGCCGTTCGAACGTTCGAGACCTAGGCGCGGCGCGAACACACGATCCAGCTGGTAGCCGACGAGAATGCCGTCGCGGACCAGGTCCCACTGCTGTGCGGCGACGCCGTCGTCGTCGAATCCGGTACTTGCGAGTCCATATTCTTCGGTGCGATCGGCCGTGACGTGCATCGGCGTACTGCCGTACTTCAGCTTTCCCAGTTTGTCCGGTGTCGCGAAGGACGTCCCTGCGTACGCCGCCTCGTAGCCGATGGCCCGGTCGTATTCCGTTGCGTGTCCGATGGACTCGTGAATGGTCAGCCACAGGTTGGTCGGGTCGATCACGAGATCTTTCGGTCCGGGTTCGACCGACGGAGACTTGACCTTTTCCGACAACCAATACGGGATGCGCTCGAGTTCGTCTGCCCAGTCCCACGTGCTTTCCCGGCCCAGGTACTCCCAACCTCGGCTCACCGGCGGCGCCAGCGTGCGCATGGACTCGAAGGCGCCCGCCTCCTGGTCGACCGTCGTTGCCTCCAGCTGTGGATGCAGACGCACGCGCTGTTGTGTAATCGCGCTACCCGCCAGATCCGCGTAGAAGCTTTGCTCTTTCACTTGGAGGACCGACGCGGTGACGTGGTCGATCCCTTCGGCGGATCGCAGCGAGTCCGAGTACGCGGCAAGGAGGTCGACCTTCTCGTTCGTCGGTACGTCGAACGGATCGATGTCGTACCGCGATACCCACATGGCATCGGTATAGACGGGCTCCGCTGCCAGCTCGACAAACTCGCGGTTGAGGGCGCGCAACGCCGTTGCCACTCCCACAGCTGACCGCGCTGCGTCGACCGCAGCAGCGACCGACAATTCGGATTGTGATGCGAAGCCCCATGTTCCATCGACGATGACGCGCACCGCCAGACCTATTTCAGAACTGTCGACGGCGGACTGCACGACGCTGTCTCGGAGGTTGAGCGACTGGGTGACGAGGCGGTGAACACGGAAGTCCGCGTGTGCTGCGCCCGCCCGCTTCGCGGCGTCGAGCGCGGCGTCGGCGAGCTCCCGTAGCGGAAGCGCGAGAAAGTCCGGATCGACGTGTCGTTTCGACAACTGAGTCACAGGGACCGAGATTAGCCGAATTGTTGCCATCCCAGTCGTACAACCATGCCGATGACCACCACGAGCAACACAATTCTGACGAAACCGGACCCCTTGGACAAGGCGGTACGCGATCCGATCAGCGCTCCGACCACGTTGCACGCGGCCATTGCGGCTCCCAACTGCCACATGACATGCCCGGTGACCGCAAAGAACGCGAGTGCCCCGACGTTCGAACCCAGATTCAGTACCTTCGCCATCGCGGCGCTCCGCACGAACTCGGTGCCCAGCAGAGTCGCGAACGCGATGATGAAGAAGGTCCCCGTTCCTGGGCCGAGAATGCCGTCGTAGAAGCCGAATCCGCCGGCGGCCAAGAACACCACGAGCACGAATTTTCGGCGAGTGGGAGGGTGATCACCGGCGACAGTTCCGATCGTCGGGCGCGCAGTGACCAGGGCCGCGACACCCACCAGGACAACCATGATGATGGGGATGAACAAATCCCGGTCGATCAACGACACCGCAGCCGCGCCACACGCAGAGGCGGCAGCAGCGGCGATGCCTGCCGGGGCCATGATATGCCAGTCGAGTTTGATCTTGCGCGAGAACGTGAGCACCGCCGCGAACGTCCCGAAGACGGCAGTCATCTTGTTGGTGGCCAATGCCGCCTGAGCGGTGAGGCCGGGCGCGACGACGAGAATCGCGGGGAGCAGGATGAGACCTCCACCGCCGACAACGGCGTCGACCCCTCCTGCCGCGAGTGCAGCAACCATCAACAATCCCCAGTCGGCTGCCGTCATGCGGCAAACTCAACCACATGCGTAGGTTCAGCTTGTGGCTCAGGGGTAAGCCCTTCGTGGCGGATTCGCTCTTGGCCGGCACGCTCTTCTTGTTCGACGCGATTGCGTTCGTCGGCAACTCCGAGATGCGAAGCTGGCCGCTCTACATTCTTGTCGCGGTGGCAGTATCGGTTCCGGTCGCTTGGCGGCGTCGGCACCCGCGCATCGTCGCCGCATCGGTGTTGACAGCATCGCTCTTCAGCAGCCTCGCAGGCATGGCGGTCGGAGAGTCCACCAATCTTCATCCGTCGCTGCTCGCGCTGCCGATCATGCTTTATACCCTCGTGGTGTACGTCGGGCGTCGTGACGCCGCGATCTACCTGGTCGCGCTGACCGGCGATGCGATCGTGGCTTTGCTCGCTTTCGGTCAGGAACCGATATCCGCCGTGCTGTTCACCGTGCTGATGTATGCACTTGCTTGGGTCGCCGCCGAGTTTCTCGGCGCAAGAAGGGCATACGACGAAGCGGTCGAAGCTCGACTCGCGGTGGCGGAATACGATCGTGATCGCCGCGCGGAAGAAGCGGTCGCGATGGAACGAACGCGTATCGCGCGCGAACTCCACGACGTCATCGCGCACGGGGTCAGTGTCATGGTTGTGCAGGCCGACGGTGCGTCCTATGCGATCCGGAAGGACCCCGATCGGGCGGAGCAGGCCGTCGCGAACATCTCTGCGACCGGCAGACAAGCTCTCGCTGAACTCCGCCGAACCGTGGCGCTTCTTCGCACAAATCCCTATGTCGACGACATGCCGCTGTACGGGACCGCGGGTCTGGCCAAAGTCGTGGACATGATGTCCAGGGCGGGGCTCAACGTGGAGATCGAGCAAACAGGAAACCTCGACGACATCAGCCCGGCAATCAGTCTGGGAATCCATCGATTGGTGCAGGAATCTCTGACGAACGTACTGCGGCACGGCGGCCACGCACCCAGGGCGAGGGTGTCCGTCGTCCGACGAGATGAGGACGTCCTCGTCGAAATCGTCAACAACGGGGTCGGGGTGTCCACGAGCACGGTTCAAGGCACCGGCAACGGGCTCCTCGGCATGCGAGAGCGAGTCGCAGTGCTGCAAGGCACGCTCGAAGCGGGACCCGCCGAGGACGGTCACTGGCGCGTACGAGCGGAGTTACCCCTCGAATAGCGTTAGGTTGTCTCGGTGCCGATCTCTGTGCTCATAGTCGACGACCAACAGCTGATGCGGATGGGACTTGCGATGGTCCTCGATGCCCAGGACGACATCGACGTCGTAGGTGAGGCAACCGACGGTGAAGCCGCGGTCAAGGCCGTATTCGAACTCACCCCGGACGTCGTCCTCATGGACGTTCGTATGCCCGGCATCGATGGAGTGACCGCGACGTCGGAGATCACCAGTTCCAACTCCGCCTCGCGCGTGCTTGTCATGACGACGTTCGACCTGGACGAACACGTCCTGGGTGCGTTGCGAGCAGGTGCAAGTGGATTCCTACTCAAAGACACCCCGCCCGAGGACCTCATCTCGGCCATTCGAAGCGTTGCCGCCGGTGATGCGGTCGTGTCACCGAAGGTCACGAAACGGCTGCTCACGAGATTCATCGCGGAAGAATCGGCCCCGATCCAGGATCCAGGTGTGCTCGACACGCTCACCGACCGCGAACGGGAAGTGCTCGGGTTACTCGCCACTGGTATGTCCAACGCCGAGATCGCGAGGGGACTGGTGTTGTCCGAGGCAACCGTCAAGACACACGTCGGTCGGATGCTCACGAAGTTGGGCCTCAGAGATCGAGTGCAAGCGGTAGTGCTCGCGTACGAAACCGGTCTGGTCAGGCCCGGCTCCTGATCGTTACCCGATTGCCATGAAGCTCGGGGAGCAATTCGACGGTGCCGTCCGTTGTCAGTACAGGCAACGAAAGGAACGACAGTGTTTGCTCTCTTCATTCTCTACGTGATCATCGAAGTCGCGGCCCTCGTGGCCGTCGGCAGTGCGATCGGCGTGCTGTGGACCGTTCTTCTCCTTCTGGCAGGTTCCGCGCTCGGCCTGATCCTGGTGCGTTCACAGGGCAAGCGGGTGATGGAGGGCCTCCGAGCAGCTTCTCGCGGCGAGCGTTCTCCAGGCGTTGCCGTGGCGGACGGTGTGCTCTTCGCCATAGGTTCGGTCGCTCTGTTCGTTCCTGGATTGGTCACCTCGGTCTTCGGAATTCTCTTGCTGATGCCGGTCACCCGATGGGCATTGCGGCCGTTGGTGCTGCTCGCCGCGGCGCGCTGGATGCCGACGGTTGCCGCCACGACGAGCAGAATGCGTCCGATCGTCATCGATGGGGAAGTGGCAACCGAGTCGGCGGGTGCGCCGAGCTCAGCTCGAATCATCGAGCTCGACGGGCGGGATTTCGAGAAGCCCACCCGCTGAGGGCAGACTTGACTGTTGTGCGTACACAACTTCTTCTCGGTGGACGGATTTACAGCTCGTCGGCTCCGGACGCAACGGCAATGGCAGTCACCAACGGAGTTGTTACCTGGACAGGCGAGGACCGGACGGGTCGAGCTCTGCATCCCGGAGCTGACGAGTTCGATTTGGCGGGAGCGTTCGTCGCCCCGTCATTCGTCGACACTCACGTTCATACGACCGCCCTCGGCCTTGCGTTGATCGGCTTGGATCTGCGCGACTGTTCCTCGCGAGAAGAGTGCTTGGCACGTCTCCGAGCGTACGTCCAGCGTTCCGAGGACGAGGTGGTATGGGGGCACGGGTGGGACGAATCCAGCTGGGCCGACGGCGTCGCGTTGTCGACGGCCGACCTCGACGAAGTGGCTCCCGGCAGGCAGGTTTACGTCTCCAGAATCGACGCGCATTCGGCAGCATGTTCGACGCCCTTGCGTCGGGCAAGCGAGTTGACCGAGTCATCGATCGGATTTCATCCACAACGTCCGTTGACCACCGACGCGCACCACGCTGTGCGATCGACAGCTCGTTCGCTGCTGACTGTCGCCGCGCGTTCGCGGGCCCGACAGGCAGCCCTCGACCACGCCGCTTCGCGTGGGATATGTGCCGTGCACGAGTGTGGCGGTCCCGATATCGCCGGGCGTACCGACTTCGCCGAACTGATGAGTACCGACCACGGCGTCGAGGTCCGCGGCTACTGGGGTGAGGCCGTCGCCAGTGCGTCGGATGCGCACGCGCTGCTGGCCGACACCGGAGCGCACGCCCTCGGCGGCGACCTGTTCGTGGATGGTTCGATCGGCTCGCACACGGCCTGGCTCACCGAACCGTACGCAGACCATGCCGGCACGGGGGTCTCCTTCCATAGCGCGGACGCGATCCAAGCGCACCTCGTCGCATGCACCGAAGCTGGGATCCAATCAGGGTTCCACGCGATCGGAGACGCTGCGGTCGGTGCTGTCGTGGAAGGTGTACGGCGTGCCGCTTCCGTTCTCGGCGGACCGGCGGTGGCGTCGCGTGGGCATCGAATCGAGCACATGGAAATGGTGCTGCCGCGTCAGGCCGAGGCACTCGCGTCCTGGGGCGTCATCGGCAGTGTGCAGCCGATGTTCGATGACCTGTGGGGTGGGGAAAGCTCGCTGTATGCCACGCGGTTGGGCGCCGCCCGCGCGCTCACGCTCAATCCGTTCGCGCTACTCGCCTCGGCCGGGGTGTCGCTTGCGTTCGGCTCCGACGCCCCGGCGACGTCGATCGATCCGTGGGCGATGTTGAGAGCAGCTGTCAACCATCGGACTCAGGGAAGCGCGATCTCGCCGCGGGCAGCGTTTTCCGCCGCAACACGCGGTGCCTGGCGTGCGGGTGGAATACGGGACGGAATGGCGGGCACTTTGGCACCCGGAGCTCCCGCCAGCTATGCGATCTGGGATGTCGACGAACTGGTGGTGCGTGCGCCGGCCGACACAGTTGCGCGTTGGTCGACCGACCCTCGCGCCGGGGTACCGCCACTACCGGCACTGGACACCGATTCCCGCAGTCCGCGCTGCCTGCGCGTCGTGCACCGTGGCCGGGTCATCCATGAAGGGTGAGCCTCGTGAAGCCGCCCGCATTGCCCTGAGCTGCATCGCGGCAGTCGTTTCCGGACTCCTCGTGTTTGCGAGCTTTCCACCTCGTCAGCTGTGGTTCCTGGCGCCCGTCGGGATCGCGTTGCTCGTGGCCGTGTTGCTCGGGTTCGGTCGGGAAGAATCGCCGACCAAGAAGGGCGGGTTCGGGTACGGCTTCCTGGCGGGCCTCGGCTTCTTCGTGCCGCTGCTCCCATGGATCGGTGTGTACGTCGGACCACTGCCGTGGCTTGCACTCGCAGCCGCCGAATCGGTATTCATAGCGATCTTCGGGGTGTTGGCCGTCGTGCTGTCCCGATCTCGATGGTGGCCGCTGTCGATTGCTTTGGCATGGAGCCTCGTCGAGTGGGCAAGGTCTTCGTTTCCCTTCGGTGGATTCCCTTGGGGGCGTCTGGCATTCGGCCAGCCTGACGGTTGGCTTCTTCCGCTCGCGAGCATCGGTGGTGCACCGCTGCTGAGTTTCGGTGTGGCGCTGACCGGATGCGGACTTGCTACAATCGGACACTGCGTATTCGTGCGCCGAACACCGGCGATGTGGCTGTCCGCAGTGGCGAGCACCGTCACCGCGTCGGTCGTGGCCGTCGCCTTGCTTCCCACACTGACGTCCGACGATCCGGAACCGGGAGACCGCACTATCACGGTGGCAGCCGTGCAGGGGAGTGTGCCGCGACTCGGCCTCGACTTCAATGCGCAGCGCAGGGCTGTGCTGGACAACCACGTCCAGGAAACGCTGCGGCTCGCAGACGACGTTTCGGCAGGTAAGCAACCCGCGCCTGATCTGGTGATATGGCCCGAGAATGCCTCCGACATCGACCCTCTGCGAAACTCCGACGCCGCCGCCCTCATCACCGAGGCTTCGGAAGCGGTCGGCGCACCTATCCTCGTCGGGTCGGTTCTCGTGAACGACGACAGAACGACGACGAACTCGGTGATCGTGTGGGACGGAGCAGCCGGACCAGGCGAACGGCACGACAAAAAGATCATTCAACCGTTCGGTGAATACCTGCCCTACCGGAGTTTCTTTCGGCTGTTCTCCGAGTATGCAGACCGTGCAGGGTACTTCGTGCCGGGAACGGGCAACGGAGTGGTGCATGCCGCGGGAATCGCAGTCGGAATTGCGACGTGCTACGAAGTCGCGTTCGATCGCGCCCTGACCGAATCAGTACGATCCGGGGCCGAATTCATCGCAATACCGACGAACAATGCGACGTTCGGGGACACCGAGATGACATATCAGCAACTCGCAATGTCGCGAATACGGGCGGTCGAGCACGGAAGGTCAGTCGTGGTTGCGGCGACGAGCGGTATCAGTGCAACTGTCTCGCCCAGGGGGACGGTAATGCAGGAAACGGATCTTTTCGTTCCGCAAGTGCTGGTCCAGCAGATATCGCTGCGATCCGATACCACCGTTGGGACAGACCTCGGCCGGATACCGGAAGTGCTGCTGTGCATCGCGGCAGCGCTGTTCGTTTCGGCAAGAATCCTCAACCGGAGGAAAACAAACCTATAGATCGAATCCGATCCGAAAAGCGGTTTCAGTTCTTTTTATATCTGAATACGATGCTCGGCGGAATGTTATAGGCCGTTGAGGTCGGCGAACTCGCGGATCGACGTGCCGGCACGGTGCAGTCTGTAACGGAAGCCGAGGAACGTTCGATTCTTGATTAGTGATCTGTGACAAAACGGGCAGGTCTCTATTGTATGTTTATGGATCGCGAAGTGTAGGAGCGCGCAATTCCACGCTGAATTGCGCACTTGCTGTCGTATTTGCACGGGAGGGGGTCGTCAATGCTCAGCGTTCTGGCCGAACCGGCCAAATATAAACCTGCTGGTAGTAGGATCTTGGCGCTTGAAAACGGTACCGAGTCGGCTGTGGATATTGGAGTCATGCCAATCCCTCGAGTGGCGTGCAACGAACCAATCTAAGAGACGGGTGCGGCCGCGTGCCGTACCGGTCACTCGTACGGGACCGAAGAACCCGCACGAGAACGAGAACACAGTTGCCATGGACGCACGCTCGGGAACGGATTGAACATTGACCGACTCTGCCGTTAGTACTACTCCCGGAAAGATGTCGCAGCCGGCTTCGGCGCGATCGCTTCCGGTGACTCCGTTTTCGGCACTTACGGCTGCGGTATCGCCCTTTTCGGCATCCCCGTTCACGGCACCGTCGGCTTCTACGCAGAAGGACTTGTAAATGCGGGCCGCAGTTTCAGGCGAGTCTCAAGGTTCACTTCCGCCGCGTGACGGCGCATCGGAGGCATTTCCTCTGTCGTCGGCGCAACGTGGAATGTGGTTCGCGCAGCAACTTGCACCCGAGGTGCCGGTATGTATCGCGCAGTACGTCGACCTGCGTGGAGATCTCGATGTGGAACTTCTGCGTAAGTCCACACGACAGGCAGGTCATGAGTTTCAGTCGGCATTCCTCCGACTGACCGAGATCGATGGTGAACCCCTCCAGGTGGTCGATCACGACATCGACGACAGTGTCGACTACCTGGATCTGCGTGCAGAACCCGAGCCGATGGTCGCGGCGCGGACGTGGATAGATGCCAACTACACAACGCCGGTCGATCTGACTCGGGACCGGTTGGTCGACGTGTGGATCCTGCACGTCGAGGACCATCGGTACCTGTGGTACAGCAAGATTCACCATGTTGCGCTCGACGGGTACGGCGCCATGACCATGGTGAACCGGACGGCAGAGCTCTACACAGCAGAGGTCGACGGGCTCGAAGCGCAGCCCGCGAAAGCAGCGGACCTCAGGAAGCTCTACGACCTGGACCAGGAGTACCGGTCGTCCAGCCGCTTCGAAGCCGATCGTGAGTACTGGGCTGAGCATGTCGGCGGAGCTCGGAGCGGCGGCACGCTGGCGTCGACACCAGGACCGACCGTGGCTGCAAGCAAGCTCGAAAGTGCCGCCCTCCGAACTGAAGTAGTGGAAGCGCTGGAGGATTCCGACGCCACCAAAGGAGCGACGGCAGCAGCCGTCGTGATAGCAGCATTCGCGTGCTACCTGTCGAGGATGACAGGCCAGGACGAAGTACTTGTCAACATCCCAGTGTCGGCAAGAACGACCGCGCTTCTGCGTCGGTCCGGCGGAATGCTGGTCAATGTTGCTCCGCTCTCAATTCGGGTCGATCCGCAGGGTAGCGTGGGAGACCTTGTCCAGCAGGTCCAGTTGGAGCTGATGGGTGCGCTTCGTCATCAGCGATTCAGCATCGAGGACATTCGTCGCGATCTGGCCAGCCGTGGTCGAGACGGCGCGCTCGTGGCTCCCATGGTCAACGTCATGTTGTTCCATCAGGAGATCAATCTGGGTTCCATCGTCGGCGAATTCAACATCGTCACCTCGGGTCCAGTGGAGGACCTTCTGGTCAATATCTACCAAAGTGGTTCACCTGCAAAGACATTTGTTGATTTCCGCGGCAACCCCAACCGCTACGCAGACGAAGACCTCGCCGCACATCATCGCAACTTCATCGAGGTCGTCGACGCGTTCGTCGCTGCGAGCCCGCACGTCGCTGTCGATGAAGTCCACAGAGCCAGTGCAGCGACGGGAGCTGCGCGCAGGGCTGAACGCGCCGAGTTGGCTTACTGGGCTTCGGTTCTCGCCGACGCACCTGACCCTGTGGGGTTTCCAGGTACCTCGAGTGCCGATTCTGACGCAGAACCGGTCGAACGTACGCTCACCACCACCGTCGACGCAGCTGTCCACCGCGGGCTGCTCGCCGCTGCACACCAGCAGAACTCGAGTGTGCTCGTCGCGGTCCATTCCGCCCTCTCCGTGCTTCTGTCTCGGTTGTCCGACGAACCGGATGTGTCGATCGGAGCGCGAACCCGGTTGTCCGACGGCAATGTCGTGGTCCTGCGCGCATCGGTCGAACCGTCGGAGTCGTTCGTCGACCTCGGTGCGCGTCTGCGAGACGTCGACTCCGAGGCTCTCTCGCACGCAGGTTCGTCCCTCGAGAGGGTCTCACGGACCGTGAACACCGCTCGCACTACCCGCTCCGGTCTGATCCGCGTCCTTCTGACTTTCGGCGTAAGACAATCGCCCACCGACCTGGACAGTGTCGACGTCGTGGTGTCGGTGGAGGAGACATTCGACGCGCTCGGTGTGCCCGCAGGGCTCGCCGTGGACTTCGTCTACGACGCGTCGGCCGCGACCGAAGAAACGATCCGCCGCCACAGCGACAGGTTCGCCAATCTCCTTGGTTCGATGGCAGCGAACCCCGCAGCAATCGTCGGCGATGTGGACATTCTCACCGAGTCCGAGCGTGAGATGTCGGTGCCGATGCGTGGGGGCGCGTCTGTCGGTGGTCGGGTGTTGTCGGAGGTGTTTTCTTCGGCGGTGGGTGTGGCTGGTGTCGATGGTGTGGCGTTGGTTGCTTCTGGGGTGTCGGTGTCGTATGGGGAGTTGGATGTTCGGTCGTCGGTGTTGGCGGGGTTGTTGGTTTCTCGTGGGGTAGGTGTGGGGTCGTTCGTTGCGTTGGGGTTGCGGCGGTCGGTGGAGTCTGTGGTGGCGGTGTGGGCGGTGGCGAAGGCGGGTGCTGCGTTTGTGCCGGTGGATCCGTCGTATCCGGTGGATCGTCTGGCGCATATGTTGTCGGATTCGGGTGCTGTTGTGGGTGTGACGGTGTCGGAGTATGTGGGTGTGTTGGGTGAGGCGGGTCCTGGGGTGGGGTGGTTGGTGCTCGATGGTGTCGAGCTCGATGTGAGTGTGGATGTGTCGTTGCCGGTTCCGTCGCTCGATGATGCGGCGTATTTGATTTATACGTCGGGTTCGACGGGTGTGCCGAAGGGTGTCGTCGTCACCCACCGAGGGCTGGCAGACATGGCCGAACTCGAGCGCAGTCGATTCGGCGTAGGTGTCGGGTCGCGAACTCTGTCGTTCGCGTCGACGAGTTTCGATGCGTCGGTGTTGGAGTTGGTGATGGCTTTCTGTGGTGGGGCGACGATGGTGATTGCGCCGACGGATGTGTACGGCGGGGTGGAGTTGGCGCGGTTGTTGGGTGAGGAGCGGGTCTCGCATGCGTTCGTGACGCCTGCTGCGTTGGCGTCGGTGGATCCGGTTGGTTTGGATGCGTTGCAGGTGGTGGTGACCGGTGGTGAGGCTGCTGGCCCGGAGTTGGTGGAGCGGTGGGCGAGTGGTCGGTCGATGTTCAACGCGTACGGTCCCACGGAGGCAACCGTATTCGCATCGGTGAGCACGCCCATGGTCCCTGGTTCGCCGATCGACATCGGTTCACCGGTGCTCGGATTCTCCGTAGTGGTGCTCGACTCGATGCTGCGTCCGGTTCCGGTGGGTGTGGTGGGTGAGTTGTATCTTGCGGGTGTCGGTTTGGCTCGTGGGTATCACGATCGGGTGGGGTTGACGGCGGAGCGGTTCGTTGCGGCGCCGTTCGGTGTCGGTGTGCGGATGTATCGCACGGGTGATCTTGTGCGGTGGAGTGGTGTCGGTGCGCTCGAGTATGTGGGGCGTAGTGATTTTCAGGTGAAGGTGCGTGGGTTCCGGATCGAGCTCGGTGAGATCGATTCGGTGATCGGGGCGCGTGCGGAGATCGATTTCGTGAGCACTGTCGGTGTCGATGGTCCTGGTGGGAATACTGTTCTGGTGGCGTATGTGCTGCCGGTGGCGGGTGCCGATGTGGTGGTGGAGTCGGTGCGTGAGTATGTGGCGTCGGTGTTGCCGGGTCATATGGTTCCGTCGGCGTTCGTTGTGTTGGAGTCGATTCCGTTGACGCCGGCCGGCAAGTTGGATCGCCGTGCACTACCGGCACCAGAATTCGGTCGTACGTCCGAATTCCGTGCACCTCGTACCGATCACGAACACAAGATTGCGGACATATTCGCCGAGTTGCTGGGCGGTGAATCCATCGGAATCGACGACAGCTTCTTCGATCTCGGTGGCAACTCACTGGTCGCCACTCGTGTGATCGCCAGGGTGAACGCCCAGCTCGGTTCTGCACTGAGGGTGCTCGACCTGTTCGAGGCGCCGACCGTCGAGGCACTGTCCGCGCGAGCCGAGCACACTGCCGGTTCGTCGAGTCGACCGGCGTTGGTGTCGGTGGTGCGTCCTGAGGTTGTGCCGTTGTCGCAGGCGCAGCAGCGGATGTGGTTCATCAATCAGTTCGATACGTCTTCGCCTGCGTACAACATTCCGTTGGCGGTGCGGTTGACGGGTGTGTTGGATGTGGCGGCGTTGGGTGCTGCTGTCGGTGATGTGGTGGCTCGTCACGAGAGTTTGCGGACGACGTTCCCGACGGTGGGGGAGTTGCCGCGTCAGTTGGTTCATCCGGTGCCTGATGGTGGGTACGTGTTCGATGTTGTGCGGATCGGTGAGGGTGAGTTGTCGGCGCGGGTGTTGGCCGATGCTTCGCGTGGGTTCGATGTCACTGTCGATGCGCCGTTCCGGGCTGTGTTGTATCAGCTCGATCCGCAGGGCGGTGTCGATGAGCAGGGTGGATCTGATCGTTTCGTGTTGGCGATTGTGGTGCATCACATTGCTGCCGATGGGGCGTCGATGGCGCCGTTGGCGTCGGATGTGATGGTGGCGTATTCGGCTCGGGTGCTCGGTGTCGAACCGGGGTGGGTGCCGCTCGAGGTGCAGTATGCCGATTATGCGTTGTGGCAGCGGTCGTTGTTGGGGGAGGAGTCCGATCCTGAGTCGTTGGTGTCGCGGCAGTTGGGGTTCTGGTCGCAGGTGTTGGCGGATGTGCCGGATCTGTTGCCGTTGCCGATAGATCGTCCCCGCCCGACCCAACAATCGATCGCAGGTGCCACGCGGCGATTCGAGATTCCAGCCGAACTTCGCAGCGATCTCGCTCGGCTCGGCGCCGACAACGATGCAACTCTGTTCATGGTTGTTCATTCCGCTCTCGCGTTGCTTCTCGCCCGTGTGAGCGGCACCGAGGACATCGTGATCGGAACACCGATCGCAGGCCGCGGCGAAGCCGGACTGGACAACCTCGTCGGTATGTTCGTCGGCACCCTGGTCCTGCGGACACACGTGTCCCCGCACGCCAAGTTCACCGAACTGCTCGCCGCCACTCGCGCCGCTGATCTGGCCGCATTCGACAACACCGACATCCCCTTCGAGCGTCTCGTGGACACTCTCGCCCCGACACGATCGACCGATCACTCACCGCTCTTTCAGGTACTCCTCGAATTCCAGAACAACGAAACAGCACACCTGGAACTACCGAACCTGCTCGTCGACTTCGATGAACTCGATACCGGCACCACCAAGTTCGACCTGCAACTGCGCGTCGACGAGCAGGTGTCGGCCAGCGGCTCCTCGAGCGCGGCATTCACATACTCGACAGCTCTGTTCGATGCTGCCACCATCGATAATTTCGTCGACCGATTCCTTCGACTGCTTCGGTCCATCACCGAATCGCCTACCTCACCGCTGCGTGATGTAGACGTGCTGTCGATCAGAGAACGGGAAACTGTCCTCCAGAAGTGGAATTCGACCGACCACGCGCTTCCCGCCGTCGTTGGAACCGACCCGACACTCAACAGCTTGTTCGATCTGCAGGTCGCTCGGAGCCCGTACTCGATCGCACTGGTATTCGACGACGAACATGTGACCTACCGAGAACTCGACGAACGCGCCAACCAACTCGCACGGCACTTGGTGTCGCTTGGAGTCGGGCCGGAATCCCATGTGGGACTTGCCATCAGGCGCTCCATCGATCTCCTTGTCGGAATGTACGCGATCATCAAAGCCGGTGGCGCGTACGTACCGATCGATCCGGATCACCCCGTCGATCGGTCCGCGTACGTGCTCGACAGCGCACGCCCGGTGTGCATTCTGACGACCAGCCGAGATTGGATCGACGTGTCGGTGGCGACACCGGTACTCGCAGTCGACCTCATCGACGTGTCGGACAGGTCCACCACACCACTGGGCGCGGGCGACCGTCGCGGTGCCGTCTCCGGCCGCAACACTGCCTATGTCATCTACACCTCGGGTTCGACCGGTCGTCCGAAAGGCGTGGCAGTCACCCACGAAGCAATTGTCAACCGGCTCCTGTGGATGCAGGACGAGTACAAGCTCGAACCGTCGGACACTGTCTTGCAGAAGACTCCGGCGACCTTCGACGTGTCCGTGTGGGAGTTCTTCTGGGCACTGCAAGTCGGCGCGAAACTGGTGATCGCGACGCCCGACGGTCACCGCGACCCGGAGTACCTGTCCCGCGTGATTCTCCGCGAGCGGATCACCACGATGCACTTCGTTCCGTCGATGCTCGCAGTGTTCGTCGACGGTGCGCATCCAGAGGACTGCGACTCGCTTCGCCTGGTGTTCTGCAGCGGTGAAGCACTGCCACCCGCCACGGTCGACGCGTTTGCCGGCTTCTCGAATGCGTCTCTGCACAACCTGTACGGACCGACAGAGGCTGCTGTCGACGTCACCTACTACCACTGTGCCACAACTGAACTGACAGCGATTCCCATCGGCGCACCGGTATGGAACACACGTGTGTTCGTGCTCGATGCCTCGCTGAAGCCTGCGCCCATCGGTGCACCAGGCGAGTTGTACCTGGCGGGCATCCAACTCGCACGCGGATACGTAGGGCGCGGAGATCTGACCTCGGATCGTTTCGTCGCCGACCCATACGGCGATCCGGGGGCGCGGATGTACCGCACCGGAGACCTCGTCAGATGGCGCGCGGATGGCACCATCGAGTACATCGGCAGAACCGACTTCCAGGTCAAGCTCCGCGGACTGCGGATCGAACTGTCGGAGATCGAGGCCGCATTACTGCGACACCCCTCCGTCGCGCAAGCAGTCGCGCTCGTCCACAGCACCGTCTCCACCGGTGAGGTCCTCGTCGCGTACGTCGTACCCACCCGCGATTCCGTCTTCGAGCCGACGGTTCTCACCGATGCGGTTGCGGAGTCCCTTCCGGCCTACATGGTGCCGACGCTCGTGATGGAACTGTCCGAGTTCCCGTTGAACGCCAGTGGCAAGCTCGACCGCAAGCTGCTGCCGCCACCGATGTTCGCGTTGTCCGACGACGAGATCGTGGCACCGTCGAATCCGGTCGAGCAGATCATCGCCGCAGAGTTCGCCGGTCTACTCGGCGGCGAACAGATCGGTGTCACGCAGAACTTCTTCGCAGTCGGTGGCAACTCGCTGGTCGCGATGCGCCTGGTGGCGAGGATCAACACTGCAGTCGGATCGTCGCTGACCGTCCGCGATCTGTTCGATGCGCCGACCGTCCGCGCGCTGGCGTCGACAGTGGAATCGCAGGGCTACCGGACCGATTCGAAGCCGGCCTTGGTACCGGTCGACCGACCGACGGCAGTACCGGTCTCGCTCGCGCAGCAACGTATGTGGTTCATCAACCAATTCGACACGACGTCCGCTGCCTACAACGTGGCGTTCGCCATGCGCATGACCGGCCGACTGGACCTGGACGCGCTACGAAACGCGGTCGGGGACGTCATCGACCGACACGAGTCCTTGCGCACAGTGTTCCCGCTCACCGACGACGGCCCGGTTCAGTCGGTTCTCGAGTCCCACCAGGCGCTGCCCGATCTCACCGCAGTGCGCGCCGAGTCCCAGTCACACATGCATGAACTGGTGGCCGAGGTCGTCACCACCGGCTTCGACGTGTCGAGCAGCGTTCCGGTCAGAGCGAGACTCATCGAGATCGACGAGAACGAACACGTCCTTGCCTTCGTCGTCCACCACATCTCCTCCGACGGATTCTCCACAGCGCCACTGGCACGCGACTTGATCGTGGCGTACAGCGCGCGGATACAGGGGGAAGCCCCCACCACCTCGCCTCTGCCGGTGCAGTACGCGGACTATTCACTCTGGCAACGCGAGTTCCTCGGCTCGGAGTCCGACTCCTCGTCACTCATGTCGGCGCAACTGGCTTTCTGGGTCGACGCGCTGTCAGGGGCGCCGGAAGTGCTCCAACTTCCGACCGACCGCCCTCGCCCGACGGAATCCTCGTTCCGCGGCTCCCAGGTGGAATTCTCCGTCGACTCCGCCGTGCACGAGCGGATGGCGCAGCTGGCTTCCAGCCACGATTCCAGTGTCTTCATGATCGTCCATGCGTCGCTGATAGTGCTGCTGTCGGCTTTGTCAGCGTCGACCGACATCTCGATCGGCACGCCGATTTCCGGTCGCGGGGACGCGGCCCTCGACGAGTTGGTCGGTATGTTCGTCAACACCTTGGTGCTCCGCGCCGAGGTCGACCCCGCAGGGTCCTTCGAAGACTTGCTCGCCGAGGTTCGTTCCACCGACCTGGCTGCGTTCACGCACTCGGACATACCGTTCGAACGTGTCGTCGATGCTCTCGATCCGGCCCGGTCCACCGCGCATACACCGCTGTTCCAGGTCATGCTCGAATTCCAGCACACCGACCGCCCCACAATCGAACTCCCGGGTTTGAACGTCGAGGCAATGGAGCTCGAGAACGATGTCGCGAACTTCGACCTTCAGCTGACGATCTCCGAGTCGTTCGATTCCGACGGCAACCATGCTGGCATCGAGGCGTCGTTTCGGTACGCGATGGATCTGTTCGACGAATCGACGGTTCAGACATTCGCGACACGGTTCGCCGCGATTCTGACTGCTGCGACCACTGATCCCAGTGTCGCCATCGGTGACATCGATCTGCTCTCACCGGACGAGCACGGCGCGCTGAGCCCTGTCCGTGGGCCTGAATCCGTCGCGCCGCGACTACTACCGGAGATTCTCGCCGACGCCGTCGCTGCCGCAGGGATCTCGTCCCAGGCACTCGTGTTCGACAGCGGCGTCATGAGCTACGGAGAACTGGATACACGCTCGTCGCAATTGGCACGCATGATCACCGATCACGGGGTCGGCCCCGGCGATGTGGTAGCGCTTGCGTTGCCCCGTAGCTACGAGGCGATCGTTGCCGTGTGGGCGACGGCCAAAGCGGGAGCAGCCTTCCTCCCGGTCGACCCGACCTATCCTGCTGATCGCATCACGCACATGATGAGCGACTCGGGCGTGACGCTCGGCCTGACGACGATGGCGGACACTGCATCGCTCGCGACGCTGTCCGACGCCACGGTCTGGATCGTCGTGGACGACCCCCGGTTCCGTTCCGTCACCGCGGAATTCTCGGACGAACCAGTGACGGATGCGGATCGAGTCGAACCGCTTCACCTGGATCACCCGGCATATCTGATCTACACATCCGGTTCCACCGGCGTACCCAAGGGTGTCGTCGTCACACATCGCGGTCTGGCGAATCTGGCTGCCGAAGAACGGGTTCGATTCCAGGTATCACCCGGATGCCGCACTCTCGCTTTCGCTTCGCCCAGCTTCGACGCGTCCATTCTCGAGTTCGTGCTGGCCTTCGGCGCCGGCGCGACGATGGTGATCGCACCACCCGACATGTACGGCGGCCCGGATCTGGCCAAGTTGATGAAAGACCAGGACGTCTCGCACGCCTTCGTGACACCTGCGGCTTTGGCGTCGGTGGATCCGACAGGGCTGACGGCACTACGTGTCATCGCGACCGGTGGAGATGCGTGTCCTCCTGATCTGGTCGCACGGTGGGCCCCGGGCCGAAAGATGTTCAACGCGTACGGGCCGACGGAAGCGACGATCTTCTCCTCGATCAGTGACCGGCTCCAGCCGGGCGCACCGGTCGATATCGGCTCGCCGACAATCGGTTTCGCCGAGGTAGTACTCGACAAACGTATGAAGCCCGTCCCGGTGGGCGTGCCGGGTGAACTGTATCTGGCGGGCCCCGCCCTTGCTCGTGGATACCACGGCCGTCACCCACTGACAGCCGAACGCTTCGTCGCGAACCCGTTCGGAGAGCCGGGTGGTCGCATGTACCGCACCGGCGATATTGTCCGGTGGAACCGCAGTGGTGCACTGGAATTCGTGGGACGCAGCGACTCTCAGGTCAAGGTCCGTGGTTTCCGTATCGAGCTGGGCGAGATCGACGCAGTTCTCGCGGCGCACCCTGCCGTCGAGTTCGTGACGACCGCAGGCGTGAAAGGCCCTGCAGGCAACACCATCCTCGTCGCATGGTTCGTTCCCTCCTCTGGTGCCACCGTGGATACTCAGGTGTTGCGCAGCCATGTCGCCGATTCCTTGCCCTCCCATATGATTCCGACGTCGTTCGTCGCGTTGGAATCGATACCGCTCACTCCCGCGGGCAAGCTGGACCGCAGAGCGCTGCCGGATCCGACGTTCGATCACCATTCGGAGTCGAGCCGGAGTGCAAATACACAGGTCGAGAAGCTCCTCGCCGGTTTGTTCTCGGAGGTGCTTCGGCTCGACAACGTCGGAGTGGACGACTCTTTCTTCGCGCTGGGCGGCGACAGCATCATGTCCATCCAGCTGGTCGCGCGAGCCAAGGCAGCCGGGCTCGTCCTGTCACCTCGGGATGTGTTCGAACGCAAGACGGTCGCGGCACTTGCCGAGGTGGCGCTTGCCGCCGACAGCGCGTCGGTCGCCGTCCTGGACGAGTTGCCCGGCGGCGGTGTCGGAGAGGTTCCTCTTACTCCCATCATTCGATGGATGATCGATCGAACGCAGGTATTCGATCGCCACACGCAGACGGCATTGCTGTCGATGCCCAGCGGCATCGACCGCTCCGCCCTCGAAGGCACCGTGCAGGCTGTGCTCGATCATCACGACATGCTGCGCGCGCGTCTGCGTCATCACGACGACGCATGGACGATGGACGTGCAACCGGTCGGTTCCGTCGCTGCCGCAGCAGTGCTGCATCGAGTCACCGTCGATTCGACGACAGGGGACGAGTTCTCGTCTTTGGCAGCGGCCGAACTCGACAGGGCTGCAGCACGACTCGATCCAGCGTCGGGTGCCATGATTCAGTTCGTTTGGTTCTCCTCCGAGACCGACTCGGGACGCCTGCTGATCGTCGCCCACCACCTCGTCGTCGACGGCGTGTCCTGGCGTGTCCTTGTTCCCGATCTCGCCACTGCGTGGTCACAGATCAATGCAGGGGACGAGCCCGCGCTGCTCCCCGTCGGAACGTCCATGCGACGGTGGGCCCACGGGTTGGTCGAGACGGCAGAATCACGCCGTAGCGAACTCCCGATGTGGGAACACACACTGAGCGGATCGGATCCATTGGTCGGATCTCGGCCTCTCGACCCCACGGTCGACGTCTATTCGACGGTCGATCACGTCGAGGTCGAACTGCCCGCCGATGTCACCGAAGCGTTGCTGACCACCGTCCCGGAGAAGTTCCACGGCAGTGTCAACGACGGATTGATGGCAGGGTTGGCTCTGGCTATCGGTGCCTGGCGGCGCGCCAACGGAGTGGCCACCGAAGATTCGCTGATCAGCCTGGAGGCTCACGGCCGTGAGGACCACGTGGTCCCCGGAGCCGATCTCTCTCGGACGATCGGCTGGTTCACGACGATCTATCCCGTCCGGATCGACCTGCACGGAATCGACCTCGACGACGGTCTCGCGGGCGGGCCGTCCGCAGGGGCACTGGTCAAAGCGGCAAAAGAGCGACTGCTCGGCGTTCCGGACCACGGTATCGGGTACGGCATGCTGCGGTATCTCGACTCGGACTCCGGTGATGTACTGGCGCAGTACAGTGCCCCGCAGATAAGCTTCAACTATCTCGGTCGCTACAGCGCCGGGATTCCTGAGAATCTCCGTGGTGTCGGCTGGTTGCCGGTCGAGGACGACGAGATCGGCGATGTCCAGAACCAGGATCTGCCGGTGTCGGCGGCGCTCGACATCAACGCAGTCACCACTACTGGCCCCGACGGTGACGCGCTGAAGGCGACGTTCGCATACCCATCGGGCGTATTGCGACGGGAAGACATCGAAGAGTTGACGGGGCTGTGGGTCACCGCGCTGACCGCACTGGCTCGCCACATCCACGATCCGAGCGCGGGCGGATTCACGCCGTCCGATCTCGATCTCGTTGCGCTCGATCAGAGGTTGATCGACGACGTCGAACGTCGATACCCCGCGCTGGTCGACATCTGGTCGATGTCTCCGCTGCAATCCGGCATGTTGTTCCATGCCGAGTTGTCCGACCAGACCGTCGACGCCTACGTCGTTCAGCTCGTGATTGCTCTCACCGGTTCGGTGGACAAGGCGAGACTTCGACGTGCCGCACAGGCATTGCTCGACCGGCACGCCAATCTTCGAACTGCGTTCGTGCACGACTTGGAAGGTGAGTCCATTCAGGTCGTCGAGCGTGACGTCGACGTCCCTTGGCACGACCACGACTTGACGTCCCTGAACGAGACCGAGACTGCCGAAGAGCTCGAACGAATCATGGCAACCGATCGGGCTACCCGATTCAACATGGCCGCGGCACCGCTTTTACGCTTCACGTTCATCGAGGTGGGCGACGCAGACTGGCGTGTAGTGCTGACCAATCACCACATTCTCATCGACGGGTGGTCCACGCCCCTCATCATTCGCGAGCTACTGACGCTGTACGCGACCGACGCCGACGACTCGGTATTGCCCCGGGTTCCTGCATACCGCGACTACCTCGCGTGGATGAGCCGACGCGACAGCGCGAGCGCGCGCGACGCGTGGGTATCCGCACTGTCCGGGTTGTCGGAACCTACGTTGCTCACTCCCGTCGAGAGTCGTCGTCAGGAGTCGACGCGGGCGGGACGTGCACTGACCTCCCTCGATGCTCCGTCGACTGCGCGTTTGAGAGCCGTTGCGCGCGAACGTGGAGTCACCGTGAACACCCTCGTTCAGGCTGCGTGGGGAACCGTGTTGGCAACGTTGACCGGCCGGACGGATGTGTTGTTCGGTGCGACAGTGTCGGGACGGCCGCCAGAGATCAACGACATCGAGTCGATGATCGGCCTGTTCATCAACACCCTGCCGGTAAGGGTGACGCTCGATCCGCGGGAGACTCTGAGCGAGTTCATCGTTCGTCTCCAGTCCGAGCAAGCAGGACTCCTCGACCACCACTACCTGGGTCTGACCGAGATTCAGCGGGCCGTCGGACCGGTCGTCGCGTTCGACACACTGACGGTGTTCGAGTCCTATCCGGTCGACCGTGCCGGATTGTCCGACGAAACCGACATCGCAGGGTTGCGCGTATCGGACATCGTCGACGGCAGTGACACGGCTCAGTACCCACTCACTCTCGTCGCGATGGTCGACGATCGCCTTCACCTCGAGGCCAAGTACCTACCGGAGTTGTTCGAGGCGCACGACGTCGACCTGATCGTCGCGCGGATCGTGCGGGTGCTCGAAGCGTTTGCGACGCAACCCGAACTTCGCGTCGGACAGTTGCAGTTGCTCTCGGACTCCGAACGCGCGTCGTTGATGCCAGTGCCCAGTGCTGCATTGCCCAGTGCCGTTTCGGTGGGTGGTCGGGTGTTGTCGGAGGTGTTTTCTTCGGCGGTGGGTGTGGCTGGTGTCGATGGTGTGGCGTTGGTTGCTTCTGGGGTGTCGGTGTCGTATGGGGAGTTGGATGTTCGGTCGTCGGTGTTGGCGGGGTTGTTGGTTTCTCGTGGGGTAGGTGTGGGGTCGTTCGTTGCGTTGGGGTTGCGGCGGTCGGTGGAGTCTGTGGTGGCGGTGTGGGCGGTGGCGAAGGCGGGTGCTGCGTTTGTGCCGGTGGATCCGTCGTATCCGGTGGATCGTCTGGCGCATATGTTGTCGGATTCGGGTGCTGTTGTGGGTGTGACGGTGTCGGAGTATGTGGGTGTGTTGGGTGAGGCGGGTCCTGGGGTGGGGTGGTTGGTGCTCGATGGTGTCGAGCTCGATGTGAGTGTGGATGTGTCGTTGCCGGTTCCGTCGCTCGATGATGCGGCGTATTTGATTTATACGTCGGGTTCGACGGGTGTGCCGAAGGGTGTCGTCGTCACCCACCGAGGCATCGCGAACCTCGCGGAGGAGCAAAGAACTCGGTTCGGGGTCACCACGGACTCGCGAGTTCTCGCTTTCGCGTCGACGAGTTTCGATGCGTCGGTGTTGGAGTTGGTGATGGCGTTCTGTGGTGGGGCGACGATGGTGATTGCGCCGACGGATGTGTACGGCGGGGTGGAGTTGGCGCGGTTGTTGGGTGAGGAGCGGGTCTCGCATGCGTTCGTGACGCCTGCTGCGTTGGCGTCGGTGGATCCGGTTGGTTTGGATGCGTTGCAGGTGGTGGTGACCGGTGGTGAGGCTGCTGGCCCGGAGTTGGTGGAGCGGTGGGCGAGTGGTCGGTCGATGTTCAACGCGTACGGTCCCACGGAGGCAACCGTATTCTCCTCCGTCAGTTCGGAACTCGAACCAGGCCAACCGGTGAACATCGGAACGCCCATCAACGGATCCGAACAGATCGTTCTCGACTCACGGTTGCGTCCGGTTCCGGTGGGTGTGGTGGGTGAGTTGTATCTTGCGGGTGTCGGTTTGGCTCGTGGGTATCACGATAGGGTGGGGTTGACGGCGGAGCGGTTCGTTGCGGCGCCGTTCGGTGTCGGTGTGCGGATGTATCGCACGGGTGATCTTGTGCGGTGGAGTGGTGTCGGTGCGCTCGAGTATGTGGGGCGTAGTGATTTTCAGGTGAAGGTGCGTGGGTTCCGGATCGAGCTCGGTGAGATCGATTCGGTGATCGGGGCGCGTGCGGAGATCGATTTCGTGAGCACTGTCGGTGTCGATGGTCCTGGTGGGAATACTGTTCTGGTGGCGTATGTGCTGCCGGTGGCGGGTGCCGATGTGGTGGTGGAGTCGGTGCGTGAGTATGTGGCGTCGGTGTTGCCGGGTCATATGGTTCCGTCGGCGTTCGTTGTGTTGGAGTCGATTCCGTTGACGCCGGCCGGCAAGTTGGATCGCCGTGCCCTACCGGCACCCGAACTGATCGGCGCCGCCGAGCATCGGGAGCCGACAACCGACGCCGAACTTGCTATCGCCCAGGTGTTCGCCGAGGTTCTCGGACTCGAGGCTGTCGGACTGGACGATAACTTCTTCGATCTCGGTGGCGATTCGTTGAGCGCCACCCGCGTCACGTCACGCGTGAACTCCGCGCTCGACCTGACGATCACAGTGCGTGCATTGTTCGAATCACCCACTGTGGCATCACTTGCCGCTCGCGGACGCGTCGAGAGTTCGGGCAGCGCGCGTCCGGCGTTGGTGTCGGTTGTGCGTCCTGAGGTTGTGCCGTTGTCGCAGGCGCAGCAGCGGATGTGGTTCATCAATCAGTTCGATACGTCGTCGGCGGCGTACAACATTCCGCTGGCGGTGCAGTTGACCGGTCGTCTCGACATCGCAGCCCTCGGTGCCGCGGTCGACGATGTCGTCGCCCGGCACGAGAGCCTGCGCACGACGTTCCCGACGGCGGGGGAGTTGCCGCACCAGTTGATTCATCCAGCCGACACCGACGTGCACGTCTTCGATGTCGTGGAGGTCGAGCAGGATCAGGTTTCGGCGCGCGTGTTGGCCGATGCCGCCCGCGGCTTCGATGTGACCGTCGATCGCCCGTTCCGGGCATCGCTCTACCGCATCACCGACACAGACACAGACATCGACACAGGCACGGATTCGGACACCGACGCCGGTGGACGGGGCCGGTACGTGTTGGCGATCGTGGTCCATCACATCGCGGCCGACGGCGCGTCGATGGCCCCGCTGGCGGCCGATATGATGGTCGCGTACTCCGCTCGTGTGGCGGGGTTCGCTCCTGCGTGGGCACCGCTCGAGGTGCAGTACGCGGACTTCACGCTGTGGCAGCGCTCGCTGCTCGGCGACGAGAGCGATCCGGATTCGCTGGCGGCACGGCAGCTGGCATTCTGGTCGCAGACACTCGCCGACGTCCCCGATCTGCTTCCCTTGCCGACCGATCGTGCTCGCCCGAGTCAGCCTTCGCTTCGCGGCCGGTCGGTCAGCTTCGACATTCCCGCCGAGACGCACGCGTCGTTGGCGCGTATCGCGCGGGAGCAGCAGTCGACGATGTTCATGACGATGCATGCGTTGTGGGCAATGTTGATGGCAAGGCTCAGTGGTACCGAGGACATCACCGTTGGCACCCCCATCGCCGGCCGCGGCGAAGCAGGCCTCGACGGCCTCGTCGGCATGTTTGTCGGAACACTCGTCCTACGCACCAAGGTCTCCCCACACCACACCTTCACCGAACTGCTCGCCCGCACCCGCACCACGGACCTGGCAGCATTCGACAACACCGACATCCCCTTCGAACGACTCGTCGACGCATTCGCACCCTCACGCTCGACCGACCACTCACCCCTGTTCCAGGTACTCCTCGAATTCCAGAACAACCAGGCAGCTCACCTCGAGCTCCCCGAACTCGACGTCCGAGGACTCGAGTTCGACGCCGGCATCGCAAAGTTCGATCTGCAGCTGACGGTGTCCGAGAATCAGGACAGCGACGGCTCGCCGGCAGGGATGTCCGTGGCCATCACCTACGCCACCGATCTGTTCGACGACTCGACCGTTCGCGAGTTCGCGGATCGGTTCACTGCACTGGTCGACGGCGTGACCTCCGACCCCGGTACAGCAATCGGCGACATCGAGCTCGTCACACCGCGTGAGCTCGAGGCGCTACGAGTCGAGTGGAACCATCCGAGCGTCCGGCCGGCAGCGCAGACATCGGCAGTGGACACACTCATCACCCGTTTCGAGGCGGCGTCCGATCGATTCCCCGACGCCGCAGCAGTTGCCTACGGCGACAGGACGCTCACCTACGCCGAGCTGAACGCACGCGCCAATCAGCTTGCCCGGCATTTGGTTTCGGTCGGCGTGCGACCCGAAAGCCTCGTCGCCGTGGCCATGCCGCGCAATGCCCACCTCGTCGTGGTGCTGTTGGCTGTCCTCAAGGCCGGCGGCGGCTACCTTCCTGTGGACGTGACCTACCCGGCCGAGCGGCTGGCGTTCATGCTCGACGACGCACAACCGGTGTGCGTCGTGTCCACCGTCGACGACATCGGTTCGGTGCCCGACGGCGACCTGCCACAGGTTCTCGTCGACGAGCCCGACACGGCCCAGACGATCGATCAGCTGTCGCCGTCGAACCTGTCCTCGACGGACCGGCACGGCGACGCGACGGCGGAGTCCATCGCGTACGTCATCTACACCTCGGGTAGCACCGGTCGACCGAAGGGTGTCCAGGTCAACCATTCGACGGTGGCGACTCTGTTCGACAACACCTTCGACAAGTTCGGCTTCGATTCGCACGACGTGTGGACGATGTTCCACTCCTATGCCTTCGACTTCTCCGTGTGGGAGCTGTGGGGCCCGTTGCTTCACGGCGGCAAGCTCGTCGTGGTGGACTACTACACGGCACGTTCGCCGGAACTGTTCCGCGAGTTGCTCTTCGCCGAACAGGTCACCGTACTCAACCAGACACCAACGGCGTTCTACCAATTTGCCGAAGCAGACAGGGCAGCGTCGGCAGAATCCGACCGGCTCGCGTTGCGGTACGTCGTGTTCGGAGGCGAGGCACTCGATCTCGGCCAGCTGGGACGCTGGTATGCGCGCCATCCGGAGGATTCGCCGACGTTGGTCAACATGTACGGCATCACCGAGACCACCGTGCACGTAAGTCATCTTGCGCTCACCGAAGAGTTCGCGGCCTCTGCATCGGCAAGCGTCATCGGGCAGGCAATTCCGGGTCTGACGGTGTCCGTTCGCGACAACCGCCTACGCCTGGTTCCTCCCGGTGTCGTCGGTGAGATGTACGTAGCCGGTGGACAACTCTCTCGTGGCTATCTCGGCCGTGCGGCACTGACGTCGACGCGGTTCGTGGCCGATCCCGACACCTCGTCCGGGGCGCGGATGTACCGCACCGGTGATACGGCGCGCTGGAACCGCAACGGCCAGCTCGAATACCTCGGCCGTAGTGACATGCAGGTGCAACTGCACGGATTCCGAATCGAACTGGGCGAGATCGAATCGGCTCTGCTCGGCTCCGCCGGCGTCGCACAGTCCGTTGTCGTCGTCCGTGACGACGGCACCGGTGAGCGACTCGTCGGGTACGTGGTCCCCGAAGCGGGGCGCACTCTCGACACGACGACGATTCTCGACGACATAGCTACGACCCTGACCGCCTACATGGTCCCGGCTGCACTCGTCGTACTGGCGGAACTGCCTCTGACCGCAAACGGCAAACTCGACCGGAAGTCGCTCCCGGCACCGGACTTCGCCTCTCGTGTGACACACAGCCGCGCCCCAGCGTCCGAGGTCGAGCAGAGCCTGGCAGCACTGTTCGCGGAAGTTCTCGGTATCGATGCCGTCGGCGTCGACGATTCCTTCTTCGCACTCGGCGGGGACAGCATCATGTCCATTCAACTGGTGTCTCGTGCGAAGGCTGCCGGCCTCGTCATCGCGCCTCGCGACGTGTTCGAGCGCAAGACTGTCGCCGGGTTGGCCGAGGTTGTCGCCCTGGCCGAGGACACTCAGATCGTCGTTCTCGAGGAGTTCGACGGACGCGGCGTCGGCGATCTACCCCTGACTCCGATCGTGCACTGGATGTTGGAACGAAGCTCCGAGTTCGGGCGTTACACACAGACAGCCCTGCTGCAGCTGCCGCCAGCGATCGAACGGTCGGTGCTCGAGCGCACGGTGCAGGCGGTCCTCGACGCCCACGACATGCTCAGGGCACAGCTGTATCGCGGTTACGACGGTGTCTGGATCGAGACCGTGGCTCCCGTCGGCTCTGTCGATGCGTCGTCGGTGCTGCACCACGTAAATGTCGATGCAATTGCAGGAGAAGAGTTCTCGCGCTCAGCGGCCATGGAACTCGACGCGGCAGCAGATCGGCTGGATCCGACCGTCGGACGAATGATCCAGATGGTGTGGTTCGAGGAGCCATCGGGTGCCGGCCGATTGCTCATCGTCGCACACCACCTGGTCATCGACGGTGTGTCCTGGCGAATCCTGGTACCGGATCTCGCTTCGGCATGGTCGCAGGTAGTCGCAGGCGGGGACCCGGTCCTCGCGGAGACCGGAACCTCCATGCGGCGCTGGGCGAGCGGCCTCGTGGACGTGGCCCAGGCCCGCACGGACGAAATGGCGCTCTGGACCGGAATTCTGTCCGGCGAGGACCCGATCATCGGCTCACGTCCGCTCGATCCGACAGTCGACGTCGATGCGACAGTCCAGCGCGTCCGGACATCTCTGCCGACGGCGGTGACCGAGCGGCTGCTCACGACGGTCCCGGAGAAGTTCCACGGCAGCGTCAACGACGGTCTTCTGGCAGGCCTGGCCATGGCTCTCATCGCGTGGCGACGTGAACGTGGATCCAGTGTCGGCGACGCACTCGTGAGCCTCGAGGGACACGGCCGTGAGGATGGAGTTGTGCCCGGCGCCGATCTCGGACGGACGATCGGCTGGTTCACGACGATCTTCCCGGTCAGGCTCGATCTTGCTGCCGTCGACATCGACGATGCGTTGGCGGGCGGGACGGCCGCGGGTGAGGCGATCAAGGCCGTCAAGGAACAGCTGCTGGCGATCCCCGACCATGGGATCGGCTTCGGAATGGCGCGGTACTTGACGGACGAGGGACGCGAGGCTCTGGCACAGTTCGCAAAGCCTCAGGTCAGCTTCAACTATCTCGGACGGTTCGCGACGGGATCCTCCCAGGGCATGGAGGCCGTCGGCTGGATTCCAGTGTCCGACACAAGTCTCGGCGACGCTCAGAACCCGAACATGCCGGTCCCGGCGCTGCTCGACATCAACGCTGTCACGAACACCACCGAGGCCGGACCCGTCCTCGACGCCACATTCGCATTCCCGGCCGGCGTCCTGTCGACGCCGGACGTAGACCGCCTGGTCGAACTGTGGATCCAGGCTCTCACGGCCCTGACCACGCATGCCGACGCATCCGACGCGGGCGGGTACACACCCTCCGATCTCGATCTCGTCGACCTCGACCAGTCGACCATCACACAGCTCGAAAATCAGTTCCCCGGCCTCGACGACGTCTGGTCGATGTCGCCGCTGCAATCAGGACTGCTGTTCCACGCACGTCTGGCCGGTGAAGTCGAGGGCGAACTCGACCTCGGTGTCGACGCGTACATGGTTCAACTCGGACTCGAATTGCGTGGAGTCGTGGATGCGCAGCGTATGAAAGCTGCGGTCCAGGCACTACTGGACCGACACGCGAATCTACGCACAGCGTTCGTGCACAACGCGAACGGTGAGTCCGTGCAGGTCGTACAGGCTGGCATCGAGGTTCCGTGGGCACACGTCGACCTACGCGGCTCCGATGATCCCGAAGCCGCCCTCGAATCGGTACTCCGCGAAGACCGGGCAACTCGCTTCGCGCTGGATCGTGCTCCCTTGCTTCGGTTCACGCTGATCACCAAGGCCGAGGGGGAGTGGCGCCTGCTGCTCACCAACCATCACATTCTGCTCGACGGATGGTCGACTCCGTTGTTGATCAAGGAACTGCTGACGCTGTACGCGACAGCGGGTGACGCCTCGATGTTGCCTCGCGTTCCCGCATACCGTGACTACCTGAGTTGGATGCGTCGGCGTGATGTTGCCGCATCCCAAGCGGCGTGGACCAGGGCGCTGTCGGGCGAGCTCGAGCCGACACTTCTCGCCGACGCAGATCGCGGCCGCGAGCTGTCGAGCACCTCGGTCGAGACGACGCACTCGCTTTCGCGGGAGGTCACCGCGTCGCTTCGCGACCTGGCTGCGCACCGCGGCGCCACCCTCAACACCATCGTGCAGAGTGCGTGGGGTGTGGTCCTGGCGACGCTGACGGGTCGAGACGACGTCGTGTTCGGTGCGACCGTCTCCGGCCGTCCGCCGGAGATCCCCGGCATCGAATCGATGATCGGACTGTTCATCAACACCCTCCCGGTGCGGATCTCGGTCGACCCGTCGGAGTCGCTGGGTGATTTCGTCGACCGCGTTCAGGGGGAACAGGCGTCACTTCTCGATCACCACTATCTCGGCCTCACCGACATCCAACGTGTCGCAGGAAACGGAGTGTCCTTCGACACGCTGACCGTGTTCGAGTCGTACCCAGTCGACCGCGCGGGCCTGTCGGAAGAAACCGACATCGCCGGACTTCGTGTTGCCGACGTCGTCGGAGCCGATGCTGCGCACTATCCCTTGACGTTGGTCGCGTCGGTGGACGACCGGCTGCACCTCAAAGCCAAGTACCTTCCGGATCTGTTCTCCGACAGAGATGTCGAGCGCATAATTGCGCGCGTCGTTCGAGTCCTCGACGCGATCGTCGAGGACGACCGGACACCGCTGGCCCGAGTCGGACTACTGAGCGATCTCGAACTCTCGGCGCTCGCGCCGGTGTACGGTGCCGCAGGCGGTTCCACGATGCTGCTTCCGCACATATTCGAGAACGCGGCAGCGCACTCGTCCGAACGCAGTGCTCTTCGCTTCGGTGACGTTTCGATGACGTACGACGAGCTCGATCGGCAGTCGAGCCGCCTCGCCAGGCTGTTGCTGGCGCGAGGTGTCTACGCCGAATCCTTCGTCGCTCTCGGACTTCCGCGGTCCATCGAATCAGTGGTGTCCGTGTGGGCCGTCGCCAAGACCGGGGCCGCATTCGTTCCGGTCGATCCGAATTATCCCCGCGATCGCATCGAGCACATGCTGTCGGATTCGGGCGCAGCGTTCGGCATCACCGTGCGCGGTCACGCTGCGGATCTCCCGGACTCACTCGCCGATGGTAGGTCGTGGATCGTGCTCGACGATGCCCAACTCGTCGAGGAACTCGATACGTTCTCTTCCCTGCCAATCCAGGAACACGAGCGGGTATCGGGCGTCTGCATCGACAGCGCTGCGTACGCGATCTACACGTCCGGATCCACCGGTCTACCCAAGGGCGTCGTGGTCACGCACAGCGGTCTGGAGAATTTCGCAAACGAACAGGCCGAGCGCTACCGCATCACCGCCGAGTCGCGGACGTTGCACGTCTCGTCACCGAGCTTCGACGCGTCCGTACTCGAGTATCTGCTCGCCTTCGGACGCGGCGCGACCATGGTGATCGTTCCGCCGACCGTCTACGGCGGAGAGGAGTTGCACGACATCCTCTCCCGTGAACGCGTGACGCACGCGTTCATCACTCCGTCCGCGTTGGCTTCGGTAAACCCAGCGGGCCTGGACACCTTCCGACACGTCGTCGTCGGGGGTGAGGCGGTACCAGCTGAGCTCGTGTCGCGATGGGCTCCCGGACGTCGCCTTTACAACGGCTACGGTCCGACCGAGGCGACCATCATGTCGAACATCAGTGACCCGTTGGACGCGACTGGGGCGCTCACCATCGGTGGCCCTGTCAGGGCCGTACACGAAGTCGTTCTCGACGGCCGTCTCCAACCGGTTCCGGTCGGAGTCAAGGGCGAGTTGTATCTCGCCGGGGCAGGGCTCGCTCGCGGTTACCACGATCGACCCGGCCTCACCGCCGAGCGTTTCGTGGCCAACCCTTTCGGCGCGCCAGGCGAGCGCATGTACCGCACCGGTGACGTCGTGCGGTGGACCCCGGAATTCACTGTCGAGTACGTCGGACGAAGCGATTTCCAGGTCAAGGTCCGTGGATTCCGCATCGAACTGGGCGAGATCGACGCGGTTCTCGCAACGCACTCGAGCGTCGACTTCGCCGCGACGATCGGGACCGAATCGCCCTCTGGAGCAACGATTCTGGTGGCGTACGTTCGAGCAGCGAACGGCGCGACGATAGACCAGACGGAACTCACCGCGCACGCGTCGGCGAGCCTTCCCGGGCACATGGTGCCCTCGGCCATAGTCCAGCTCGACGAGATTCCGTTGACTCCCGTCGGCAAGCTCGATCGGCGGGCGTTGCCGGTTCCCGAATTCGCTGTCGGCGCCGGAGACTACCTCGCTCCGCGAACTCCGACGGAGGTCGCTGTTGCCGAGGTCTTCACCGACATTCTCGGTACCGAGCCGATAGGGGCCTTCGACAACTTCTTCGATCGAGGGGGAGACTCGCTGTCGGCGACGAGAGTGATCGCGCGGGTCAACTCTGCGCTCGGCACCCGCCTCGGTGTGCGGGCCATCTTCGAGTCACCGACGGTGGCGGGGCTGGCCGCACTGGCCGGCGATTCCACAGGACACGACGCACGACCGGTTCTACGCGCCGTCGAGCGTCCTGCCAGCATCCCGTTGTCTCTCGCCCAGCAGCGAATGTGGTTCATCAACCGATTCGATCCGGCCTCGCCTGCATACAACGTGCCTCTCGTGGTGAAGCTGACTGGTGCTCTCGACGAATCTGCTCTCCGCGGTGCGGTGGCAGACGTACTCGAGCGCCACGAGTCTCTGCGCACGACGTTCCCGTCGCTGGGCGATGCTCCCGAACAGCACATTCACGACGCGGCCGACGTGTTGCCCGCCGTCGAGGTCTCCTCGGTCGGTCAGAGTGACCTACGGGAGAAGATCGGCCACTTCGCTGGGCTCGGCTTCGATGTCACGTCGGAGATTCCGATTCGTCTCGCGCTGTACCGCGTCGAGGACCCCGAGAACGACTCCGCAAACACGACTGCGACGACCCACGTACTTGCTGTCGTCGTTCACCACATCGCGGCAGACGGTGCGTCGATGGCACCGCTGGCACGGGACGTGATGGTCGCCTACTCGGCGCGAACCTCGGAGACCGGGCCATCCTGGACGCCGCTGACGGTGCAGTATGCGGACTACACGCTGTGGCAGCGTGAATTGCTCGGCACCGAGGACGATGCGAGCAGCGTGGCGAGTCGCCAACTGAGCTTCTGGCGGGAGACTCTCCGCGGGATACCCGACCTGCTGCCGCTGCCGACCGATCGCCAGCGTCCCACCACGCAGGATTTCCGCGGTGGGCGGGTGAAGTTCGACATCGACGCCGATCTGCACCGCCGTCTCTCGGCATTCTCACGTGACCGCAACGCCACGATGTTCATGGTCGTGCACGGCGCGTTCGCAGCGACGTTGTCGCGGTTGAGTGGCCTCGACGATATCGCTATCACGACGCCGGTCGCTGGTCGTGGTGCTGCCGCACTGGACGATCTGGTGGGAATGTTCGTGAACACACTCGTTCTGCGGACTGTCGTCGACGGCAGCGAATCGTTCGATTCGTTGCTCGCTCACGTGGTCGAGTCGGACCTGGAAGCGTTCGGGCACACCGACATTCCGTTCGAACGGATCGTCGAGGTCATGAACCCGGCGCGTTCGACGTCGTATGCACCGTTGTCGCAGGTCGCACTGTCCTTCCAGAACAACACGAAGGCCCAGCTCGAACTGCCGGGACTGACAGTCGAAGGATTCGACTTCGATGTTCCGGTCGCCAAGCAGGACTTGCAGCTTCTGCTCTCGGAAACGTTCGACGACAGCGGCGAGCCGGCGGGGATCGAGGGAGCATTCGACTATGCGAGCGCGCTGTTCGATCCCTCGACGGTGCAGTCGTTCGCGGACCGCTTCGTACGCATCCTTGATTCGGTCACTCGGGATCCGGCGGCACCCGTCGGCGACGTCGATATCCTCGGGTCGACCGAACGTCCGATGTTCGCACCGGCTCGGGGTGAAGTAGGTGGCGAGCCCAGGACGTGGCCGCAGATCCTGGCCGCTGCAGCCGCCGCAAATCCCGACGGCACCGCCGTCGAATACGGTGACGTCGGACTGACCTATCGCGATCTCGACGAGTGGTCGACGCGGATCGCGCGGATGCTCATCGACTTCGGAGTCGGACCCGAGACCTTCGTCGCGTTGGCGTTGCCACGGTCGATCGAGTCGATTCTCTCGATTTGGTCCGTCGCGAAGTCCGGCGCGGCGTTCCTGCCCGTGGATCCGAACTATCCATCGGATCGCATCGCGCACATGCTCGATGATTCGCAGGCCCCGATCGGCCTGACCGTCCGAGCGCATCGTGAGTCGCTCCCGGATACGATCACATGGCTCGTGGTCGACGACGAGGACTTCGCTTCGGACGTCAAGCGGTACCCGACGCATCCGGTGACCGACGCCGATCGCACGGCGACACTGCACCTGGACCACCCTGCGTACCTGATCTACACCTCGGGTTCGACCGGTCGCCCCAAAGGTGTTGCCGTTCGGCATCGCGGACTGTCAAACCTGGAGGACGAAGTCACCCTCCGTTTCCATCCGACACGTTTGTCCCGCATCTCGCACCTCGCGTCGCCGAGTTTCGACGCCTCCGTCTACGAATTGACCATGACGTTCGGTGTCGGCGCCACCATGGTCATCGTTCCGCCCGGCATCTTCGGCGGCGACGACTTGGCAGATCTGCTCGAACGCACTCACGTCACGCATGCGTTCCTGACGCCGGCCGCTCTCGCGTCGATCGACCACTCGCGGCTCGCGGAGGTCGGCGTCCTCGCCGTGGGCGGTGAGGCGTGCACGGCGGAACTGGTGTCACGGTGGGCGCCAGGCCGAATGATGTTCAACGGCTACGGTCCGACGGAGACCACGATCCAGGCAAGCGTCGGAGGCCCACTGCGGCCAGGAAAGATCATCGACGTCGGCCGTCCGGCACTAGGATTCCGATTCCTGGTCATGGATGCTCGTCTTCGCCCGCTGCCCGTCGGCGTGCCGGGAGAGTTGTACATCGCCGGACCAGGTACCGCTCGCGGCTACGTGGATCGCTTCGGTCTGACCGCCGAGCGCTTCGTCGCCGATCCGTACGGCGAACCTGGTGAGCGGATGTACCGGACAGGCGATGTGGTGCGCTGGACGGTCGATCACACGATCGAGTTCGTCGGACGTAGCGACTTCCAGGTGAAGGTGCGCGGTTTCAGGATCGAGCTGGGGGAGATCGACTCGGTGCTCACCGATCACCCGGCGTTGAATTTCGCGGCTACGGTAGGCCACACCGCTCCGTCCGGGGACACCGTGCTCGTGTCGTATGTTCGCGTATCCGACAATCGACGCGTCGAGGTAGCCGAATTGATCGAGCACGTTGCGGCTGCGCTGCCGCGACACATGGTCCCGACTGCAATAGTCGTACTCGACGAGATTCCACTGACCCCGGTCGGCAAGCTAGATCGTCGTGCACTCCCGGTGCCCGAGCTGGCCTCCAGTACGGTGCCGTATCGAGCGGCGTCCACAGCGACGGAACATTCTGTCGTGGGCGTCTTCGCCGACGTCCTCGGCGTCGAGCGAGTCGGCGTCGACGACAACTTCTTCGACCTCGGCGGTACCTCGCTCGTCGCCACACGTGTCGTGCCGGCGCTCGAAGCGGCGACGGGTGTCCGAGTGCCGTTGCAGTCGCTGTTCCTCGATCCGACGGCGGCCGGGCTCGCGGCTCGGATCGACGGACGCGACGCCGATACCTCCAGCGGACTCGACAGTGCCTTCGGGGTAGTGATTCCGCTGCGTGCGCAGGGGACAGGTACTCCGTTGTTCTGCATACACCCGGGTATCGGTCTGTCCTGGGGCTACTCGGGCATCGTTCGGCATCTTTCCGAGGACCGACCTGTCTACGGTATTCAGTTGCCCAGCATCGCCGAGGGTGGAACCTTCGACTCCATCCAGAGTCTGGCGCAGCGTTACGCGACAGAGATTCGGAGAGTTGTTCCGCAAGGCCCGTACAACGTGCTGGGTTGGTCTCTCGGCGGTGCGATCGCCCACGCTGTCGCCGTGGAACTGCGTCGGACAGAGCAGATGGTGGAGTCGCTGACGATCCTGGACAGCTACGTGCACGATTCCGGTGACTCACCTCAGGGACGACTCAGTGTGGAAGAGCTCCTCGCCGGTCTCGGCCTCGACCTTGCCGGAGCCGAATCGGAATCTCCGCTGACGTACGAGGGCGCGGTGGCATTGCTGAACGAATCGTTCGGACAGGAAACTGGCTTGACGCCCGCGCACCTCGAGCGAATCAACGACGGTTTCGCCAATTCGACCGCCATCATGGCAGAGTTCGTTCCGGACGTTTTCGACGGCGATCTTCTGTTCTTCGAAGCCGCACACGGAGCGGGTGACGGAATTCGACGAGATCCTGCGCAGTGGCGTGCATTCGTGACCGGAGAAATACTCACCCGTTCTATCGAGTGCGCGCACAATCAAATGATCGAACCGGACGTGTTGAAGCAAATCGGCACAGCCTTGGAGAATTACCTCGCGAATTGATCGGCTTTACACACTCGAGGCGGTGGTCAAGGAATACCATTGGCTTCGGAATGTAATAGCTCGTCCGACGACGGTCTGGGGATGCTTGTGAAAAAGATGAAGTCTGTGGCTGCCGCGGCAGTAACACTGTTGGCAGCCACTTCGGTGACGGTTGCATTGGGTGGGGGAACGGCGAACGCAGATCCCACGGAGTCCATCGGTTACGAAACCTCGGTCACCACGGAAGGTGCTGTCAGCACCGTCCTGGACGCGGGCGCGTTCCGCATCGAGAGCGGGGCCGACTCCGTCGAGATCGTGGGCAATTCCGGAACGGTTCTGGCGAGTGTGCCGCTGACGTACTCGGTGAACGGAGCGCAATATTCGATCGTCCCTGCGCTGGTAGGGGATAGGCAACTGTTGCTGACTCCGCAACCTGCCGCGTTGGTGAGCGAGGTCGCCGGCCCGGTCAGCAAACAGGCAGCGTTCGACAACATGATCAACCAGATCGTCATCGGCTACACCAACGGCGGCGCCGTTGGAACCGCGATCGGGGCAGGGCTCGGCTTCGCCATCGGCTGCGTATCGATCTTCCCGAACTTCATCGCAGGCTGCATCATCGGTACGGCCATAGGCGTCGTGGCAGGCACCATCATCGGTACGGTCAATGCCAATCCGAATGTCCAACCGGCAGTGTTCGAATACTTCACAACACCCTGACGACCGGAACAGAAAGCCGGAGGGACTGCTACTTGTCCTTCCGGCTTTCTTTCTGCGCAGAACCGGTCAGCGCACGCCGCATCGACACTGCTTTGACCATCGTCTCCTGAAACTCTTCTTCCGGGTCCGACAACGCGACGATCGCGCCACCCACCCCGAAAGTCACCTCGTGCTCGGTGGACACTATCGTCCGAATCACGATGGAGAAGTCTGCTGTGCCGGTCAGCGAGAAGTAGCCGATAGCGCCTGAATACACACCGCGTGGCCCATCTTCGAGCTTGTCGATGATGGCCATCGTCCTGATTTTCGGGGCGCCTGTCATCGATCCTCCGGGGAAGGCCGCGCTGATGCAATCCACCGCCGAGGCGTCGTCACGCAGTCTGCCGCGTACGGTCGAGACAAGCTGGTGCACCGGCGCATAAGTCTCGACGTCGAACAGCTTCGGTACGTGCACCGAACCCGGGACACACACCCGCGCCAGATCGTTGCGCACCAAGTCCACGATCATCAAGTTTTCGGCTTTGTCCTTCTCGTTGCCGAGAAGGTCCGCCCGTAGCAGCGAGTCCTGTTCCGGTGTGCTGCCCCGGGGACGCGTGCCCTTGATGGGCTTCGACTCCACAACTCGGTCCGCATCGATCCGAAGGAACCGCTCGGGAGACGCGCTGGAGATCGACAGGTCCGCGAATCCGAGGAAAGCACTGTAGGGCGTCGGATTGATCTCTCGGAGATAGGTATACGTCTCGAGCGCGTCGATCGGGCCCGGGAACGAGGCAACATTGGTCAGACACACCTCGTATGTCTCCCCGGACCTGATCTCGGCTAGGCATTGCTCGATGAGCCCGAGGTACTTCTCACGATCGTGCCGAAGTTGCAGGTCCTGTTCGAACTCCGGTGCCAACAACGGACTTTCCTGCGGCTGGGAACTGTGGGCGCCCTCCCGAAGCGAGGTGAGTGCATCGACAACATCCTCGAACCATGCTGCCGTTGCAGCATCGCCGTGCTCTTCCACCAAGGCCATCGCATAACAGCATCCCGACTCGTGGTCGAAGACGAGCGCGCGATCGGCGAACACCATGGAGGCATCCGGAGTCGGCGCAGTGTGAACAAGTTGTCCACCGACGTCGGCTTTGAGCTCGTAGCCCAGATATCCGACGTACCCCAGAGCGAAGGCGAACGGCAGATCGTGGCGTGCGTGAACCGCCCGAGCCTTCAGTTGCCGATCGAGGTAGTCGAAGAACGTCGAATCCACGGACTCGGTGGTTCCGTCTGCGCGACTCACCTCGACGTGTCGCTCGGCAACTCGATAGGTGATGTATTCCGCAAGCGGTCCAGAACAGTCGCCCATGATCGTGAAGCGGGAGTCAGGTTCCACGGCGGCACTTCCGTCGAGCCAAAAGCTGTTCGGGCCGGTTGCGAACAGCTCACCGAACACCTGCTCGGTGTCGAAGTCGCCCTCGATGCACTGGCTTTCGAGAAAATAGGGCGTACGGGTGGGCGCAGCGAACGGGTGCAGTATCGATCGAGTGAGATCGCGGAAATTCGACAACAACTCCCTCCCGTACTCCGTGCTGACGGACTCGGGATGGAACTGCACGCCCCACATGGGGCGACTGCGATGGCGTACGGCCATGACGATGCCGTCGGCGGTCCACGCGCAGGCTTCGAGCTCATCGGGTAGATCCAATGCCGTCAGCGAGTGGTAGCGAACCACGGAGTAGGGGGAGGGGATCCCGTCGAACAGCCCGACTCCGTCATGAACTATCTCGGAAATTCTGCCGTGCATCGGCTCCGGAGCCAGGTCGACCTCGCCCCCGAATAGATGGCAGATGGCTTGGTGTCCGAGACAGACTCCGAGGATCGGTAGGTCCGAATCGACGATTGCGCGCGCACTGATTCCAAGATCGTGCGAGGTACTCGGGCGCCCGGGACCCGGTGAGACAACGATGTTGTCGAACTTCGCGAGGTCGAGTGAATCCCAATCGACGTCGTTCCGAACCACAACGGGCTCCACACCATTCACTTCGCACAGCAGGCTGTAGAGGTTGTACGTGAACGAGTCGTAGTTGTCGATCAGTAGCGTGCGGACAGTCATCGAGAATCTCACCTACCGCGTTTGCCGACGGCGGAGTCCGCGTCGATGATCAGGTCTTCGACGCGGCAGGCCTCACCGATCAGAAGGTCGTACACCGAAGCCAGAAAATCTTCGGACATACCGTGTTTGCGTGCGAATTCGCGTGCCCGGTCCTGGACGACCCCTACGCGATCGGGCTGCATCATCGGAATGTCGAACTCGCGTTTGACGAGAGCGACCCGTGAACATATCTCGATTCGATCGCGGATAGCCACGAGCAGACCTGCGTCGATGGAATCCAGTTCGGCTCGAAGCGACGCGAGTTGAGTACAGGGCTCTTCGGTCACGTGTGGTTGCCCCCTCGTTATGCCGACGAATACAGCGTCGTGCTTTTACGCGCTCGACATTTCATCGTGCGTTCACCCCCGACCGTTACCCATGGGGGTCGTTCGCGCCGGGTCCACAATAATCCCACTGCAGACGGCAATCTTCATCCCGATCGCTGCAGAATCCATCGTATTGTTTCGGGATTGCAGCACAGACTGTAAGGAAACAAACCGAAGAATATGAATCAAGACAAAAAACTGCGCCGAACGAATGTTTTGTAATTCGTTCGGCGCAGAAGAAAAGCTATTTCGGCTCTCAGGCTCCGCGACGTTTGACCTTGAGCAGGTCCATCCGCTCCTTGAGCAACTCTTCGAGTTCGTCGACCGAGCGGCGCTCGAGGAGCATGTCCCAGTGGGTGCGCGGCGGCTTGACCTTCTTAGCCTCCGGAGCAGTTCCCTCGAGCAGGGAACCTTCCAGGCCGTTGCGGCACTGCCACGTGCCGGGGATCTCGGCGTCGTCCGCGAACGGCACGTCGAACTCTTCACCGTTGTCGCATCGGTAGCGAGCGACTCGACGCGGCGCAAGGTCGTGGTCGCGGTCGGTCTCGTAACTAACGGCGCCGAGGCGGCTACCTCGTAGAACGCGATCTGCCATTGTGAAGTCCTCTCCCTCTGTCGTACATGTTCCTCAACGCTCCACCGGTGCGAATCGTTCCCGACCCGAATCGACGACACGGGTGGACCCGCGCATACGCCGACGTCATTCTACCGTCATGCTCCCCGTAGGCTCGAGACCATGTCAGTGATGTCACGTCGGGTACACGCGTGTGCATGGTGCGGACGCGAGGTCGCCGATTCCGGGATGGGCCGGCGCCGGCGCTATTGCAGACAATCCTGCAGGCAGCGAGCCTACGAACACCGGAGTGCAATCAAGGGCACCTCGATCCCCGAGGATGCCGTCGTCCTGTCTTCCGAGGAGGCGTCCGCACTTATCGATCGAACATTCGAGGTCAGGTGCGCGGCCGAGGATGTCGCTACGGCGGTGACGGAAGGAGCAGGGCTCGACGAGCTCACGCGCCTGTGCGAGGAGTTGGTCACGCGAGCAAAGGACGCGGAACGCCTGCGCTGATCATCGCTCAGTCCGACATCTGCCAGGGTTCGCCCGGGTCGAGAAGGGTAGCCGGCACGTCGAGTGAGGATGCCTCGACGACGAAGTCCGCGCCTGGTTCGTGAAACAGATGCGGGCGAAACCGATCGAGCCCCACCGGCCACAGTGTCCCGTGGTGAATGGGGATCGACATGCCCGCGTGCATTGCCGACGCTGCGCGCGCGGCATCTCGAGCGTTCATATGTCCGTCGCCGAGCGTCGGGCCCCATCCTCCGACCGGGAGCAACGCAAGGTCGCACCGCGGCACCCACTCGGCCATCGCGTCGAACATCGCGGTGTCGCCGGCGAAGTAGACGATCGAGGAGCCTTCGATGACGTAGCCCAGGGCATCCACATCGCGGGGTCCGTGGCGCCATCGGCGGCCGTCATGGTCGGCCGGAACCGCGGTGATACCAAGGGTTCCGACATCGACGCTCTCGCCGACGGAGATCTCGATGAGGGGATTCCCGAGCTTGCGCAGACTGCCGAACCGTCGGGATGCGCCTCGTGGCAGCACGATCGGCGTAGTCGGGGACACCTTCGCCAACGACGGAAGGTGGGTGTGGTCACTGTGCAGATGGGAGAGCAGAACTGCGTCAGGGGAGTGCACTTCGATCGGAGGGCACCCGCCGCGTCGGCGAACCAGGTGGGCCACGCGGCGCGTCAGGACAGGGTCGGTAAGCACCGTGACCCCGTCGAGGTGAATCTCCACCGTGGCGTGGCCCCACCACACCACGCTGCCAGGTTTCCTTCGGCCTTCGGCCATGGGGTCTACCATTCCAGAAATCGAACAGACCCTCTCGGCTACAGGGGAAGCGACAATGGCGTGGCGGCTGGGCATCGAGTACGCAGTTCTGGCGGCGATCTCGGCGGCCATGTTGGTCATTGCCGATCTCCTCATGCCTGGGTTTCGACTCGATCGAGTCGGAACGACTAGAGCGTGTCTCCCAAATTTGAGAGGTGCTGTCAGCGATGATATTTCGATGACGCGCGTGGGAGTGATCAGTGACGAGTTCTGGGAGATCGTCGAGCCAGTGATACCCACCGACGTGGGAAAACGTGGGCGGCGGTTCGCCGAGCACCGGCGAATTCTGGAGGGCATCGCATACCGATTCCGTACCGGGTGTCCGTGGCGAGATCTGCCGGAGGACTTCGGTCCGTGGCAGACGGTGTGGAAACGCCACCACCGATGGTCCTTCGATGGCACCTACGACGAGATGCTTGCCGCGGTGGCCGAGGTGTTCGGTCTCGACCCGGAAGAACTCGACGGCGATATCGGGGCGGTGCTCTCGATCGACTCGACCAGCGTCCGGGCGCATCAGCATGCGGCCGGTGCGCGAGCCGACACTCTCACAGGGGGCCTTGTCGAATTACAAGAAATCCGTCGACGAACCCGCTGACCACGCGTTGGGTCGATCTCGCGGAGGATTCACCACGAAGATCCATGCACTGACCGACCTGACGTGCTCGCCGGTGACGATGCTGCTGACCGGTGGGCAAGCCGGGGACAATCCACAGTTGGTGCCGTTGCTCGATGCCCACCGAGCTGCCGGTGGGGACCAGGACTACCGATTGCTCGCCGACAAGGCGTACACCCATCCCAGTACCCGCACCGAACTGCGTCGCCGCAAGATCAAACACACCATTCCCGAGCGCAGCGACCAGAAGCAGCGACGGGCCGACAAGGGGTCCGCCGGTGGTCGTCCACCGGGTTTCGATCCGACGATGTACAAGCACCGCAACACCGTCGAGCGTGGCTTCGGGCGGCTCAAACAGTGGCGTGGTGTGGCCACTCGATATGACAAGTACGCCATGACATTCCTCGGGGGCGTTGTCCTGTGCGCGGCAGTTCTGCACTCCCGCAACCACAACCACCGCCCGGCGATGAAAACGAAAACGGACCCAATTTAAGAGACACGCTCTAGTCTTCTCGGGGTCGTGCCGAGCGCGGTAGCTCTTGCCATCGTGTTCGGAGCGCTCAATGCACTTCTGTGGCCGCTGTTTCTCCGGGCCATGATGTGGGTCGGTCCGGCTCTTCTCTTCGTCTCGGTCTTCGTCGCCAGTGGCCTGTTGATGTTGCTCAGCGTCACGCTCGCGCCGGTCGCACACTTCGACGGTCCGATGGACATCACGATCCTCGCACTGATCCTGTCTGCGACGACCTCCGTCGTATCGGGGGCCATTGCAGCGCGACGTGACAACACCTATCGCATGATGGTCGTACGACGCCATCGCCGGTCTCAGCACGGGTCGTCCGGGCAGGTGGACGCTCCAGGCCTAGTGTGTATACAGATTGACGGGCTCGGTCACGATGTACTTCGTCGCGCGATGTCGTCCGGAGTCGTACCCACGATGGCAAGTCTCGTCTCGTCCGGCACTCATTCGCTCACTGCGTGGCATACCGATTGGAGCAGCCAGACCGGGGCAAGCCAGCTTGGAATCCTGCACGGTTCCAACCACGATGTCCCGGCATTTCGATGGTACGACAAGTCCTCTCGAACGATCGCGGTCTTCAGCGATCCCGCCAGCAACGCCGAACGCGAACGGGAACGCAGCAAACTCACCGGGCTGCTGGCGGACGACGGCGCAAGCCGAGGAAACCTGTTCACCGGCGGAGCGCAAGACAACGTACTGGTGGTCAGCCGCATGAGGGGTGCACGAATGGGTGGCGGGGGTACCGGTTACTCCGGTTACTTCATCGACCCGGCGAACACTGTGCGCACCTTCGTTGGTTTCGTTGCCGAGATCGTCCGCGAGATCAGACAGAGCCTGATCTCGCGCAGCCGTGGGATCGTGCCGCGGGTACCGCGCGGCGGGATCTACCCGCTGGTGCGCGCATTCACGACGGTGGTGGAGACCGACGTCGTAGTCGCAGCTGTGATCGGCGATCTAGTGCGCGGTCGGTCGATCGTCTACGCCGACCTGGTCGGATACGACGAGGTCTCGCACCACTCGGGCGTCGAGCGACCAGAGACGCTCGCAGTTCTCCGTAAGCTCGATGCCGAAATCGCAATGATCCATGCGGTGGCTCAGAGCAGCGAGCGGTCGTATCACCTGGTGTTGCTCTCCGACCACGGGCAGAGTCAGGGCGTCACGTTCAGGACCCGATACGGCGAGTCGCTGCAATCGCTCGTTCTCCGCGGGTGCGCTCTTGCCGAAACTTCGGACCGACCGATGCACGGCGGCGGAGCAGAAGGCGCCGCATTCGCCGCCGCGAGTGTCGGCATCGGATCGTCCGGCAGCTCGGAGTCCGACGTCGACAACGTCATCGTGCTGGCGTCTGGGAATGTCGGACTGGTCAGCTTCGTCGACAATCCCGCTCGAGCAACGCGCGAGTGGATCGACGCCGTGTATCCAGGATTGATCGAGACGTTGATCGGCCATCCAGGGATCGGCTTCGTGCTGGTTGCAACGGAGTCCGGTGAATCCGAGGTCCTCGGTGCGCACGGAAGCGTGTCCCTCGATACGGGATCCGTCGTGGGGGAGGACCCGCTGGCAGTCTTCGGGCATGGCGTACTGGACTTGATTCGTCGGACGGACTCGTTCGGCAACGTGCCCGACATGATGATCAACGGGACGTACTGGCCGGATACCGACGAAGTCGCTGCATTCGAGGAACAGGTGGGCTCACACGGTGGTCTGGGTGGCGAGCAGTCGCGGCCGTTTCTACTGCATCCAGTCCAGCTTTCGACCCCGCCTGGTCCGATTCACGGCGCCGAGTCCATCCATCGCATTCTCGTGCACTGGCGAACGGTTGCCGCACGGTCCTAGCAGCGGGTCCGGGTTTTTCGAAGGATCGACGTGCACAATGGTGGCGATCGCACGGACGGTGCGGTCCAAGGAACGCAACACAAAGGAATTCCATGGCTTTCTGGGACCAGCTCAAGGCAAAGGCCACCGAACTCAACGGCCAACTGCAGACGAAGACCGTCCAGTTCAAGAACAAGGAGTTCGCCAACGGCAGCATGGCAATGTGCGCTCTCATCGCTGCCGCAGATGGCACCATCGATCCAGCCGAGCGACAGAAGACCGCTGCACTCATCTCGAGCAACGAAGCCCTCAAAGTGTTTCCGGCAGACGAGCTTCGCCAGAAGTTCGATTGGTACTGCGACAAGCTCGCTGGCGATTTCGATTTCGGCAAGGTCGAGGCCACGGCCACCATCGGCAAGCTGAAGAGCAAGCCCGATCAGGCGCGTGCTGTGATTCAGATCGGAATCATCATCGGTGGCGCCGATGGCAAATTCGACGACGACGAAAAGAACGCTGTCAGGAACGCGTGCTTCGCGGTGGGAATCGACCCGGTCGAATTCGAACTATGACAGCTCGGCGTGACCGATCCTCACAGTGAGGCAAGAGCGTCGAGGCGGTCCAGTTCGAACGGTTCGAGGACGAGGGAAGCGGCTGCCACATTCGCCAGCAGGTGGCTGATTCGGGTCGTGCCGGGAAGCGGAACGACGGGTTGATCGCGTCCAAGGCTGCTGCCGTGAACCCACGCCAACGCGACCTGTCCCCGGGTAACCCGATGCCGTGTGGCGATCTCGTCCAGTGTGGTTGCGAGCGGGCTGTCGGTGGGTGAATGGAGCGATCCGTGGCCGTGCGGCGAGTGCGCCACGAGGGTGATGCCTAGTTCGGCAAGTGTTGGCAGCATGGGTTCGACATTTCGCTGCGTCACCGCCCACTGCTCCTGCACGGCCGTGACTGGGTGGACCAGATGAGCTCTCCGAACGTCATCGACTGTGACATTGGACAGCCCGATCGCTCTGATCTTTCCGGCGCGAACCAACTCGGCCATAGCTAGGACAGTGTCCTCGATCGGCGTCACGTTGCTGCGATGATGAAGGTAGTACAGGTCGATCGTATCGACGTTCAACCGACGAAGGCTGCCCTCGATTGCGGTCCGCACTGTCGCCGGATCGGCACGAACGCTCCAGTCGTCGCGATCACCCGACGCGCCCCAATAGACCCCGAACTTGCTGCACAAGGTGACTCGATCTCGCACCGGCCCCACGATCCGGCCGACGAGTTCCTCGTTGCCGTACATTTCGGCGGTATCGAGCAGAGTCACACCGGCGTCGACCGCCGCACGCACCAGAGCGAGCGGATCGCGGTCCGGTTGTCCCCATCCCTCGTCGGCCAATCTCATGAGACCGAGTCCCTGCACCGGGAGCCGCCCGAAGACCCACTCCGTGGTTGTCACATCCATCGCGCAAACGTACAACCTCGAGCGAAGTCGACGTCAACGGTCGTACCGGAACAGGCACCGTCTAGAGGTACGCCGTGCCGCTGTGGCCGCGAATCTGCTTGCGGCTGTTCTTCACCCGATACATCTCAGCATCGGCAACTCTGAGCGCGTCGCGTGCCGACTGCTCTTCGTCGTCCCCGATAGAGATGCCGACAGTGGCCGCACCAACACTGACGGTGAGTCCAGAGATCATCCGAGCGCACGCGAGGTTCGACACGAGCTCATCACTACGAGCAGCGATATCCGCGGGTCGGCCGATCGAGACGCACGCAAACTCGTCACCGCCGAGCCGAGCTACAACCCAGTGGTTGACAGCGAGCGCCCTCAGGTGTTGGGCCAGGTCGACGAGCACTGCGTCGCCAGTGTGATGCCCGAAGGTGTCGTTGACGCCTTTCATGCCATCTACGTCGATGACGACGGCGGACAGGACGATCGGTTCGACCTTCGGCGTCGTCACAGCGATCGCAGTCACCGCAGCAAACAACCCGCGGCGGTTGTGCAGACCGGTCAGTGAATCCACCAGGGACTCCCGCGCACGCGATCGAAGTTCGCTCACATAGACCATCAAGATGAGCGGCGCCGAGAACATCAACAGCATGGTCAGACTGTGGGCGGCAACGACCCATCCGCTTGCGGTGTCGGAGTGGACAGTCATCAGCGCCACGATGCCGAGAACGACGGCGCCGTACATCATGTGAAGGACACAGGGGAGTAGAGGCACTGCCACCACGGCCAGCGAGGTGACCACCGCGAACAGCACTGTTCCACCGATCGCCGTCATGTCGGTGTCTTTCAGCAGAAGACACACTGTTATCGACACGTCCGAGTAGACGATGAACGCGATCAGCCAACGAGGGCTCGGCCATCTGCCGACGAACCAGCGCGCAGCAACCGGCAGGGCAGAAATGCTGACAGCCACTACGACCAGACCGCGCCAGCCGCTGTATTCCTCCGAGGGCGCACTGACGAGCCCGATTACGCCGATCGCCAGCACACCCAGACCCACCAGCAATTGTGTGGCCCGAGTGCGACGCACATTGAGGTCCAGGAGCCCGGAGTCAGGGATCGAACCACCCCGATGGCGAGGCGTGGAACGTTGGTCTGTGGAGAAAAGGGAACGCACGGCGAACATCGAAACCTCTGGATGGAAAGTTGGGCCACAAACAATGGCTGACTCGGAGCGTAACGGGCCATATGACGTTTGCATCGTCGAATACTCGACCAACTTACTGTTTTCATCACGCATACAGTCCATGAAAACAACCTCAATACGTCACAGTGACGAATTAGATCGAGGCAGCTATAGGTTACGGCGACGGCAATAGCCTTATAACGGCACAGGTTCCCGACAATCGACACGATTCGGCCGCCATGTTGGAGATCATTCAACCGGAAACGTCCATGCGATCACGCCAAGAGCGAACTGGATCCCGAACGTTGCGCGCCCCAACACGCGGTCACCGAAGCGGACATCGACCAGAGTCGCGTAGCGACCACAGCGATCGACGTTCGCGATGTTTGCCGAGGTCGAAATTATGCCGATAATCTACATTATGTCAACTTGACTACTGCATGTTGCATTCGATCAATCAATTGTCCACCGCCGCCGGTTATGTACGGAGGTGAGATGCCAGGATCTCAACCGAAAGCTATTGCTGGTGGGCGGATGGCGCTTCCAGGCGACCTACCCTGAGGCATTCTGTTGGCCGACCAGCAGCGCATCTGTGGTCCGCTGAATATGTCGGGTCAAGAGTTCGGCAGCATGGGCCTCATCACGTCCGACGGCGGCGGCCATGATGTCGCGGTGTTCACCCTCAATATCGCGGGATCGATCGTGCTGGGGCGCCGACCACATGCGATACAACTCAGCCGAATCCCTCAGTGTGGTTGCACAGGAGAGAATTCGAGTATTCCGGCATCCGCCGAGGAGTGCTTCGTGGAACCGGGTGTGCGCGGCGACCCATTCATCTCCGAAACGTCTCGGGTCGCGAGGCTCGAACTGATCGGCCCGTTCGAGCATGTGATGAGCCGCAATGACATTTGCTTCCCACTGAGTGTCGCCCTGCCGAACTGCGTATCGAAGGGCCAGTACTTCGATCTCGCAGCGCGCTGTGGTGAGGTCACGTAGGTCGTCGGTCGAGATTGCCATTACGCGGAACCCGCGCTTCGGCTCAGTGGTCACCAAACCTTGTTCGAGCAATCTATTGAGGGCCTCACGAATAGCGCCGATGCTGCTTTCGTAGGTCTCGACCAGGCCTGCGAAGCCCAACCGCGATCCAGGGGGCACGCGACCAGCCAAGATGTCACCCCTGATGGCCTCGTAGACGCGGGTTGTTCTACTTCGGTCCGCGGCAAGCGGTAGTTGAGTCGTCACGCTTTCCCCGTTTCGTTTGATCTACTCCCCGAACGCTATCACGTAGCGAAAGAAAACTAAGTTTTCGAAAACTATTTGACTTTTCGCTCATCGGGTGTGATGGTCGTCTCAGGCCTTCGAAGCCATCTTCGGGCCACACCATGAGGAACAGGAGCTTTCAGTGCGTTTGATCAATCTCGACGGTCGACTACACCTCGTGGACGGCGACCGTGTCTCCGATGTCGAACAGGCCAGCAACGGCACGTTCTCAGCGGATCCGCAGCAGATCTACTCCCGGTGGGATGAATTTACGACGTGGGTTCAGACGCAACCGAAACCATCGACGTCACTGCCCCAGAGGGCTCATGTCGGTGCACCTGCACCGTCACCGCGTCAGATTTTCGCCGTAGGTTTGAACTATCTTGCTCACGCAGACGAATCCGGGTTCGTGCGTCCTGACAACCCGGTGATTTTCACCAAGTTCGCTTCGTCGATCACCGGTCCCGAGTCGTCTGTGGAGCTACCCTCCAAATCGGTGGACTGGGAAGTCGAACTTGTCGTTGTTCTCGGCCGTGGCGGCCGCAACATCGCCTCCGCCTCCGCATGGAATCACGTAGCCGGTCTGACAGTCGGCCAGGACATTTCCGAACGCGAACGCCAGCACTCGGGGCCGGCTCCGCAGTTCAGCCTGGCGAAATCACACGCCGGGTTCTCACCGGTCGGTCCAGTTCTGGTCACACCGGACGAGCTGGACAACCCCGACGATCTCGAACTCGGCGCGGAGATCAACGGTGAGCAAGTTCAGAGCGGCAGAACATCACAGTTGATCTTCCCCGTACCCACGCTGATCGAGCATCTCTCCCGAATCGTCGAGCTCTACCCGGGTGATGTCATCTTCACTGGCACCCCCGCCGGAGTAGGCGCGGGACGCACACCCCCTCGCTACCTCAAGGCCGGGGACGTCCTCCGCAGCTACATCACCGGCATCGGCGAGATCACCCAGACCTTCACCGCGCCCGCATCCGAGCACACCAAGCCGAAAACCGACCTCGCCCCGGCAGAGTAGAAGGAGATCCGATGTCGCTACATCGCCTCGACTCCATCGTCCTCGGTGTCCCCGACCTGGCACGTACAGCTCACTTCTACGAAGATTTCGGACTCACTGCTGTCGGCGATGGACAGTTCTCTACTTCAGAAGGCGGAGTCCAGCTGCGGCTGGTCCCCGCGTCCTCACGAAGGCTCGTCGCTGCGGTGTTCGCCGTGGACGACACCGACGACCTCCATCGCATCGCAACACAGCTCAGTGCAATCGACGCCGAGCACGTTATCGTCGGTGCCGCCCTGCATACCCGTGAGCCGAGTACGGGAACGGCCATCGAGCTGACGGTCTCGCCTCGTTTGAATCAGACACCGTTCCCGGCGGCCAAGGTGAACGCTCCAGGGCGCATCGATCGACTCAACGCACGGGCCGAGGGCATCATCGCCGAGGCGAAAGTGACGCCGCGCAGGCTGGGTCACATCGTTTTGGGCACAACGAATTTCGACACCGCATACACGTTTTTTACAGACGGCCTCGGCTTCAAGGTCAGCGACATAGTGAAAGGAAGCGGCGTCTTCCTTCGGTGCTCGACCGACCACCACAACATCCTCGTTCAACGCTCACCAGTTCAGTTCATGCACCACAGCAGCTGGCAGGTCGACGATGTCGACGCCATCGGCCGCGGTGCAATGGACCTGCTCGACGGGCATCCAGAACGCCACATATGGGGACTTGGACGCCACTACGCCGGATCGAACTTCTTCTGGTACTTCAAAGACCCCGCCGGCAATTTTGCCGAGTACCACAGCGACATGGACCACATCCCCGAAGACGCCCTGTGGACACCCGAAGAACTCGAAGGCGCCCGCGGACTGTTCCGATGGGGCCCACCTCCCCCACCGTCCTTCATCGACCCCGAAGACCTCGCCGACCTGATGATCCACGGACACAGTTCATGACAGCACACACGAAAGAAGCGAGCACATGCCGAGCGTAATAACCGGACACACCGACAATGCAGGCAAAGTAATGGGTGTTCACGGCGGCGAAGGAGCCATGCTGTGGACCCGATTCGCGACCGGCGCACACCTTCACGGAGACTGGGACGGAATCGAATGGGTCGCATTCGACCCAGGCGGACGGGCTGGACTGCATACCCACAGCCACACCGAAGAGATCTGGTTCATCCTGCGCGGAAGCGCCGACATCGAACTCGACGGCGAAAAGTTCCACGTCGAACCAGGCTCCATCGTCATCACCCCACTCCACAGCCAACATGCCCTGTGGAACACCGGCGGTGAGCGTATCGAATACGTCGTCATCGAAGTCTTTCCGCCCGAAATCTCTGGAAAATTGCCTCCCCGCAGACCCACCGAAGAACACCAAATCGCCATTTCAGCGGAAGGAGCCAACTCGAAATGAGAGGCTACGTAGGAAAAATCGAAAAAGGCGACGAGCTCGACGCCACACAGTACTTCGACGGTCCGTGGAAAAGCTTTCGCCGAATCGAACTCGCACCGGACCAACACGAGCGATTCACCGCAGATACCGTCGAACATTCGGTGTTCGTCATGTCCGGGCACGGGAAGTATCTTTTCGGAGGCCAAGATCACCCGTTGACTCCCGGGCATGCGGTAACGGTCGGATACGGATCCGAAATCCTCGTCACCGCAAGCACAACCGAGCCACTCGAACTGTTCGTCACCGCACTCAGCGTCGACCTGAACTGACAACCAACGTGAACCTGGCCGCGGGCAACCGGCGCCGCAGCCAGCTTCACCGCGCCTCCGGCGACCGGTTCGTCCAGTCAACTACTCGCGTTTCGCCCACTCGCTCCCTCTCATCCACCACTCAGCGCACGCTGAGCGACCGGAACAGCGCCGTTCCGGTTCACAAGGAGAACCAGAATGGCCCTAGCGGCTGATATCCGCCTCGACACCAACATGGCGGACTACGTAATGATCGCGGCTTACTTCGCCGTCGTCGTCGGAGTGGGCTTCCTCGCCAGACGCTCCGTCACCACCAGCATGGACTTCCTTCTGGCTGGGCGCAGCTTACCGGCATGGGTCACCGGGCTGGCATTCCTCTCTGCCAATCTGGGCGCCATCGAAGTTCTCGGAATGACCGCCAACGGCGCCGCCTACGGATTTGCACCAACCCACTACTACTGGATCGGCGCTATACCGGCAATGGTCGTACTCGGCCTGATCATGATGCCCTTCTACTACGGATCCAAAGTCCGCAGCGTCCCCGAATATCTCCGTCTCCGATTCAACAAACCCACACACCTGCTCCAATCGATTCTGTTCGCGGTAGCGTCGATCTTGATCGCAGGCATCAATCTCTACGCACTGGCATTGATCGTGAACGCGCTCATCGGCTGGCCGATTTGGATCTCCATCGCCATGGCCGCAGTCGTCGTGCTCGGATACACATTCTTCGGTGGCCTGTCCGCTGCGATCTACAACGAAGTACTTCAGTTCTTCGTCATCGTCGCCGCGCTGCTTCCATTGACACTGATCGGCCTGCACCGTGTCGGCGGATGGGACGGCCTGAAATCGAATGTGGGAGACAGTCGACTCGGAGAAACTGCGCTGAATGCCTGGCACGGAACAGGACTCGACAACACCACCAACCCGTACGGCAACTGGATCGGCATCGCGCTCGGACTCGGATTCGTACTGTCCTTCGGGTACTGGACTACCAATTTCGCCGAAGTGCAACGGGCACTGTCGGCCAAGGACATGTCAGCAGCGCGCCGCACCCCGTTGATCGCAGCGTTCCCCAAGATGGTGCTCCCGGCGATCGTGATCTTACCGGGCGTACTAGCGGTCATTCTCGTGCCCGGAATCGGAGACGGCTCGCTGACCCCCAACGAAGCACTCCCCGCCTTGATCAACGAACTGCTTCCCAACGGACTGGTCGGGCTCGCAATCGCCGGGCTCCTGGCATCCTTCATGGCCGGCATGGCCGCCAACCTCAGCGCGTTCAACACAGTCGTGACCTACGACCTCTGGCAGCCCTACATCCAGAAGGACAAGGAAGACAGTTACTATCTCAGAATCGGACGGACCGCCACCGCAGTCGGTGTCTTCATCGCCGTCGGCGCAGCCTTTCTCGCGTCTGGGTACAACTACATCGGCGACTACATACAGACGCTGAATTCGTTCTTCAACGCTCCACTCTTCGCCACCTTCATCGTCGGAATGTTCTTCAGCCGCATCACCCCATGGGCCGGATTCGCAGGACTGGTCGCCGGAATTCTCGGCGCGGCCGGGGTATACGGGGCCAACAGCACTGGCCTTGTTCAATTCAGTTCCGACCAAAGCGCCGCATTCTGGGGCGCAGGTGTCGCCTTCACCGTCGACGTCGTGGTCATGCTCGCAGTCTCGGCCGTGACCGTTCCCAAACCCATCCACGAACTCACAGGTTTGGTATGGCGAACCACAGATCGAAGTGCCTTACGGAAACCCCTTCGGTGGCATTTGAGCCGCAACTGGTATCAGTCCGTACCAGTCTTGAGCGGCATAGCCCTCACATGCTGCGTGGGCCTCAATCTCTGGTTCGCCTGACCCACCGACAACGGAGACACCATGTCCACATCCAGTACACCCGACAGCAACTTCGACAGCGGCTCCGCCGCCACGCCAGACCAGGCATTCGACTCGATCATCGCTGCCAGCGAACGAGCGGAACGCGCCCAGGGATCAGCGAGCAAACTGTTCGATCTTCGAATCATCATCGCTGGCTTGTTCGCTTTCTACGGAATCTTCCTGCTGATACTCGGAGTAGTGAACACCACAACCGAGGAGCTGGATAAGTCCGGGGGTATCAGAGTCAACCTCTACGCAGGCATCGGATTACTGCTATTTGCAGGGCTGTTCGGAAGTTGGGCAATGGCCCGGCCATTGATTGCTCCCGACTCGACCGACTCGGATCAGTTTCAAACGCATCCCTAGGAGATCGCTATGCCGACGCACACTCTCGACACCATGTTCTCGAGCGCCACGATGTTGGGCTTGGTGATGACCGCACCCAATACCATCGAGACACAGTCACTCCCGGTGCCAGTGGCGTGTCCCCGGTGAACGGGGCCATCTCGTTTTAGAGTCTTGTTGCCCCTGAAGTGGGCGGATAGGACGATGGAGAACATGGCTGGACGGAAGCGCAACTCTGCCGAGGACATCGTGCGCAAACTGCGCCGTGCCGATGAGCTGACCGCTGCAGGCAAGACGCAAGAGGAGATCGCGGCGGAGCTCGAGGTGTCGGCGGCGACGTTGTACAACTGGCGGCGTCAGTACGGCGGGATGGACACCGATGCCGCGAAGGAACTCAAGGAGCTGCGCGAGCAGAACGGCAAGCTCAAACGCCTGCTCGCCGAGGCCGAGCTGGAGAAGGACGCACTGCGGGAGGTAGCGAAGGGAAAATTCTGAGCCCAGCCGCCAAGCGCCGCGCCGTCGACATGCTCGTCAACACCATGAGTCTGTCGAAACGTCTGGCGTGCAAAGCTGTTGGGCTTGCCCGCTCCACCTACGCACGAACACCGATCGCCGACACACCCGCGGATCCCGACGCGGCCCTGAGGGCGTCGCTGCGGACATACGCAGGCTCGCATCCACTGCACGGCTTCCGTCGCGCCTGGGCGCATCTGAGGCACGACCAGGGCATGTCGGTGAACAAGAAGAAGGTGCACCGGCTCTGGAAGGAGGAGGGTCTGCAGGTTCGGATCTATCATCCCCGCAAACGCGCCGGCATCAGCTCCTGCCCGCAGATCGAAGCCGATGCGCCGAAAGTGGTGTGGGCTATGGATTTTCAGTTCGACTCCACGGTGGATGGGAAAGCGATCAAGATCGCGTCGATGATCGACGAACACACCCGGCAGTCCCTGTTGAACATCGTGGAGCGCTCGATCACCGCGCAACGACTGACCGACGAGCTCGACAAGACGTTCGCGCTGTGGGACGGACCGCCGATGGTCCTGAGAATGGACAACGGTCCGGAGTTCATTTCGCATGTGCTGCAACAGTTCTGTCGCGACCGTGTCGGTATCTCCTACATCCCGCCGGGGACGCCGTGGAACAACGGACACATCGAATCGTTCAACAACCGACTACGGAAGGAGTGCCTGAACCGCAATCACTGGACGAGCCTTCTCGAAGCGAGGGTGGTGATCGAGGACTTCAAAGACGACCACAACCATCGACACCGGCACTCATCACTCGGCTACCTCACGCCGTCCGAGTACGCTGCCCAATGCACCCACAACCACCAACCGGTCGAGGGTTGCGAGATCGACTGAAATCAATCACACCGTGGCTCTAGAACACGGTGGCCCGACTATCGGGGACCTGCCACCAGCAGCGACACCAGGGCATTGCGTGGTGCGCATCGCTTACGTTGGACTGTGCGGTGTAGACGCAAGCCTGTACAAGGGCACCAGCACCTACATCCACACCGGCGCCAAGACCTACCCATTCGTTTTCGGCCACGAATGGAGCGGAACGATCGTGGAGGTAGGTGCCGGAGTAAAAGAACTCGCACCGGGAAACAGGGTCGTCGGACACAACTTCATCACGTGCGACGTGTGTAGCCAATGCCGACGGGGACACCGAGTGAACTGTGCACGTCGCATCGAGGTCGGAGTCCTCGGCGACTCCCCAGGTGCTGCATCGCAGTACTTCTCCGTCCCTGCGAAGGTACTCGCGCACATCCCGGACGAGTTGTCCGACCTCGAAGCGGCACTGCTCGAACCAGGTGCAACTGCACTGCACGCAGTCGAGCGCGTCGGCGTCATCGAATCCGACAACGTTGTGATCTTCGGTACCGGAACAGTAGGCCTCATAGCGCTCCAGATCTGTCGCGCTTTCGGCGCTACAGTCGATGTCGTCGGGATCGACCCCGCAGGACTCGAACTGGCATTGTCGATGGGTGCGCGGTCGGCACTTCGCCCGGACAGTGTCACCCCGGATACCTACTCCGTAGCCATCGAAGCATCAGGCGCACCCAACGTCGCAGCGACTATCCCTGGAGCCATCTGCGATGGTGGACGAGTCTCACTGGTGGGAGTCCCCAACTCACCTGTCCCCTCCTTCCCCGTGGCCCCCTTGGTGCTCAAGAACGCCACCATCCATGCAGTTCTGTCAGGAATAGATCACTGGGACAGACTCATCGGCCTGGTCGCGCGAGGTTCGGTCCTGCTGAAACCATTGGTAGAAAACACGTTTCAACCGCACCAGGCAACCGATGCGTTCAATGCACTCCTGTCCCCGAACAAAAAACGACCGAAAGTGCTGATCGACTTCACAACCCACTGACCGTCGACGCGTCCAGAATATGGCCGCGCGAGGCTCCCCTACGCCCCAACGAAGCACATCCAGCCACACCGCTGAAAGGAGCCTCTCATTGCCCTCGGAGAGAGCATCCCGAACACCATCACGAACCACACCAGAAGGATCTTCCCGTGACTCGTCTCAAGCTCGGCTTCGTAGGAGCCGGCGCAATAAACTCCCGGCTGATGCCGCATTTCCTCGTCGACGACACTGCGGCAACAGTCGAAGTCATCGGCGTCTGCGACCCGGTTCTGCCCAGAGCAACCGCCGCAGCGGAACGGTTCGACAACTGTAAGGCCTACGACTCTCTCGATGCAATGCTCGCTGACGACCGTATCGATGCCGTCACTATCGGCTCACCCATTGGCCTGCACTACCAGCAGGTTCGCGCCGCCCTCATCGCGGGAAAACACGTACACGTCAACAAGACAATGACCATTACAACCGACGAGGCAGACGACCTCATCGAACTTGCTCGATCCAAGTCCCTGGTTCTGCTTCCGTCACCCGGCGAGATGCTCCGCCCACACAACCGGCGAATCAAAGAACTCATCGACACCGGCGAGATCGGCCAGCTGTCCTGGGCCGTATGCGGCGCAGCATTCGGTAACTACCACGTTGCCGAGCCCGAACGTCAAGGACACGACGCCACCACCAACGTCGACCCCACGTGGTATTTCAAGAACCCCGGCGGGGGGCCTCTCTACGACCTGACAGTCTATTCCCTGCACGGCTTGACAGGCATCCTGGGGCCCGTCAAGCGAGTGACCGCGCTGTCCGGGACGCTCGTTCCCCAGCGAAGTCTGAACGGCGCAACGGTCGATGTCGACGTGCACGACAATACCGTCATGCTGCTCGACTTCGGAGCCAACAAATTTGCTCTCGCATACGGAACAGCAGCCGGAAACATCACGCCCGGTGTCGAATTCGACTTTTCCGGCCGATACTACGGTACTGACGGCGAGATCATCGGACTCGAACTCAACGGTGAGCCCTTCGACTACGAAGGACGAACCACCGCCCGCCAAGCCCCAGACGGGGGAATTCACCCCAACTTCGGCGGCAACGAACTCATCTTGCCGCACACCACCGAAGGCCACTGGGGCCTCCAAGAACTCCACGTTTTCGAGGACATCATGCAAATGGTCGACTGGGTACGAGACGGAAAGGCCTCCGTAGTCACCGCTGAGCACGCTCGACATGTTATCGAAATCATCGAACTTGCGTACCTCGCGGCGGAAACCGGACAAACACAGGCTCTCCGAACACAGTTCTGACCCGTAAAGCTGTTGTGCACCGCGTCACCGTCCGTTGAAAGAGCGCAGCGCAGCATCCGAGTATCCGTCGATGGAAAGCGTTGCGCGTATTTCTGACATTGGACCGATCAGCGTAGAGCTGACGCTTTGCGCTTCGCGCACACTTTCGTCGACAGTTTGTGCCGAACTCTCGATCATTGCCATCCCAGCACCGTCTATCGGGTGCTGAGGTCACCAGGGCGCCACCGTTTCAGAATCACCAATAGACAAGGGAGAAAACAATGTTAGATCCGCTCTACCTCAAGACTGCTGCTACTGCTCCATCGTCAGCCGGCGATCCGGCTGTGGCGGAAACTGTCCGCACGGTCCTGGCCGATATTCGGGACAGAGGTGACGCGGCGGTGAGGGAATATTCGGAAAAGTTCGACAAGTGGTCACCGGAAAGTTTCAAACTGTCGGATGAGAAGATCGAAGAGATCATCTCATCCGTCCCCATCGAGGTTCTCGACGACATTCGGACGGTGCAGGAGAACGTCCGGGTATTCGCACAGCACCAGCGGGACTCGCTGCACGACTTCGAAATCGAAACCGCGCCAGGAGTTCACCTCGGCCAGAGGAACCTTCCGGTCTCCGCTGCAGGAGCGTATGCGCCCGGTGGTCGATATCCACTGGTCGCCTCGGCGCACATGACGACGGTGACCGCGAAGGTGGCGGGTGTTCCCCATATCACCGCGTGCACACCCCCGATCCGCGGTGAGATCCCCGCGGCGACCGTGGCAGCATTTCATCTTGCCGGCGCACACGAGATCTACCTTCTCGGCGGTGTGCAGGCAGTCGGAGCAATGGCGCTCGGTACCGAGACCATCAGCAAAGTCGATATGCTTGCAGGCCCGGGCAACGCGTTCGTGGCGGAGGCCAAGCGTCAACTGTTCGGGGAAGTAGGGATCGACCTGTTTGCAGGGCCTACCGAGGTCCTGGTCGTAGCAGATTCTGACGCAGATCCCTTCATCGTTGCGGTGGATTTGCTCAGCCAAGCCGAGCACGGACCCGATTCCCCAGCCATTCTCATCACAGAGTCCGAAGCTCTGGCACGGGCGGTCATCGAGCATATCGATGCCCTCCTGCCCGACATGCCCACCCGAGACTTCGCAGGAGCGGCGTGGCGCGACCACGGACAGGTCATCGTTGTCGCCGATATCGAGGCTGCCTACGCACTGGCAGACACTTTCGCGTCGGAGCATGTACAGATCCTCACCTCCGAACCGCGCCGCGCGTTGGATGCGATGACGAATTATGGCGCGCTCTTTCTCGGCGAAAAGACCTGCGTCTCATACGGAGACAAAGTGATTGGCACGAATCACACTCTGCCGACGCGGCATGCAGCTCGGTACACCGGAGGTCTGTGGGTGGGCAAGTACATCAAGACTGTGACCTATCAAGAAGTCACCGACGCGGCCGCGTCCGCCGAGCTAGGGCGACTATGCGGACGCGCGGCACGAGTGGAGTACTTCGAAGGACACGCTCGTTCCGGCGATGTACGGGCCGCGAAGTTCGGTGGCGACAACCTGAGCTGGAAGCCCAAGACACCCGCCGCCATCTAGGACACGAACGTCCGCCGACCAACGAGCGGTGTCGAGATCCTTTCGGCCTCGACACCGCTCTGCCCAACCACTACTCGATCGGAACACGATGGTCAGTTTCTCCCTCGCCGGGAAGACCGCTCTGGTCACAGGCGCCAACAAAGGACTCGGCCGAGCGATCGCACACGCACTGAGCAGCCTCGGTGCGGAAGTCCACGGAACTTCGCGCACCGAAGCCGGGCAACGGGCCATCGAATCCGACGGTCACGCTGTCGGCCACCTGCTCGATATCGCCAATGCTCAGAACATCTCCGACTTCGTTCGCCGACTGCGACCGTCGATCGACATCCTGGTCAACAACGCAGGAGTCAACGCCCCATCCGCGGCACTCGATGTCACGGAGGACCAGTGGGATACTGTTCTCGACACGAATCTGAAGGGCACATTCTTCCTGAGCCGTGAGATCGCTCGGCAATGGATCGCCGGCGGTATCTCAGGAGTCATCGTCAACATCGGATCGCAAGCAGGCACAGTCGGCATCGAAGAACGAGCAGCATACTGCGCCAGCAAGGGCGGGCTGGACCAACTCACCAAAGTACTTGCCATCGAATGGGCTTCACACGGAATTAGAGTCAATACCGTAGCCCCCACCTTCGTACGCACGGACCTGACCGCTGGCACCTTGGACACACCCGGGTGGGGCCAGGTGTTGCTCGACCGCATACCGATGGGCCGCTTCGGGGAAGCCGAAGACATCGTTGGCGCGGTTGCCTTTCTCGCTGGCCCCTCAGCTCAAATGATCACCGGCACCACGCTTCTCGTCGACGGCGGATACACGGCTCGATGACACCACGACAGGACAAGCAGAATTCGGCCACCGAAGAGAAGAACCGAGGTGTTCAGCAGAGAGCAAAGGCCGTCCTTAGAGCGTGTCTCCCAAATTTGAGAGGTGCTGTCAGCGATGATATTTCGATGACGCGCGTGGGAGTGATCAGTGACGAGTTCTGGGAGATCGTCGAGCCAGTGATACCCACCGACGTGGGAAAACGTGGGCGGCGGTTCGCCGAGCACCGGCGAATTCTGGAGGGCATCGCATACCGATTCCGTACCGGGTGTCCGTGGCGAGATCTGCCGGAGGACTTCGGTCCGTGGCAGACGGTGTGGAAACGCCACCACCGATGGTCCTTCGATGGCACCTACGACGAGATGCTTGCCGCGGTGGCCGAGGTGTTCGGTCTCGACCCGGAAGAACTCGACGGCGATATCGGGGCGGTGCTCTCGATCGACTCGACCAGCGTCCGGGCGCATCAGCATGCGGCCGGTGCGCGAGCCGACACTCTCACAGGGGGCCTTGTCGAATTACAAGAAATCCGTCGACGAACCCGCTGACCACGCGTTGGGTCGATCTCGCGGAGGATTCACCACGAAGATCCATGCACTGACCGACCTGACGTGCTCGCCGGTGACGATGCTGCTGACCGGTGGGCAAGCCGGGGACAATCCACAGTTGGTGCCGTTGCTCGATGCCCACCGAGCTGCCGGTGGGGACCAGGACTACCGATTGCTCGCCGACAAGGCGTACACCCATCCCAGTACCCGCACCGAACTGCGTCGCCGCAAGATCAAACACACCATTCCCGAGCGCAGCGACCAGAAGCAGCGACGGGCCGACAAGGGGTCCGCCGGTGGTCGTCCACCGGGTTTCGATCCGACGATGTACAAGCACCGCAACACCGTCGAGCGTGGCTTCGGGCGGCTCAAACAGTGGCGTGGTGTGGCCACTCGATATGACAAGTACGCCATGACATTCCTCGGGGGCGTTGTCCTGTGCGCGGCAGTTCTGCACTCCCGCAACCACAACCACCGCCCGGCGATGAAAACGAAAACGGACCCAATTTAAGAGACACGCTCTAGTCGGCGTCGTGCGTGAGTCCGGGGAGGGCGAGCGCCGCGTTGCGTTGGTTCCCAAGGTCGTCGCGTCGTTGACATCTAAGGGCTTACGCGTTCTCGTCGAATCGGGAGCGGGGCCAGGGTTACCAGTAGTTCCGTCACTCGCATGTTCGCCTGTGTCGCCCCAGTGACAGCGTCGACCTCAACCATTACTCTTTCTGGCGACGAATTCGAAGTCCTAGATGGTCAGTCCAGAGAGCGCCACCGCGTGCACGAGTGTCGTCAGATCGCGACGCGCGGATCAGGTCGCGACGTCGATCGCAATCAGAACCTCGAGGTTAGACATCCCAGGGCCGTAATTTGTCAAGCGGCGGTGGGTTGTTGTTCAGTTCGGTGTGCCCAGGCGATGTGTTCGTCGTATTTGGTGCGATGTCGTAGGCAGCCGTGCAGTAGTCCGACGAGTCGGTTGGCGAGCGCGCGGAGTGCTTGGTGGTGGAGGTCCCCGGCGGTGCGGTGTTGGTCGTAGAACGCGCGAGCTCCCGGGCTTTGGCTTATGGCGCAGAATGCCCATTGGTCGATTGCGTCGTAGAGCCGCCGGTTGCGCACGTGCCTGGACAGAACGGCCCGTTTTTTGCCGGACGCGATCGTCAGCGGTGACGTTCCGGCGTAATTTTTGCGAGACTTGGCGGTGGTGTACCGGTTGACGTCGTCACCGAATTCACCGAGCACCCGGGCGCCGAGGATGACACCGAGTCCTGGCAGGGAGAGGTAGATGTCGGCGTCCGGGTGTGCTTCAAAATGGCGTGCGAGTTCGGCTTCGAGGTCGCCGATCTGACGGTTCAGTTCCGCGATCAGCGCTACCGCCGAGCGGGTGGTGGCCGCGAATGCAGCCGCAACGGGCGGCGGTGCTGCGAGGTGCTCGGTGCGTAGCGCAGCTTGGATCTCTGCAGCTCGTGATTCGATATTGCGTTGCCGCCCTGCCCTTTTCAGTATCGCTCGGATGCTCGCTGCACTCAGGTGTGCCGCTTCGGCGGGCGAGGCGGCACGCGAGAGGACGGCGACCGCGTCGCGGTGGTGGAGACTGTTGAATGCTTCGAGTGCGGCGGGGTAGTACTCGAGGAGCGCTGAGCGCAGTGCATTGATTTGTCGGTTGCGGGACCAGATCAGGTTCTGGTGCCCGCGGGCCAACACCTTGATCGCGGCGGCGTCTGCGGTGTCACCGGCGATGGTGCGGTGGTTGTGTCGGTCGGTGCGCACCAGGTCGGCCAAGAGTTTGGCGTCACCGGCGTCGGATTTCGCACCCGAGAGGTGGTGGCGGTCTCGGTAGCGTGCGGCGGCGAGCGGGTTGATCGCGTAGACGGTGTATCCAGCTGCGAGCAGAGCCGATACCCACATGCCTCGGTCGGTTTCGATGCCGACGACGACGTCGGCAGGTTCGCGGGCATGGGAGGCCACCACGTCGTGAAACCCGCTGATGCCTGCCAGACCTTCGGGTAATCGGCGGGACGCCAAACGTTTTCCGTCGGCGTTCATCACGTGGATGTCGTGGTGGTCTTCGGCCCAGTCGTCTCCTACGAAAATCACGGGCAGTTCTCCTCACGTCCGTTTCGGTCACTGGCGGTGAGCCTCGAGGGATCCGGACGGCGACCTAATGGATCAGTGCTCGACTGGCACGACACCCCATCAGCGTTCTGGGAACCCTCGCCGGCCGGTGGGGCCACGATCTAACCTTAGGAGTCGATCTTCTCTCCGGGGCCATATAGTTATCACCCACCAGCGGCTCGGTGATCAGCTTTCTCCGACTAACTTCGCTACTGTCGAAGACTCGCCGATCAAGTCCCATTAGGGCCGGGCATCGCAATGGTTGGGCGCTGCAAAGATGCTGTTCTACTGATCGCGACACGAGCGCAACAACGGTCATCTACGTCGGCGGCGAGGTGCGGGGCGTTCAGTTGCAGGGTGATTCCGGTCGGTTCGACGGCCGTAGGGTGAGCACGACGCCTGTACTACGACAGCCCGGACAATCGGATCTTCGGAACCCTCTCGACACCGACCGCTCTGTTCGCGCGGACTAGCCTGGGCTACTCTTACCGTCCCGCCAATAACCACCGAAGGTGATGTCGGACTTCGGGATTCCTCGCTCGTTGACGAGATGTCGTCGCAGTCCTGTCGGTAACTTATGTTCACCGGCAACCCAGGTGTAAAACCTCCCCCGAGGAAGGGTCGCATCCTTCATCTTTCCCAGCAGCTTGGTCCCGGGCACTTCGCTCGGGTCATCGCGAATAGTCCAGTGGATCTGCGCGGACTTCGGGGCGTACACCTTCTCGGGGATGTCGGACGCTAGAGGAACTTCGAGGAACACCTCGGCATGCAGATCATCAGGAACACACTCCAGGATCGACAAAATGGCCGGTACAGCACTTTCCTCACCCGCCAACAGATGCCACCGAGCATCCGATGGCGGCAAGTAGGTGTAACCCTCGTCGAAGATTCCCACCGGATCGCCCGGCTGCGCGTGCTCGGCCCATTCCGAGGCCGGACCGGCGACGGATGCATGATTGGCGTCTCCGTGACGTACGAAGTCGACGTCGATCTCGGAGTCGCCGGGCCTGAACCGCCGGATGGTGTAGTTGCGCACCCAAGGACGCCGGGACTTCGGCTGGAGGAGGAACTGCCCCAACCACGCGTCATTGGACACTGTCGGCATTCGCAACTGCGTCTGACCGTCTCTGGGAAAGAACAAGCGAACAGTCTGGTCGAAGCCGACGTAGTCCAGGTCGGCGAGGCCTTCGCCTCCCATACTGACTCGCCGAAAGCTTGGACTGAGTTGAACGTTGCCGGTGACTGCCAGGGCGGTCATCCGGCGGCTCTTCGGACGTCGTACTTTCGGAATTACACTCATTGGACTAAACCTTCGTAGCTGGTCCGGCACCCCTAGGAGGCCTATTTCCACTAGGTTAGGCTAACCTATGTATGGTAGTCAAGAGGTCGTCGACGTGGACTGAAGGCAATACGACGAGTGTTGACATGCAGGATTACCAGTGCCACTGGCCGACGTGTGGCGGGATGCGCACGTCTCGGCGGGCGCCGATGTGGGAGTGGCGCAAAGCGCCGCAGACCGCACCGTCGCGGCCTACACAACATCGAGCGTCTAGCGTTCCATCGCCAAAGCCACTGCACGTCAATACACACGGCCAGTGACAGACCCAAGCCATTCAGGCACCGGATCCATGGAGCCGGGCGCCCCGTATTCTCGTCGAATGTCTGTCCTACGTGCTCCTGATCCCACACAACTCCACCCCGTCGCCGGTCAGCAGCGGGTGGTATTTCTCAAGCCTCTCATCACGAGCCCGTTGATCGAGGTCGGCGAGTACAGCTACTACGACGATCCTGATCACGCGACCGAGTTCGAAACGCGAAATGTCACACATCATTACGGGCCGGATCGACTTCTCGTCGGCAAGTTCTGCGCCTTCGCAACGGGTGTCACATTCGTGATGAACGGCGCGAACCACCGCATGAACGGCGTATCGACCTACCCTTTCCCGATAGTGGGCGGAGCTTGGGGCGAACATGCGGATCTGATCTCGGACCTACCTTCACGCGGAGACACGGTCGTCGGTAACGACGTGTGGATCGGCGGCAACGCGACGATAATGCCCGGAGTTCGCATCGGTCATGGGGCCATCGTGTCGACCGGCGCTGTCGTGACCAAGGATGTGCCCGACTACGCGATCGTGGGTGGAAACCCGGCCACTGTCATTCGCATGAGGTACGACGCGGACGAGGTCAGCCAGCTCGTGGCATTTGCGTGGTGGGACTGGCCGATCGACAAGATCACCACTCACCTTCGCGCGATCGCGGATGGGTCGGTTGCGGATCTCCTACGCGCAAACGACAAGGCGTAGCTCGCGACTATGGCGACCTACTGGGCGTCGTTTCACCGGTGGGCACACGTGCAACAGTGACTAAGTGGTCTGAGCCGTTAGTTCGTCGGGGGTCACGCCGCAGCGGCTGATTCGTCGATTTGTTCGAGTTGTCGGTTCAGTTCGCGGCGGGTGTATCTCCATGCGAACGGTTCCGCGGTGCGGTTGTACCGTTCGGCGAATGCGTGCAACCTGTTCTCGACGGCAGCGAGATCGGGGAAGTCGTTGGGTGTGAGTACTTTCCGTTGGACAATGGAGAAGTAGATCTCGACTTGGTTGAGCCACGATGCATGTACTGGGGTGTGCACCATGACCGCGTTCGGGTACCGGTCGGTGAGGCGGTCGATCGATGCTTGTCCGCGGTGCGAGGATCCGTTGTCGACGACCCAGAAAACCCGGTCGGCGGAGGCGTACGGTTCGCGCGTCATGACCTGATCGACGAGTGCGGTGAACTCGGTGATGCCGGTACTGGCCTCGCAGCGTCCGAAGACCTGCGCAGCGTGGACGTCGTAGGCGGCGAGGTAGGTGAGCGCGCCACGACGGTGGTAATCGTGACTGACCCGCATCGGGCGGCCTGGGGCGGCGGCGGTGGTGGGGTGGCATCGGTCGCGGGCTTGGATCGACGGCTTTTCATCGGCCGAGATCACGAAGTCGTTGCTGCCCAATGCTTGTCCGGCGTAGCGGCGCGCGTACAAGTCGAGAACGACAGATGCTTTCACCTCGAAGTTCGGGTCGCGGACAGCGATCCAGGAACGGTACTGCCACGGTTTGAGCGCATCCTCGGCGAGCCATCGGCGCACCGTCGAGACCGAGACGGTCATGCCGTCGCGAGCAAGCTGGGCGGCGAGTTCGGGGGTGGACCACCGGGCGATCGGGATGTCGTGATGGGCCGGGATCTGGCACGCCCACGCTTTCACGGCGGCGATGTCGGTGGCGTTGTAGATCGGTGGCCGGCCCGACCGTGGCGCGTCGGCGAGGGCGTCGATGCCGTGGCGGTGGAACCGGGTGCGCCACTTGCGGACCGTGTCGATATGGATGTCGAGTTCGCTGGCGATGGCAGAGTTGGTGTGTTCGTCGGCGGCGAGGAGCACGATCAGAGACCGCAGCACCATCTTCTGCGGTGTCGACCCAGACCGCACCCGGCGTTCGAGAACCTGACGGTCGGCGGTGGACAGGATGATGGGGCGGGCCGAGGGTCGAGCGGCTTTGTCACTCATGCCTCGAGAGGACACTCGAGTCACACCTGTTTCGGGCCGCGGCACGCCGACGATCCGCGAAATGTTGGGTGGTCCACAAGGGTCGGGCACGATCGGATGTGTGCCGACACCACCGGAATCGACGAAAAGCTCGTTGCGCCTCAAGCTCAGCGGCCACGCCCGTACGAGGTGGCCGCAACTCGCGCGGGTCGATGTCCGGTTTCGTGGAGCGTTCGCCTATGTCGACGGTGTCCTACCTGACGAGTCGGTACTGGGCCTGATGCGGCTGCGATACAACGGCTCAGCCAGCAGATGGGGCTTCGCGATCCACCTCGCGTCCAACGGCAAGTACGAAGATTCGATGCTGCCTACCGGCGACTTCACCGGCAGCCCCGAAGATGCACTCGACACCGCATGCGGGCTCTACCTCGCCGACCCGACCGCCTGGCAACTACCCCCGACGAATTAACGGCTCGCACCACTAAGCATTGCCGTTCGCTCCCCCGTCGGGCTCTGCAGTGTCAGGCTTGGATTCGATGACGCCAGGCGGACTACCTTGCGCTACCTGATCCGCTAGCTCCAGCCCTGCGCCTGCATAGACGTTGAAGGCGATGTCCACTCCGTGTTCTGTGGCCCACTCGACCTCGTCGTCGTAACGGGCCACTGCCGCTACCCTTCCGCTGAACCCCGACTCTCGTAGACAGGCGAGCGCGGTGACGTTGGCGCCATGGCGAGGCATGGCGAGTACGGCAATGCGCACGGATTCCGAGCGCCGCAACTGATTCCAGAAGTCGAGGTCGGTAGCGTCACCCTCGATTACCCTCAGCCCCTCCGAAGCCAGACGTTCTATTCGGGGCCCGTCGTAATCGACGCCGACCACTCGCAGTTCGTAGTGACTTGTCAGTCGTTGGTACGCGGCGAATCCGACTCTGCCCATTCCGATCACAACGACTTCGGCATCACCGGCGTCGCTGGGGCGCTCTTCTGGGTGCAGACTTTGCTCGTCTTGAGCAGGCAGCCGAGCCGCAATCTTCTCGACCATCAGGTGGCCGCGGCCGTTCACCAGCGCCGACACAACGAAACTCAACGCCACGGCGATCGACATCTCCACTAGCCACTCTGGCGCCAACAAACCATTGGTCACCCCGACCGCCACAACGATCAAGCCGAACTCGGAGTAATTCATCAGGCTCAACCCGGCAAGCAGCGCTGTACGGTGTCGCAGCTTCATGAGCGTGAACAAGATGAAGTACAACCCTGCTTTGAACGGCAGGAACAGCAACATCAGCACGGCGACACCGATGGTGGGCAAGTCCGGCAGTCCAGTCAGCCCGATGGATACGAAGAATCCCACGAGCAGAAGTTCTTTGATATGGAACAACGAACGAGAGAGTTCCGACGACGCTGAGTGGGACGCCAGCAGCACGCCGATCACCAGCGCACCCAGGTCGCCCTTGAGGCCGAGCGCAGAGAACAACGCGTAGCCAGGCACGAAAGCCATCACGATGCCGAACAGAGACTGCATTTCTCCGTGTCCGAGTCCGCTCCAGATCCTTCGGAGAACGCGAGTGAGCGGCCAGAGTCCCACCAGAGTCAGAGCCCACAGGCTCGGCAGCGTTCCGCTGGTGGCCGTCAGGAAGATCACTGCAATGATGTCCTGCATCACCAGGATGCCGATCGCGACGCGACCGTAGAGCGAGTGGGATTCGCCCCGCTCCTCGAGGACCTTGACCACGAACACCGTGCTGGAAAACGACAGCGCAAAGGCAAGAAGCGCAATCGTCGTCAGGCTCTGCCCGGCCAGCATCGAAACACCGATCAGGGCAAAGAGCCACATCGCGACAGTGCCGAGGACGACGCTGATCACCATGTGCGCGGACGTGGTCAGCCAGACCTCCCGGCGCAGCAATATTCGAATGTCGAGTTTGAGGCCGATTGCGAACAACAAGAGGGTCACGCCCAGATCGGCAATCGTCGCGAGTTGGGGAACCTCCTCGACGTTCAATGCGTTGATGACGAACCCTGCCGTCAGAAATCCGACCAAGGGAGGCAGGCGCACGGCCATGGCGAGTCCACCAAGGCCGAAGGTGATGACAAGATATATCGCAACTACGGTCATGCGCGTCCCTTGCTGTTCGGGATTGAGTCGTCTGCACCAGCACCGACGAACCCACATGGTGCCGGATTTGGAACAGTATCCCGGCAACTCGCAATATTCTCAGTGGACACGAACCATCCACCGCCCGCGAAGGCCGGACGACTGTACATCTCACAACGGTGCGCTACTGCGCCGCACGACCTCCCGACCGGACCTCGATCTGCTCCACGAGAATGTCCGCGTGACCCGCATGTCGGGCCAACTCGGCAATCATGAACAAGTAGATGAAACGGAGGCTGACCGTTCCGAAGATGCGATGGTGGCCTGTGTCGTCCAGGACGTACTTCGCAGCGATGCGCCTTGAAACATCGCAGGCCGAATCGAATTCGGCGATCACGTCTACAAGGAGCTCATCCTCGGTCACGTGGAAGCTGGCGTCGCCACCGGTGACGGCGAAACCGTTGCAGTCCTCTGCGCCGATTCCTGCAAGTGTTCGCTGAAACCAGATCCGTTCGGCCACAGCACAATGCTTGAGCAGCGATATCGGGGTCGTGAGCGACGGAACCAACTTCTGACGGGCTTCGGCGTCGGAGAGGCCATCGACGGCCTTCACAAGCTCGGCACGATGAAGGTCCAGAGTGTTTTCGAGAAGTACTCGTTCGCCGCCGGTGAGCGGGCGCTCCGAATCGAATCCTGCAGTCATCGTCCTTCTTCCTCCCGCACTGGCTGACATCGACATCACAGTCGCGGTCGAGCGATGCGCTGACTGGCAAGGAGAGCGTCGACACGCTGCAGCTTGTCCACCAGATCCTCCATTGCGGTCTCGATTCCGGCAAGTGTTCGTCGGACGAGTTCGACCACCCTCGGGCACATGTCGACGTTGGTTCCGTTCACGCACGGAAGCACTTCTCGAATGGTGTCGACCGAGAAGCCTGCGTCGATCAATGATCGAATCTGTGCGACCGACTCGATCGACGACGAAGCAAACTCTCGGTAGCCATTCGCATTCCGATGCGCGGTCAGCAAGCCCTGGGCGTCGTAGTACCTAATCGATCGCGTCGACACTCCACTGTGCCGCGCGAGTTCACCGATGAGCATTGCTACCTCCGGTCCGTGATCTGGGCCTCACGCTGTTGACCTTGACACCAATGTCAACCTCTAGCGTCTGACTTTATGCCAATCACTCAGCTCGTCGCCGATCCCAACGTCGTGATCGTCGGCGACGGTCCCCCACTCGTGCTGGCCCACGGGGCGGGCGGTTCTGTCGCCGCGAACTTCACCGGCGTCATCGAGTCGATGTCCGAACAGCGCAGCCTGATTGGAATCGATTATCCCGGTTCCGGGGGTACGCCGGTCGACGCCGCATCGCTGGATCTCGATGTGCTCGCCGATTCACTTGTCGCGGCGGCAGTCGATGCTGGGTTCGACCGCTTTCCGATCCTCGGCCTGTCTCTCGGTTCGGCGGTAGCGGTCACTGCAGCGATCCGTCATCCCGAGCGAGTAACCGGTCTGGTCTTGACGGTGGGCTTCGCCTCCGCCGATCAGCAAATCCGCATGGTGGTCGACACCTGGATCACCCTGGCCGACGTCGATCGCATCGCATTGGCCAAGTATCTGGTGAGCCTTGGGTCCCCCGCCGTACTCGCTCAGCTCGACGATGCCTCGGCGGCGCTGGCCATCGACGCGACGCTCGAGAACTATCCCGAGGGCGGCGCCGATCAGGCCCGCCTCGCCGCGTCCGTCGACATCACCGGTCTACTCGGCGCTATCGATGTTCCGACTCTCGTCGTCGCTGCCGGACAGGATCGGATCGTCCTCCCAGCCACCACTCGAGCTCTCGCTCACCTGATCCCGAATGCAGAGCTGGTGGAATATCCGGAGGCCGGGCATATTTTCAGCGCAGAAGAAACTGGGCGCTGGATACACGATGTCACCGTGCACCTTCACACTCATCACCTGTGAGCGGTCACGCTCGGTGACGTCCGAACAGTGCCTGGGCGGCGGCGTCGAATTCCCGAGAACTCATGCGAGTAACCAATGCATGCCTGACCAGCTCGGCGTGGGTCTCCCCTGCCAGACCCCTGACCGGCTGATCCAAATCCAGATTCGACGGAAACGCATACCCCTCGGCTGAGGCTGCAACGGCGTTGTCCACCTCTTTCCCCTTTCCGCGTTCGGTCCACTCGAGGAACGTGGGATACAAGGCCGACACGACCGTCTCCCGATCGATACTCTCCAAAGCGCGACCGAACGGCGACGAGATCTGCAGGAGGTTCGCCATCCGATGGATGTCCGACGAAACATTGCTGCCGGCAGCATGAAACAGCGCGGGATTGAAGAACACTGCGTCACCCTCCTCCAACGGAAGCTGAACATAGTTCTCGGCGAAGTACTGCCGAAATTCCGGCAGATTGAACGCGATGTATCCGGGTTCGAATTTCTGTGAATGCGGAAGATACATCGTCGGGCCGCTCTCGATCGGCATGTCGCAATGCGCCACTGCACCCTGCAGCGTCAACGCAGGCGACAACCGGTGAATGTGCGTACGAAACTTCGCGGCGGAATCGGCGGACATGAAACCGAGGTGATAGTCACGATGCGGGTTCTGCGCAGCACCACCGGGATTGACGACGTTGATCGCCGACGTGACCTGATACATCGGCCCAAGCCATGCTTCGGACACCAACGCAAGTGTGTCGTTGGAGTAGTACCGCACGAACAATTCCGGCTCCGCCAGCGCCAACTTCTGCAGCGCCGACCAGATCCGGTCGTTGGCGCCAGGCTTGGCGAAATGGTCACCACCGGCTATACCGCTCTCGTGCTGGAGAGCAATGATGTCCCGATAGACAACCGTCGTCTCCGCGACAGCGTGGTCGCTGGTGAACGCTCCTTTGAACACAACGATGCCAGGTCCGTCGAGCAACGCACCGGCGAGTTCGTCCTGAACCTCGGCGCGTGCAGAAGCATCCATCGTCTCCGCCGACAAACCCGCAGCGTCGTAGATCAACACATTCTGCATGACCGCGACCGCGTACGGATACTCCGCCAGCACGGTTTCCTGCGATACCAGAGCGCGCAGATCCTCAACCCTGCAGTCGGATTCGATGATCCGACCGGTCCGCCGAGTCTGCCCGGTTCTACTGGTCATGACGCCATCCTCTACGCAGTGAAGGTTCCAGCGCTGAGTCGAACGCGTGAAGCGAACCGACTCCAGCTTGTCAAGAACGGACAGTCGGACACAACCCGCGTATCCATCAAATTACCCTCGAGGATCGGCCGATGAATGCTGCCCTGGAACTTCGCTGACGTCACACTGCGACGAGCACTTTCCCGAGTGAACGGCCCGACTCGACGTATTCGATCGCATCGGGCACCTGCTCGAATCTGAACGTCCGATCGATTACAGGAGTGATCACTCCTGCGGAGGCGAGATCGCACAAGATCTGAACATCGGATGCGCATTCCTTCGAGATCAGCCCGGCAAGACGGTGGTGGACGAAGGGTGACAGTAGAGCCGCTCTCAGCACCCTGTCGAGACCGCCGAACACCGATTCCTCGGTTTCCGATCCGACGATCACCAATGTCCCGGCGTCGGTAAGCGCCCTGCGCAGAACTTTCAGCGGTCGATTGCCCGCGGTATCGACGATCAGGTCGAAGCTGCGGGTGCCGTCGAATGCATCGATAGCCGTGTAGTCGAGCACTTCGTCTGCACCCAGTTCGTAGACGAGCTTCATCTTGCTGCCACTGCAGAGGCCGGTGACATGGGTTTCGAAGTGCTTCGCGAGTTGGACGGTGTAGCGGCCCACCGCGCCGGCGGCACCGATCACCAGCACGCGGTCACCGGACTTCACGCGTCCGGCATCTCGAAGTGCCTGAAGGGCGGTGAGTCCCGATATCGGGAGCGCGACTGCGCTTTCGACACTCAACGACGCCGGTCTGGGAATCAACTTCTTTACTGGCGCAACGCACACTTCCGAGAACGCACCGACCCCGATTCCGACCACCTCGTCTCCGACTGCGAACTCAGCGACGCCGGGCCCGAGTGCCATCACTCTGCCCGCCATCTCGCTACCTGGGCGCTTCTTCGGGCCCCTTACTCCGAAACCCATGGCGCGCATCAGATACGGCTTACCTGTCATCATGTGCACATCACCGATATGCACCCCCGCCAGCTGCACGTCGACGAGCACCTCCCCCGGTCCCGGCGTCGGAGTGGCGACGTCCTGGAGCTCGATCTGTTCGCGCGTCCCATATCTGTGCTGCACAAAAGCTTTCATTGCGAGCTCCTATCGGCTTGGGTACTGGAAGACGTCGTCGAGCGGGACTTGGAATGCTGCCGCGATCTGGAACGCCACTTCCAGAGACGGTGAGTACCGACCGCTCTCGATGGCGATGATCGTCTGACGGGTGACTCCGATCCGTTCCGCGAGTTCGGCCTGGGTCATCTCGTTGGTTGCAGATCGGAGCGCTTTGATCGAGTTGGTGACCCGGGTCGGCTTCACCATCGTTCGATCCCGAAGCGGTAGGACAGGATTCGTACAGTGCACGACAACACCGAGGACAACAGGAAGGCGAGGTAGATGGTGTTCGCGATCCAGAATTGGTCGATATCGGCGAGCGCGAGCCCTAGTGCAGCGATCGCGCCGATCACCAAGAGCGATTGGCCTGTGTACTCGCTGAATTGGCCGATTTCGTCGTCGCGCTGATCGGTTCGGGTCTCACTTTTCGGTGACATCGAACCGACAACGATGTTCAGCACGATAGTGACAACGACCGTGGCAATGATCGTGCCGAGCATCTTGGGTACATACGACTCTTCGATCGGACCCGACGAGTTGAGCAGAAGAACGAGATACGCCACGGCCCCACCGAGTGCCGTGACGAGCACGATCCACGTGCGCTTCTCTTCGAATGCCATCGCCACTCCAATGTAAGAAATGTTTGACATCACTGAACATAGGCCGTCGCTGGTGTGAAGTCAAAGATTTTTTACAAGGCGTGTTGGCACATGACGTATATATCGCCGACGCGACGTCGTGGACCAGTCCTTCCACCTTCAATCTATAGCCGACCTGGGGTCTTGACGCAAGACCCCGGTCCTGTCGCAGAATTACGCGTCGAACGCCCAGAATCGGCAGGAACAGGAGATCGAGTGCACAGTCATTCGTCAACGCCATCAAGTATTTTCGATCTTCCAGCCAACCGTGCTGCCAAGCTGGCACCTGGATTGATCGACGCAGACGAGCATCATTTTGCTGCGATCGCACAGAGCCTGACGGACTCGATCGCCGATACCACCGATCGGCTGGCCAGTGCCCGCACGTCGACCGGACGGCTGGGCCAGGAGATGATGGAGAGGGACTTCGAGATTCACCGTCTCACCGCTCGGTTGCGTTCGCTCCGAAAATTCGGCGCAAATCTCTGCCTGGGTTACACCGTGTCATCGAACGACGGAGAGCGCATCTACATCGGCCGAGTCGGACTGCTCGACGGGTCCGGCGAACAGCTCGTCGTCGACTGGCGGTCCCCTGATGCCGAACCGTTCTTCGGGGCGACTCACGCGAACCCCATGGGACTCTCGCGGCGTCGGCGATACCGCTGGACCAATGGCCGAATCGTCGACTACTGGGACGAGGTCTTCTCCGCTGACGCTGCGCTGGACTCGGAGCAGGCTGCCCTCGACGACCAATCGTCGTTCATCGCCAGTCTGGGTGGTGCCCGATCGCCGAGGATGCGTGACGTGCTCGGGACCATCCAATCGGATCAGGACGCCATCATCCGATCAGGGTCGGGCGGCGCACTCGTCGTGGACGGTGGCCCCGGCACAGGCAAGACTGTCGTCGCTTTGCACAGAACTGCGTACCTGCTCTACTCGGATTCACGCCTTGGCCACAACCGCGGTGGCGTACTGTTCGTCGGTCCTCACGCGCCATATCTTGCGTACGTGTCGGACGTGCTGCCCAGCCTCGGGGAGGACGGAGTCCTGACCTGCACGCTCGGTGAACTAGTTTCCGAAGGAGAGGGTTCCGGCGACGAGGTCGATCCCGAAGTCGCACGTCTGAAGTCGACCGTGAACATGGTGGCCGCAGTCGACGCCGCCGTCAGGTTCTACGAGCAGCCTCCCATCGAAGGGATGACCGTCGAATCCGACCTCGCCGATATCTGGCTCAGTCCGACGGATTGGAAGGAAGCATTCACAGCACCGGATCCTGGCACTCCACACAACGAAGCTCGCGAAGACGTCTGGGACTTACTCCTGGACATCCTCGTGGACAAGTACGACGGCGACGCCTCGCGCGAGTCCGTCCGTGCATCTCTCGCTCGAAGCGAGGAACTCCGCAGCGCACTCGACAAGGCATGGACACTTGTCGACGCAGCGGATCTCGTCGGCGATCTGTGGACCGTCCCCGCCTACCTTCGGATGTCGGCACCGTGGCTCTCTGCGGAGGAGATCAGAATTCTTCAGCGCACCGACGCGCAACAGTGGACCACGTCGGATCTGCCGATTCTCGATGCAGCGCGACGCAGACTCGGCGACCCCGAACACGGTCGTCTACAACGTCGGCGAACTGCAGCGGTCATCGCCGAACGGCTCAGAATGGACAGGGTCGTAGACGAAATGCTCCAACTCGATGACGACGACGGCTTGATCGCCCAACTTCGGCAAGACGGAATTCGTGACGCTTTGGTCGACGACGCGGCGCTGCCGACCAAGGAAGCGGATCGACTGGCCGGACCGTTCGCGCATATCGTCGTCGACGAAGCACAGGAACTTACCGATGCTCAGTGGCAGATGCTGTTGTTGCGCTGCCCTTCTCGGAGCTTCACCATCGTCGGGGACCGGGCGCAGGCCCGTCACGGTTTCACCGAATCGTGGCAAGAGCGCCTTACCCGGGTCGGGTTCGATCACATCCATTCGGCGTCGCTCACCATCAACTATCGGACACCGGAGGAGATCATGACCGAGGCCGAGCCGATCATTCGAACTGCACTGCCCGACGCCAATGTCCCTACCTCCGTTCGACGCAGCGGAATCCCATTCTCGTACGGGCACGTGTCGGAACTCGAATCGATCGTCGACCGATGGCTCGTGCAGAATCGTGACGGAATTGCGTGTGTGATCGGGCAGCCGACCTACCCTCCGACGGACCGAGTCCGGTCTCTAACGCCGGCGCTGTCGAAAGGACTCGAGTTCGACCTGGTCGTCATCGTAGATCCCGAATCCTTTGGCGCGGGAACCGAAGGCGCCGTAGACCGATACGTGGCCATGACTCGCTCCACGAGAGCCCTGGTCATTCTGACCCGCGAGTGATTCCGTCCGCAGAAATCACGAGTGGTGGTGCACGATGTTGATCACGTTTCCGTCAGGGGCGCGGACCAAGAACCTCCGCACACCCCAGGTCTCCGTCGTGAGGGGACGCACGATGTCGAACCCGCGGCTGAGAGCTTCCGCGTATGCAGCGTCGACGTCATCGGTCATAATCGATACCACCGAGTCGGAGGGTGACGTCTCGTCCCGGGTGACGAGTTGGATGCAGGCGCCCGAGTCCGGTGCTGTGAAGCGAGCGACCCATCCCAGATTGAACTCCTCGCTCCCCAGGCCCAGAAAGTCGCGGTAGAAGTCTTTCGAGTCCTCGATGTTCGGAACCGTCAGGTTCGCCACGATCTTGATCGGTCGCACGGGCACTCCTCGTCTCGCCTCCCCCACGATTCTGGACCCGGCGTTGATCCCAGGCAACCAGCCGACGTCGCGTAGCGACGAACAATGGTCGGTGTCGTTCACCAGACCAGAGTTTTGCCCTCCGCGCGGACGCTGCCGAAGAAACGCTTGTCGATGTCGGAACCGTCGCGGTTGTACGCGTACATGATGTCGGCCAACTCGTCGGCGAGCGCGCGCAAGGCCGGACTCGCAACCGCGATGCCGGACTCCGTGGACCACCCCCACTGCTGCGGAACACCACCGAGCGTTATCGCAATCGACATCGAGTTCAGCGCCTCGACGCCAAACGAGATCTCTTCAGGAGCATCGCCGATCGGATCTCCTAGGACGGGCCCGTCGAACTTGGACTGCGGCGCCCCAAACTGCTGGGACCCGACTGTACGTGCACACGCGATGTCGAACCTGATCATCTCGACAATGGTGTCGATCCCTGCGTGACGCCCTGCACGGTCATGACGAGCGCCATATGTCCGATCGCCGCTCGGCCGATCACTGGAGTGCTTTCCGAGTATCCGATCCAGCATCCTCTGCGCTGCGTCTTTCTCGCCGGGTCCCGTTCTAGGGTGGTCGATCAGAGCCCTCAACCGTGCGATCCGCAGCGCGGGGTTCGAATTCACCCTGCCAGCGTAGCCACAAGTCAGTTGTCCTGGGTGCTGTCCCGGCGCCGAGCCCGGAGGCGCAGAACCTTGATCGCTACCGCACCGAGTACTGCAAGCCACCCAGCGGCCAGAACGCACAGGCCGATCGTCGTGGCCGACTCCGCCTTCCGGTCGTCTGCGTAGACGTATCCGACCCCCGCCCAGATGGCTGCCACGACGGCGAAGAGCGCCATGGCCGCAAGAACTGCTCGCACCGTCCGATTGGTGCGTATCACCCGTATCACCGATACCGCATGCCCGTGAATATGTCGCACGAAACCGAATCCCGACGTTGCCCCCGACACAGTCGAACTCCGTAGACTTCCGGTCATGGCACTCGATCATGGAGACCCCGGTGACGCACCCTCGACTCCTCCCCCACTGGCAAGCCTGGAACCGGCGCGGCGGCCGACGGCAGCCGAAGAGGCGCGCACCGTGGCAGCCTCGACGAATATTGCGACGCTGGCCAGCCTCACCACCGACGGCGATCCCTGGGCGTCGTACGTGACTTTCGGTCTCCTGGACGGTTCGCCGGTCCTGTGCGTATCCCGGATGGCAGAACACGGGCGCAACCTGCACCATGACCCGCGTGCCAGTGTGTCCATCGTGGCGCCGGAATCTGTCAGCGACCCTCTCGCGGTCTCGCGCGTGACCCTGGCCGGCAAGGTCGAATCCCCGCAGGAGGGCGAGCTCGACGCGGCTCGCGCTGCTCACCTCGCCGCGGTTCCCGCGGCCAAGTACTACATCGACTACAGCGACTTCTCACTCTGGATACTTCGAGTGAAACGGGCGCGTTGGGTCGGTGGCTACGGCCGAATGGACTCGGCTGCGGCCGAGGACTATGCCGCGGCCTCGGCGGACCCGGTCTCACCCAACGCTGCCCCAGCAATAGTTCACCTCAATGAGGACCATTCGGACTCGCTGCTTGCCATGGCCCGCAACCTCGGTGGCTATCCGGACGCAACCATCGCTTCGTGCACATCCGCCGACCGTTACGGTCTCGATTTGAGCGTCTCCACACCGAGGGGCAAGGCCACGACACGAGTGGGCTACGCACATCCGATCGGGGACATCGCCGAACTTCGATCGGCAACAGTGGAGCTCGCTCGACTCGCGCGCAACTGAAATCGCCGATACCTGGTCTTCACGTCGGCCGGTCTACCACTGCCGCCAACTTTTTCGGCGCCAGTAGGCAGTAACTGTCGGTGAGCAGTTCACGCACCTCGTCAGGGTCGAACTCGTCGACGATCATGCCCACCGTGTCCTCGCCCCACGGAGTGCGAAAGAACGGCGGGCCGGACCGAAGCAGGACGTCCAGTTCGGGGGCCTCGGATCGAAATGTCAGAACCGTTGCCGGCGCGCTTAGCCGCGCGGCCTTGGCGTACGCCTCTGGTCGACCGGGCTCGACCACCAGAACGTGCGCAAATGTTCGGGACCGTATCCGCCACCGGATGCCCGTCCACGCGCGTTCTTCGACAACCTCGGGGAGTGCGGTACATACCGCACTGACCACGGTCAGCACCTCGTCAGGAACATCTGGATAGTCATTCATGATCGCCTCACCGGACGTGTTCGAGTGTCAGCGAGTGAACGTTATCTCGCTGCACCGACACACGCACGGGCGGCGGAACTGCGGTCAGCGACGCAGTTCATGGGTGAGGGTTTCGAGTTCGTCCCCGCCCGCCATTTCCTTGGTCAGATCGTCGAGGCTGATCTCGTCGTACGTGCAGTCCAGCTTCTGTCGCCCACGATTCAGCAGCACGAAATGGTCTCCGACCATGTACGCATGGTGCGGGTTGTGGGTGATGAACACGACCCCGAAACCTTGCTCTTTCGCCGCCGAGATGTATCGCAACACCATCCCGGACTGCTTGACACCCAACGCTGCCGTCGGCTCATCCAGAATCAACACACGCGCACCGAAGAAAATCGCTCGGGCAATCGCCACACACTGACGCTGACCACCGGACAGCGACCCGATCGGAGCATCGACATCGGGTAGGTCGATGCCCATCTTGTGTAGCTCCTCGATGGTCGTTGCCCGCATCGCGTTCACGTCCAACGACTTGAACAGGCCCTTCTTCTGCAGCTCCTGACCGAGGAAGAAGTTGCGCCACACCGGCATCAACGACACCACCGCAAGATCCTGGTACACCGTCGCGATGCCTTTGCCGAGAGCATCTTTGGGGGAATCGAACTTCGTGTCGGCTCCGTCGACGAGCAGCTCACCTTCGCTCTGCTGATGCAACCCGGCCATGATCTTGATCAACGTGGACTTGCCTGCACCGTTGTCGCCGAGCACTCCGGTCACCTCCCCCGCGCCGACACGCAAGTTGATTCCCGACAGCGCAATGATGTTGCCGTAGGACTTTCCGACGTTCTTCAGCTCGATCAGCGGAGTCTTGCCTCCGCCCGACGGTGCGGGATCTACCGGTGTTTCAGCATGCGTAGTCATCAGTCACCTTTTCGCCGCGTAGGAACGGAAGCTGTTGTTGGCGATGACCGCGAAGAGCAGCATCGCGCCGAGGAAGAACTTGAACCAATCCGGATTCCAGCCGGCATAGACGATGCCCTGATTGGCCATACCGAAGATGAAAGCACCGATCATCGCACCGACAGTGGTGCCATACCCACCGGTGAGCAAGCAACCACCGATGACAGCGGCGATGATGTAGAGGAACTCGTTACCCACACCCTGCCCGGACTGGACTGTGTTGAACGCGAACAACAGGTGCATGCCCACGAACCAGGCACAGAACCCCACGAACATGAACAACCCGATCTTGACCTTGGTGACCGGAACACCGATCGCACGAGCCGAGTCCTGGTTGCCACCGACGGCGAAGATCCAGTTTCCGATCTTCGTCTTCATCAGCACGTAGGTGGAGATGGCAGTGAACAACAGCCACCAGAGAACCGTGATGCGGATGGATACGTTTCCGATCTGGAACGACGAGGCGAATACTCTCTTCGCCGAATCGAACCCCTGCATATCCGAAATGGATTGTGTCGCAACCTGACCGGTGACGAGCTTGGTGACTGCAAGGTTGATGCCGGTGAGCATCAGAAATGTCGACAAGGTGATCAGGAACGAGGGAATCTTCGTCTTCATGACCAGATAGCCGTTGAAGAATCCAACCCCCAGTGCAAGTACCAACGCCAGCGCGGAGCCGAGCCAGACATTGAGGTGCAAGTTGTAGGCAATCATCGAGGCCATGATCGAGGAGAAAGTAACCGCGACGCCGGTGGAGAGGTCGAATTCACCACCGATCATCAGCAACGACACCCCGATGGCCATGATCCCGATCGTCGATGATGCGTAGAGCACCGTCGCGAGCGCTTCAGGAGACCGGAACGGTGGTGCAACGATACAGAAGAAGACGAAGATCACGATCGCACCGAACAATGCGCCGATTTCTGGTCTGATCAACAACCGCTGCAACGGCTTCTGCTTCTTGACCCGCTCATCGGCGACGACGGTGTGTTTCGACAGATCCAGATCGGCCTGTGTACTCATGACAATCCTTCCGTGCGGAATGCGGACGGTCTTGCCCGGGCGGGCGGACCGTCCGCTGTCCTAGCGAGTTCCGTTCTGGGCGTAGTCGGCGATGGCGTCGATATTGGACGAATCGATGAACGCCGGACCGGTCAGAACCGGAGTACCGCCACCGATGGTGTTGCCGTTGTTCAGGTACAGCCACAGCGAATCCACCGCGAGGTAGCCCTGCAGGTAAGGCTGCTGGTCGATTGCCCACGCGACGTCACCGGACTTGATGGCGTCGACGAGTGCAGAGTTGGTGTCGAAGGTGACAACCGTGGCGTCGCTGCCTGCGTTCGCCTTGGACTGCACAGCTGTCAGCGCGATCGGAGCGCCGAGTGCGACGATGTGATCGATGCTCGGATCCTGTTGCAGTTTCGCGGTGATCGTGGCCTCCACCGACGGCATGTCCTTGCTGTTGACGTTCAGAATCTCGGTGCTGCCCCCGGTGAACCCCTTTGTCACACCTGCACAACGAGATTCCAACGCTACCTGGCCCTGTTCCTGAATGATGCACAGAGTCTTCTTCGCACCATCAGTGGTCAGGCGAGCACCTGCTGCTTCACCGGCAATGGTCTCATCCTGGCCGAAGTACTGCTGGACACCCTGGTCTTTCCACGAGTCGTACCCGGAATTGAATGCGACGACGGGGATCCCTGCGGCCGTCGCAGCTTCCACGGCCGGCGCCATAGCGTCGGGCTTCGCGAGAGTGATGGCGATGCCGTCGACCTTGGAATCGATCGCGCTCTGTACGAGGTTGGCCTGGTTCGGCGCCTCGGGATCGGCAGAGTAGCGCAGTTCGATGTTGTCCTTTGCTGCTGCGGCCTCGGCGCCCTTACGGATCAGGTCCCAGAAGGTATCACCGGGTACCTCGTGAGTGATCATCGCGATCGTGGCACGAGGTGTGTCAGCAGTGCCGGCGCCCGAACCCTCGTCCGAGCTCTCGGGCGCGCCGCCAGTGCTCGAGCAGCCGGCGGCCACAGTTGCACAAAGCGCAAGCCCGAGGGCTGCACCGGTCCGAAGCCTACGACGCGACGCAGCGCGACCTGTGCCATGACTCGTGTGATGTGTCATCAATCTTCTTTCTCGACGCCGGACCCCGGATGGACCGGTGATGAATCAATCGATCTCGCGATCAATATGTAATCCACATCACAAGCAATGTCAAGCATTTGTCCTGACATTAAGAAGATTGACCATTTGCGCTGAAGCACCGGACGCCGACTCGTCTACCCTCCGAACAAGAGAAACAGGCCACCGAACGTGAAAAAGACCATCAGAACCATCAGCGCCAATTGACCGGTGAGTCGATGACCGGCAGGTAGAAGGCGGAGCGACGCGTCGTGTGCAGCGACGACACCGAGCACATGGCCTGTCAGCACACACATCACCTTGATGGCCGCGACCCACCCTGGGTGCTCCGAGAGAGCGTAGGACACTTCCCAGCCCTGCTGGCCAACAAGATTCCACCCGTGGTCGAGCGGATCGGCCAACAGAATCACGGTCCCTTGGCCCTTCTCGACCAAGTAGGTGAAGTAGTGCGCAAGAACGTAACCGACCGCAATGGGAACCAGCGAATGCGCAAGCGCGCCGGGCAATTGCGCGCGGGCCGACTTGCTCACTCCCCCGGTTGCACGGCATGCGAGCCAGAAGGAAAGCCCGACGAACGAGATGAGCAGAATCAGTCCTCCCGTCCGCCACACCGTTGCACCGGCGTTCGTCGACGCCATCGAATCAACCAGATTTCGCCACGCGGGTATCTGCGATGCACTGTCGAACGCGGTTGAACCCAGCAGGACAGCAACGACCGCAACGGTTCCGGGCAGGACCGGTAACGTTCGGAGACCGTCGAGTGGATTGCGCAAGACAAGAGACCTGTCACCACTGCGGGCGAGAACTGCCATCGTCGCCACCGTGTCGCTGAACTTTTCGAACGGGTCGGCGCACTCGAACCACCGATCGCCGAACATAATCGACCCGATGACCATGATCGCGACATACGCGCTGCACCACAGTCGTATCGCCGTGAGAGAACCCGGATCGCCGTAGGCCAGCTCCAGCCAGACGAAAGCAAACAACCCCAGGACTACGGGCCAGCAACCGAGGCGTTCCGGGTACTCGAGCAGACCCCGCGACGAGGGCCGGCCGAGGACGGAGCACACTCCAAGCCGGAGTGTCCGCAATGGAGACACTATTCGCCACACCGGGCCGAACAGTATCGACACCACGGGAAGTCCGACCCAGAGCAGGACGTAGAACACGCCCGGGAGCACGTTCGTCGAGTCGTTCGGACCTGCGACCGCTGCACCGGTCACGTACACGGCGAATGCCAGGACGACCATGCGGAGCGCAAGCCGCACAGGAGCGGCGTCGACGACGCCGACGATCCGCTGCGACACGGTGACCCAACGGTGGGACGGGTCCAGTCGTGGTGTGCGCCAGGCGAACATCAGGACCGCGAAGGAAATCGACAGCGCCCACGCACCGCCGATGAGGACGTATGTGGCCGGGATCGGCAGGTCGGTCGATCCGCCGAGTCCGTGTGCCAGTATCACGGCCTGACGAGGAGAGTCGCGACAGTCTTCCCGGCGTCGTGTAGCTCCAGTGCAACCGTGCCTGGTACGTCGACGACGAACTCGAACGACTGGCCCGCTGCGGCCTCGACGGCGAACGAGTGGTCGGGCACCGAGTGCACGTGGAGTTCGTCGGCGACGTCACTGTCGATGCGCACCGTGATCGTCTCGCCGACTACTGCCTCGATACGCTCGTTGGTGGGAGTGACGGAACCGCCGGAGATCTGCACGTCGATCGACAGTGCGTCCGACTCCTCTTCCGCCACCGAGGACGCAGCAGCGCCCTGCGGAGCAGACGATTCGATGCTCTGTTGCGCTTCAGGTTTTGCGTCCGTGGAGCACGCGAGCGTGACACAGAGCATTGCCGCACTCAGGGTCACACTCAGTGCAGCGACTTTCGAGCGGGATTTCATCACGATTCCTCCTGGTTCGACGGGTCGAGCCCGTCGGAGTCGGAGTCACTCGCTGTCCCGTCGTTCCGTTCGGCACGGCGATCACGCGCCACGACGAACAGCACGACGCCGACGATCACGAATGCCGGCACCAAGGCGGGAAGAGCGAGGACGACGGAGTGGTCGGCTAGATAGACAACATTGTCCGAAGGAGTCACGTTCTACTCGGAACCTTGGTATTCGCGTTGTTGCGCAACGCATCTCGGGGCGTTACACCCGAAATGCGCACGGTGCCCCAGGACAGTGCCCACACCAGCAGCAGGGTGCACACTAGAACGACCAACGATGCGGCGGCGAACAACCAGGTTGGATGATCGAAGTTCCGCTCACGCTGAAGCAACGTGATCTCCGAGACCAGATCGCGAGTGAACGACGGTTCGGCCGACACCTCCTCGGCGCCGATTCCCTCGTCGGCTGCCATGAAGATGGGTGCTGCAGTAAGGGTGCGCCCGTCATGGATTCGCAGAACCGTCTTCCACGTCCCGTCGACCGGAACCGCCTTCGTCGACCGGTAGGTTCCCTCGCCGGTCCGTTCGAGCCTGTCGACCACAAGGCCGCGCAACGTCTCTCCTCCACCCTGCCAAGCCAGGATCGACACCCATTCCGGATCGTCGCTCACCAGCGTCGGCGGGTCGATGGTGACCTCGGCCGTCACCATTCGGAATCCGTCGACCGACGCTGCTTCCTCCAGCCGGACAGAGGCCGTCGCGTCGACGGGGACCGCGAAGGTAAGACCATTGGCGACGGTGCCGCCGAGGGCCAGGAGCATCACGACAACCACCGCGCGTCTGATTGCTGGACGGGGAAGCCCGTCGCCGCTCAACGCCTGCGCGAACAGACCTGCGCAGAGACCGGTGGTGATGCCCACCGGGACGGTCATCCACAGCGTGTCCAGCCACATGCTCGAAGTCCACGGGAACAGGTAGACAGCGTCGATCCACAGCGATTCTCCCCAGACACCGACTGTGCCGACACCAAGACCTGCAATCGCGCCGAACGCGAGTCTCCGCTTGGCGAGGGGAGTCAAGGCGATGACCTCCACGACGACTGCGGCGCCGAGGTAGAGGGCGAACACGTTGTGTGGCTCGCCGAAGATCGGACCGACGAGCAGGGCAGTGATCTCACGGACGATTGCAGCGAATGCGACGGCGAAGAGAGCGGCGCCTCGTCCGACCATGAGCCGTGCGGCGACGAGAGCGAACGCGCCTGCTCCGACGATGAGCATCGGCTGAAAGATCAACTGGAACTGCTCTACGCCGAAGTCGAATTCGATCTGGAACACCGACAGGCCGATCAGAAGACCACCGAAGGCCGATCCACGGATCATCCAGGTCAGAATGGGGCTTCGGGTCCAGCGGGGATCGGGCCCTTCCGTGTCGGAGGCCATCGCGATACGGCCCTCGTGTTCCAGCAGGATCACTCCGATGAGCGATAGTCCTGCACCGCCGATAAGCATGAGGTGGGTCGGACCCCAGAGGGTGACGTCTTGGCCGAAGATGCGATGCCAGATGTCGTCCAGTGGAAATCCGATCAACGCGTACAGACCCGCTCCGGCGATGAGAATTCCACCGGTCGGGACGTACCAGGTCCTGGTCAGTTTGATGGCGGCTCGTCCAGGTTTCTCGTCCAGAGGCAGAATCATCGAGAGCGCGCCGGCGATGAACAGGAAGAACAATCCCACCAGGATGAAGTAGTGGGCAGGATTTGCCAGCGGACCCTCGTCACGCCCGCGTCCGATATGCAGGCTCACGTCCCAGATGAAACCTAGGAACGCTGTCAGAATCGTCGAGATGAACAGTACGAGCGGCAGCGCGGCCCAACCGGGAAGATTCGTCTTCGAGCCCGCGAAGTCTGCAAGTCGACCCAGCCAGGTGATCCGGCGAGTACGGTGAAGAAAGGCCAGGTACAGCAAACCCAGAGAGATCACACCGGCCGCGGCACTCATGCCAAAAACTTGATCGAGCGCAGCCCCACCACCCTGCCCGCCGCTTTCCTGGGCAGCGACTTCGAACGCCGCGTTGTGGTTACCCGCAGTAACATGTATCTCGAACATGGTTCAGAGTATGAACTCGCGGTGTCCGAATTACCAGCCTTTGCCCGAAACGTTCCGGACACAATCTCTGAAGCGATACAGAGAGCTCGACTCGACGCCCGGCTGGGGCACACTCCACCCTCTCGCGAACCCGCGCAGGTCAACGCTGGTGCACACCGCGCGCACAACCGGAGAGCCCGCGCCACGGGAACCTTGCGAAGACACCTGGAACCACGACGACTACCGTTGCAGCTACATCTCAATCTTCAAGGGAGCGGGTAATGAGCATCCAACCGGTCGAATCGAAGCGTCACCGTGTCGTTGTCATCGGTTCCGGGTTCGGAGGTCTGTTCGGTGTCAAGGCCCTGAAAAAGGCCGACGTCGACATCACTCTGGTCGCCAAGACCACGCACCATCTCTTTCAGCCACTCCTTTACCAGGTCGCAACCGGCATATTGTCCGTCGGCGAAATCGCGCCGACGACGAGGGTCATCCTGCGCAAGCAGAAGAACGCCGAAGTGCTCATGGGTGAGGTACTGAATATCGACCTGACTACGAAGACGGTGACCTCGAAGCTCCTCGAGCGGATAACGGTCACACCGTTCGACAGCCTCATCGTCGCAGCTGGGGCACAACAGTCCTATTTCGGCAACGACCACTTCGCCGAGTTCGCACCGGGCATGAAGACGATCGACGACGCCCTCGAGCTTCGCGGCCGCATTCTCGGCGCGTTCGAACAGGCGGAACTGTCCGACGACCAGGAAGAGCGCGACCGCCTGATGACGTTCGTGGTCGTCGGGGCCGGGCCGACCGGAGTGGAGCTCGCAGGTCAGATCGCCGAGCTCGCCGACCGAACATTGGACGGAGCGTTCCGCAACATCGATCCTCGCGATGCACGAGTGATCCTCCTCGACGCAGCTCCGGCCGTACTCCCCCCGATGGGTGAAAAGCTCGGCAAGAAAGCTGCAGCTCGCCTCGAGAAGCTGGGCGTGGAGATTCAGCTCAACGCGATGGTCACCGATGTGGACAACGACGGCCTCACCGTCAAGGAGAAAGACGGCACCACACGCCGCATCGAAGCACAGTGCAAGGTGTGGTCTGCCGGTGTCCAGGGAAGCCCGCTGGGCAAGCAACTCGCCGATCAGTCCGGCACCGAGACCGACCGGGCAGGACGTGTCATCGTCGAGCCCGACCTGACCGTCAAAGGTCACCCCAACGTCTTCGTTGTCGGCGACCTCATGCTGGTCAAGGATGTACCGGGAATGGCGCAGGGTGCGATCCAGGGCGCAACATATGCAGCCAAGCAGATCAAGGCCACGCTGAAGGGCGAAGACCCGGCACAGCGGCAGCCGTTCAAGTATTTCGACAAGGGGTCCATGGCCACCGTGTCGCGTTTCAACGCGGTCGCAAAGGTCGGCAAACTCGAGTTCGGCGGCTTCATCGCGTGGTTGATGTGGCTTGCGCTCCACCTTTACTACCTGGTCGGTTACCGCAGCCGCATCACCACCGTGATCTCGTGGTTCGTGACCTTCCTCGGACGCGGACGCGCTCAGATGGCGTCGACCGAGCAGCAGGTGTTCGCGAGGCTGGCCATCGAGCAACTCAACTCGCTGGAAGCGCGCGAAGCAACAAGCACCGACGACGACGATCAGCGAGCAAAAGCAGCGGGCTGAACCGCTGAGAAGACAGTCGACGACTCGGCGTCATTCGTGCACGTGATGTGCATGGGTGGCGCCGAGTTCGTGCAGCATGCGGTGAACGATCTCGTCGTCGAGACGGTAGGTCATCTTTTTTCCGTCGCGCTGGACCGCAACCCATCCCTCGTTCCGTAGCAATCGCAGCGCGTGCGACACCGACGTCGCAGTCATGCCGAGTGCGAACGACAAATCCGTGACACAGATGCCGGGTGCTCGGTGCATGCACAGCAGAATACGGAGCCTGGTGGGGTCTCCGAGCAGGTCGAACCGCTGGACCCAGTCACCGAGATCGTCCACCGCATCCAGGGCGGCACGCGCCTGCGCGACGTGCTCGGGATCGAACGCATCCATGGGAGAACCATCGGAGTTCGGCTTCGTCATGCCTGCCACGCTAACGCGTCCAGTCGAGTACCGGTCGATGTAAAGAGGCTTCCGCCTAGAGCGAGGGGCAGTCGAACCGACGACCGACTCGTTGCCGGTTCCCTGTCGTCCGGATACGTCAGCGTGCTGGACAGCGCCATAGGGGCAGACAACACGTCGTGGCCAACCGTTCCCGTACCTAGCTCCAGACGGTGGCGCAAGTGTGGCCGACCGTCGATATCGGCGTTGGTCGTGCCACACCACCTGCCGGCGTCCTCCCCTGCGCGGCCGATCTGAACACGCTCGGAGAACGCGATGGTCGCCGAAGCTGCGAACTCGATCGTCGTCACCGAGTGATGGATGGCGTCCGAGGCGACGATCATCGGCTGCGGATCGAAGATCAACGACCCGCCCTCCTCGACGTGAAACGACCACCGCGAGGACGAATCCCGGCGAACTGCGCTCGGCAGAGCCAGCGTTGCTGCAACGCTGTGAACGCACAACCGAGCATCTGCACCTACCACGACGTCGATGATCAGAGTATCGCCGCCCAATGGGGTTGCGGCAGTTCCGATCATATGCACCGTGTCCGGTCCGGTGAGTCGGCCCGAGAGCCCACCTGAGGACATGATGCGCGGACTCCGGTTCGCGCTCGCCACGATGGTGAGCTCAGTGCGCATCGGCCGCGGCCGTCTCCTTCAACTGAGTACGAACCCATTCCAGTACCTGGGTTGCGGCCGGGTCTTCGGTCAACGAGATCAGCGCTGTCGGACGTCCGTCGCGTACCTTGCGCGCATCGTTCTCCATCACGGTGAGGTCGGCCCCGACGTACGGTGCAAGATCGGTCTTGTTGATCACCAACAGGTCCGAGAACGTCACACCCGGTCCACCTTTCCTTGGGACCTTGTCTCCGCCTGCAACGTCGACGACGAAGATCTGCACGTCGATGAGGCCCGAGGAGAAGGTTGCCGTCAGGTTGTCGCCGCCCGACTCCACCAAAATCAAATCCAGTGGTGGATTTCCGTCGACGAGGTCGTCGATGGCGTCGAGATTGGCGGTGATGTCGTCACGGATCGCGGTGTGGGGGCACCCACCTGTCTGCACCGCCGTGATGCGCTCGTCGGGTAGCACCGCGTGCCTGCGCAGAAAGTCTGCATCCTCGGTCGTGTAGATGTCGTTCGTCAGGACACCGAGTGAAAGCTCTTCTCGGAGTTCACGACACAGCGCCGCCACCAACGCGGTCTTACCCGAACCGACCGGCCCGCCGATGCCGACACGAAGAGCCTCGCCTGGGATTCGACTGCGCTTCGGCCGGTCGAGGCTGTGATCGTGCGGCTCTCCATCGATGAGATGCGGAGGCATAGGTATCGCCTTTCGAGATCGATTGTGCGTTGATGTCAGGATACGAACAGGGGGCGGTCGCGCTGTGCGTGGGACTCGGCCAGGACGTCGAGCAGTGGATCAGACAGGTCGACCAGCTTCGGCAGGCCCGCGCATACCAGATCGGCCACCTCGTCGCAGGTCTGGGCCAGTCGCAGGGTGCACGCGGCGACATCCGATGGATCCAGCGCAAGGAGTCTCTGCGCGGCGATCGCGGAGCCCGTCATCGCCGTGTAGATCTGAACCGACGCCAGATCCTGAGCGGACAGGTCGGCGACCCGTCCGACGATCCCGGCGACGACGGCCAGGTGCGGTCTGGCAGCAACCTGTGTCCAATCGAATTCCGGCCAACTTGCGCGTGCGAGGCGAAGTAGTCCTCTCCCCTGCGCTCTGGATGCCGCACGGGAGGCCGGTGACGGGGTTCGTGCGTCGCACTCGGCGTCGGCGGCGTCGATGTCGATCATCGACTCGCATACTGCCGCCGCGACCGAGGCCGCGACCGCGCCGCTTGTGCGGACTCGACGAGTCAAGAACGCTTCCACAGTCGGGATGTCTCGAACGAGACCCTGCTCGATCGCTTCCTCGACGCCGCCGGAATGAACGTGTCCTCCGGTCGGCAACCGGGAGTCAGCCAACGACAAGACGGTGGAAACCCGCATTACGACGGCGCTCAAAAGAGGAAGTACCTCTGCGCCATGGGTAGCTCGGTTGCTGGTTGTTCCGCCCAGACTTCACCATCGATCTTGACGGTGAAGGAGTCCGGATCGACCTCGATCCGGGGCTGCGCATCGTTCAGTGGCATCTCGGCCTTGCCGACCGAACGTACGTTCCCGACTGCGACCAGACGCCTATCGCAGTTCAACCGGTCGGCCAGTCCATCCTCGATCGCCTGCGGAGCGACGAAGTGGACAGACGTTGCGGCTGCAGCTTTGGCGGAGGCTCCGAACATCGGTCTCGGTAGCTCCGGCTGAGGGGTCGGTATGGATGCGTTGGCGTCACCCATCTGTGCCCACGCAATCATGCCGCCTTTGATGACCGCATGGGGCCGCACTCCGAAGAACGCTGGGTCCCACAGCACCAAATCGGCAAGCTTGCCCGGCTCCACCGAGCCGACCTCGTGGTCCAAACCGTGCGCCACCGCGGGGCAGATCGTGTACTTGGCGATGTACCGTCTGACTCGGTTGTTGTCGGCATGTACGTCCCCTGACAACAGCCCACGCCGCTTCTTCATCACGTGCGCGGTCTGCCATGTTCGGAGTACTACTTCCCCGATCCTGCCCATCGCCTGAGCGTCACTGCCGATCATCGAGATCGCTCCCATGTCGTGGAGAAGATCCTCGGCAGCGATGGTCGACGGGCGGATCCGACTCTCGGCGAAGGCGAGGTCCTCCGGAATCGACGGGCTGAGATGGTGGCACACCATCAGCATGTCCAAGTGTTCATCGAGAGTGTTGACTGTGTGTGGCCGGGTCGGGTTCGTCGAACTCGGCAGAATATGCCCGTACGACGCGACAGTGATGATGTCCGGCGCGTGCCCACCGCCCGCTCCCTCGGTGTGATAGGCGTGGATCCCACGGCCTGCGATTGCTCCGAGGGTGCTCTCGACGAACCCTGCTTCATTGAGCGTGTCCGAATGCAACGCGGCCTGGACACCGGCGTCCTCACATACTCGGAGGCACGCATCGATCGCCGCCGGGGTCGAACCCCAATCTTCGTGCAGTTTGAAACCCGATGCACCGGCGCGTAGTTGCTCCCACATCGAGTCGCTGCTGACGGTGTTGCCCTTGCCGAGGAGGACGATGTTCATCGGCCAGTCGTCGAGCGCTTCGAACATGCGCGCGAGGTGCCAGGCACCCGGCGTCACCGTGGTGGCTTTGCTGCCCTCGGCCGGCCCGGTTCCACCGCCGATGATCGTCGTTATTCCACCCCCGAGAGCTTCTTCCATGATCTGTGGGCAGATGAGGTGTACGTGGCAGTCTATGCCGCCTGCCGTGAGGATCTTCCCGTTGCCCGCGATGATCTCGGTGGATGGTCCGATCACCAGATCCGGGTGGACTCCAGTCATGGTGTCGGGGTTGCCGGCCTTACCGAGAGCAACTATCCGACCGTCGCGAATACCGATGTCCGCCTTGATTATTCCCCAATAGTCGACGACGACTACTCCGGTGATGACGGTGTCAGGTGCACCGTCGGCCCGGGTCGCCCGCGATTGCCCCATCGACTCTCGAATGACTTTGCCGCCTCCGAAGACAGCTTCTTCACCCGCCAGGCCTGGGCCACCGCTTCTGTCCTCGGTGACCTCGATGAGAAGATCGGTGTCGGCCAGTCGAATTCGATCGCCAGTGGTCGGTCCGAACAACTGCGCGTAGCGAGATCGGCTCAAGTTCGCCATCAGGCATCCAGCTTTCCGGGAGGTGTGAGGCTCAAGCCATGGACTTCGCGGGTACCGCCGAGCGGAACCAGTCGGACCGTCATCGTGATGCCGGGTTCGAACCTGACCGCAGTTCCAGCCGGAATGTCCAGACGCCGCCCGTAGGCAAGGGCCCGGTCGTAGGACAGCGCGTCGTTGGCTTGGGGGAAGTGGACATGGCTTCCGACTTGCACCGGTCGGTCGCCGGTATTGACGACCTCGACGCTCACGCTGTCTGCGCCTTCGTTGATCTCGATCGTACCCTCGACGGTGATCACCTCACCGGGAACCAGGTGATCGTCGCCGCGCTTCGGCGAAATCGGTTGGTGCACGGTGATGAGTTTGGTGCCATCCGGGAACGTCGCTTCGACCTGCACCTCCGGCAGTAGTTCAGGGACTCCGCTCATGACGTCGTCGGCTGTCAGAACCTCGCGGCCCGTGGACATGAGCTCGGCAACCGATCGTCCGTCTCGCGCACCTTCGAGGAGGTGGTCGGTTATCAGCGCGACAGCTTCGGGATGATTGAGCAGTAGTCCACGCGACCGCCGTGTTCGCGCCAATTCGGCTGCGTAACTGAGGAGCAGTCGGTCCTGCTCGTGCGGAGTCAGCCGCATTCGGTTCTCCATCTGTTCTTCACTCGTACCCGTTTCGGACGCCAACGGTAATACTGGCACGGTTTCGGCTCACGAGCAGCGGAGAGGAACACTGCTACGTCGACGGACCACCGACCGTCCGAGTCAGAAGGCCCTGCAGTACTTCCCGCGTGACCGAACTCGACACCGTCTGTAGGTCGCGCTCGTCCACGGCGCCACAGTCCAGTCCGCGAACGAGGACTCCGGCCAGAGCTTGCGCGGTGGCGGGCTCGTCCATCATCCCGCCGGACGCACTGTCCAGATACGCTGCTACCCGCGCTGCCGCGGCCGGCATTGCGGATCTGAAAAACGCCAAAGTCGCAGTCCACCGTGTTGCGAGGTGCGCGGGATGCATGTCCCAGCCTTGATAGAACCCACGCTCGAGAGACCGTGTCACCAACTCGAAGTGACGTCGGATCGCACCCTCCACCTCGACCTGCGTACCAGCCGGCACCACCTGGGTCGAACCGTCACACACCCACACGCCGGTTTGCGCAGCAGCCGCCAACATGACGTTCTTGGCATGATCGGCAACCGGATGCGCGAGGGACTGTTGCGCGGAGGTGATTCCACATGCTGCGCTGTAGTCGTACGTCCCGTAGTGCAGAGAGGTGCACCTACCGTCGGCCGAGTGCAGCGCACGGGCCAGCGTCGCGGTGCCGTCGCTTCCGACGATGGCCTGGGGACTCTCGATCTGGAGCTCGAACTTCAGAGTCCGTTCAGGCAGACCATGGGCGCGCTCGAGTTCCTCGCACAAGGCCACCACTGCGTCGACCTGCTCTGTGGCCCGCAACTTCGGCACGGTGAACACAAAGCCGTCGGGAACACCACCGGCGGAGTCCAGAACCAGTTCGAGTGTTCGGAAACCGCGGGCACGTTCGTGCGGCGCAAGGCCTTTGGATCTGATTCCTAACCAACGCGGGCCGTTCGGATCCGACGCAAGTGCAGCCAACACTCTTCCCGCGCGGCGAGCGTCGTCGTCTTCGATGGAGTCCGCCCGCCAGCCGTACCCGTCCTCGAAGTCGATACGGAGATCCTGAATCGGAGTATGCGCGAGTATGCGCCGAACCGTCGGCAGCACACCCGACGAGTCGAGCGATTCGAACACCTCCGCGTTCGAATCGGCGAGCGACTGCGCTTGGCGCCCCCATTCGGACGGAATATCCACCGTCGCAGCCGATGCCGGAACGTAGACGGTGTGTATCGGTTGCCCACCGATCCGGTCTCCGGGAAAGTCGCGTTCGAGCGCTGCATCGACCGGCGCGAGAATCGCCTCGATTCGTGCGCGGGCGCGATCGTCCAATCGGGTACTTACAGGAACGGATTCCGAGAAAGGTGCGCTACTCACTCCGCTAGTGTCCCAGAGATCCAGTGTCGACGATATTCGCGAGCCGAACCTTCCCCTGTGCCACGTGCTTTCCTTCGTCGTTCGTGATGTCGACCTGCCACAGCTGCTGCGTCCGACCTCGGTGGATCGGCCGAGCTTCGGCGACGAGTCGACCGCGTCTCGACGCTCGGAGGAAGTCCGTGTTGTTGTTCACCCCGACGACGTGGCCGCGCTCGCCCAACCAGATGCTCGCACCGATACTGGCCAACGACTCGACGACCGAGCACAGGACACCGCCGTGCATGATTCCCGCCGGCTGATGCAGGCTGGGAGTCACTTCCCACGTTGCTCGGACCAGGTCGGCGGACGTCTCGGTGTATACGAGACCGACCGCGCCGTCGAAACCTCGAGCGCAGATTTCCGTCATGGCCGCGGGATCCGCGTGTGGAATCGACGTCACTGTCGTCCCGGCATCGCCGCTCGTCGACGGTGTGTTTTGCCCCTCGGTGTCGCTCATCGTTCTCCTGGATCTACCTGTTCGGATTGCAGCACGTACTCCGACCAGAACTACACGAGAACCCGCTCACAAAAATCGGCGGGCCTCACATTCTGTCGAATGTGAGGCCCGCCGTGGCAAGGACCGGGAGTCTCTGCAGCCCTCAGGACTCCGGCGCGGTCCGTTGGTCCTCAATCAGTATAGGCAAGCCTTACCTGATAGAACAAGGGCTACGACGCCCGTAGCCGGAGTCGTCCGAAGCCCGCCGGACGCGACCGCACCGGCGCCCCTGCTGCAACGAAGGCATCGAGCAGAGCCTGCCCCCGTCGTGCGCTACTGGTGGCATTCGTGGCCGCAAGAACAGGGATATATGTGGATGCACCCAGAACCGAATCGCCGACGAGACTCCAGAACGTCCGGCTGTCCAGTGGAGCTCGCTCGGAGATGGAACGCAGGATTGCCTCGAGAGACGTGATGCAGCGATGCGCAGTCCATACCAGCAAGGCCTCCTCGCACGGAAGCGACACCGTACCGGGCGCAGAGTAGAGCGAGTCCCCGTCGACGACGCGCACGAGCGGCGACGAGACTCCCGCCCAGTCGATTCCGCCGTCGCTGTCCATGTGGATCCACACATTGTCGACACCGGGATCCCACGCACGCGCTTCCAGCACTAGAAGTGCGGCCACGCGTCCCACGACCGCGTGAATCAGAGCGGTTGCGACCTGAACTGCCGCGGCCTCGGGAACCTTGAGATCCTCGAGCGAGCGACTGATCATCTGGTCGACCCGACCATCTTCCAAGCCCACCGCAAGCTGCCACCAGCGACGTTTGCCCTCGTTGGCCATCGCCGCCACCGCGTACATCCGCGGGTAGTCGGGGTTGAGCAAGCGCAGGCGAGTGCACGATCGCGCCAGCGGACTTCCCTCTCGACCGCTTCCGTACGAACGATGCACATCGGCCCACGCATCGGACGTCGTAGTTGCAAGAGACACTTCGAACACTCCCTTCGTCGACGAGACGACCCCGCCGGGCCGATTCAACATAGGTTAGCCTAACCACCCTGGCTGGATCCCGGCAGATGCTGAAGTGTCTTCTGCGTCACCGATTCGGCTTGGCTTGCCTTACCTGAACGCGCAGAATGAACAAGGGTTCCGTAACCTAATACTTGACGCATTGACCACAGTGAGGAGTCACGGGCATAGTGACGACGGCACCATTGCTTGGTTCGGGAGGTTCTCATCCGACTCCCGACAAGGACTTCGCCAAGGAACAGATACCCACTGGTGTCGCTCCGTGGCCGCCTCGAATCGCGGCTACGGTCGTCGATCTCGGCATCATCCTGATCCCACTGGTCATCGGATGGTCGATCGTCGACTCGCTCCGAGACGACAACGGCGGCGGCGAAGCGGACCGGTTCGTGTTCGGCTCCATCGCACTATCGGTCGCACTTGGACTGTTTCTGTGGAATCAAGGCTTCCGCGAAGGCAAGGACGGCCAGAGCACAGGCAAGCGATGGACCGATCTCATCGTTCGCGATGCCGACAGCGGTGACGCGATCGGTGTTCGCCGCTCGTTGCTTCGACACTTGGGTATCGGGCGGAGTTCTACCGAGGTCGTCCGCGAGAAAACCGCACGTCACGAGTTGTTCGTACCTGTCCCACAAGATAATTCGGTTGCAGGCATTCGGAAGCGCAGAATTCTCGGGCTCGTCATCCTTGCGGTTGCGCTGGCCGCAGCCATTCTGGCAAGCATCGCAATCGGCGCGAGGCCGCTGACGTTCGACGAAATCGGACACGCACTTCTCACCCCGACCGGCACGGACACCGACATCATCGTGCGTACATTGCGGATCCCGCGGACGTTGCTCGCTCTCGTAGTCGGAATCGCTCTGGGGATCGCAGGCGCACTCATTCAAGGGCATACCCGAAACCCTCTCGCCGACGCCGGCCTCCTCGGGCTCAACGCCGGCGCTGCATTTCTGGTCGTCCTGTCGATCTACTTGTTTCGCTTCGATTCCCCAAGTCAGTATCTGTGGTTCGCCTTCGCCGGATCGGCGTTGGCGAGCGTCGTGGTGTTCGGGCTCTCGTCCATAGGCAACGGCAAGGCGAGTCCGTTGAACCTGGCACTTGCCGGAGCCGGTGTCGCGTTCTTTCTCGCCGCGATGACCAACGCGATCGTTCTGCTCGACCAGACGAGTCTCGACGGCTACCGCTTCTGGTCAGTGGGCTCGGTGGCGGGTCGGGGACTCGACATCCTGTGGCAGGTGCTCCCATTCCTGATTGTCGGTGTCCTCATTGCGTTGGCAAGCACTCCTGGGCTGAACGTCATGAGCCTGGGCGAGGACGTCGCCAGATCGCTCGGGACCAACATCGCACTCACACGGACCATCGGAATTGTCGCGATCACCCTGCTCACCGGCGCGGCCACCGCAGCTTGCGGTCCGATCGCGTTCATAGGGCTCGTCGTTCCTCACGTCGCCCGGGTGGTCACCGGTCCCGACTATCGGTGGCTCGTCCCCTACGCCGGGCTCATGGGCGGGGTCATGCTGATGATCGCGGATGTGATCGGACGCGTCGTCGTACGCCCTGGCGAGCTACAGGTCGGGATCGTCCTCGCGCTGTTCGGCGCTCCATTCTTCATCGCTCTCGTACGTCGTCGGAAGTTGGCAAGTCTGTGACCGCGAATGTGGATGCGCCAAGATCGACACCGGGCGATCACCATGATGGAGTCCCGTCGAGGCCGGCATTTCGGGTCGGTCCGGTGTCGTTGGTCAGGCGGCCCCTGATGGTGTTGATCAACGTAGTCACATTGATCGCACTCTTCCTGGTCGTCTGCATCAACATCGGACGTGGTGACTTCCCCCTGTCGGTCGGCGAGGTGACCGAGGTGCTCTTCGGAGGCGGTTCTCGGATAGAACGGTTCATCGTGATGGACCTGAGGCTTCCCCGATCTCTCACGGGCCTGCTCGTCGGGATGGCGCTCGGAATCTCCGGTGCGGTGACTCAGTCCATCTCCCGAAACTCGCTGGCAAGCCCGGATATCCTCGGCATCACCGCAGGAGCCAGCGCTGCGGCTGTCGCGATGATCGTGCTCGGTGGCGGCTCGCTCGCCGGGATCCTCGCCACCCTCGGTCTCCCGCTCGCTGCTCTGCTCGGTGGCATTGTGACCGCGGTGCTGATCTATGCGCTTGCCTGGAAGCGCGGCGTCGAGGGGTTCCGATTGATCCTCGTCGGGATCGCGATCAACGCCATGCTCACGGCTGTGATCGGTTGGCTGCTGATCAGTGCCGACATCAATGACGTGTCCCGAGCGCAACTGTGGCTGACCGGTTCTCTGAACGGCGCCAACTGGAACACCGTATGGCCGGTTCTCGTAGCTCTCGTTCTGGTCGGCGGAGTTGCCGTTGTCTCCACTTTCACGCTCGGCGCGCTCAGACTCGGTGACGACAATGCCCGCTCGCTCGGTGTACGTCTGCAGTACGGGCAGGCATCACTGCTGCTCGCGGCGGTCGCCCTGGCCGCCATCGCCACCGCTGCTGCCGGCCCGATCGGTTTCGTCGCGCTCGCAGCTCCGCAGATCGCGCTGCGCCTCTTGCGAACTCCTGGTCCGCCGATCATCGCATCCGCCCTCATGGGCGGACTGCTCGTCGTCGGCAGCGACCTCATTGCCCGGACCATCCTCCCGGTCGAGTTGCCGGTGGGAATCGTGACCTCTGCCCTGGGCGGACCGTTTCTTCTCTATCTGCTCGTCCGTAGTAATCGAAAGGTTTCCGCATGACACTGAAAGAAGAAGCGCGGACAGAAGAAGCGCGGACAGAGCCGTCTCGTCTCATAGCCGAGGACCTGTCGCTGGGCTACGGCGACCGCATCATCGTCGAGAACCTGGATTTGAAGGTCCACACCGGTGTCATCACGACCGTGATCGGGCCGAACGGCTGCGGAAAGAGCACACTACTCCGCGCACTCGGTCGATTGCTCAAGCCCAAGGGCGGCAAGGTGATTCTCGACGGCAAAGCCATTTCGTCGATGCGGACGAAAGAGGTGGCGCGAGTGCTCGGAATGCTGCCGCAGGCCCCGACCGCACCCGAAGGATTGACCGTCGGCGACCTCGTGTCGAGGGGCCGGCACCCCCATCAGTCGTGGATCCGCCAATGGAGTTCCGACGACGAGTCCGAGGTAGCGAGTGCGCTGCAGTTGACCGGTGTCGAGGATCTCGCGGACCGGCCGGTCGACGAACTCTCCGGAGGTCAGCGGCAGCGAGCCTGGATATCCATGGCGCTGGCACAGGGCACAGACATACTCCTGCTCGACGAGCCGACCACCTATCTGGACCTGGCGCACTCGGTCGAGGTTCTCGATCTGGTCGATCGATTGCACGAGGAAATGGGCCGAACGGTCATCATGGTCTTGCACGATCTCAACCTGGCGGTCCGCTACAGCGATCAACTGATTGTGATGTCGGAGGGCAAGATCGTGGAGTCGGGCCGACCGCAGGACGTGATTTCGGAGAAGCTGTTGATGGACGTGTTCGGACTCGAGGCCACCGTCATCGCAGACCCGGTCTCCGACCGTCCGTTGATCGTTCCGATCGGCACTCGACACGTCTACGGCGCAGTCGGCGGCCCTGTCGAGGTCTCCCCCGGGGCTCGCGCTGAGTCGAGGTAGCGCTAGCGCTCGATCATGGTGCGCACCAACCTGTATCCCTGTCCGATGGAGACGTCGGGAAGGTAGGCGCGGCCGATAGCGTTTCCGATGCTCGGCAATGCAGCAGGGTCCGCGAAGGTCATGTGCATCGGTTCGTACCGCGGCTGGAACTTCGACTTGAATGCGAGCAACGACCGGAAGCCGTAGACGGGTTCGAGTGTCTTGCCCAGTACGTCGAGCAAACGGTCCAAGAGCCGCGAAAAAGTCAACTCCTCCTCGGTCGGATCTGATTCGGCGCCGCTGTCGTCCACCTTGGCGAGTGGAGCACCGGACAGACTCAAGAACCGGATTCCCTCGTCCTTGAGGAGAATTGCAGCGGATGCGATCAGGAACTCCATAGCCGGCCTGAACCCCTCCGATCGACGTCGCATGAAATCCAGTGTCCAGCCGACGATCTCTCCGTCTTCGTACACTGGCATCCACGATGTGATCCCATGCACGGTTCGGTGTTCGTCGATGGCTACGAGGCAGCGGACCTGTGGGTCGTCGACTTCCTCGAGTCCGCCGAGCGTGAAGCCCATCTCGGGCATCCCTTTGTCGGCCACCCACTCTTCCGAAATCGCCGTGATCTGGTCTGTGATTGCAAGCGGCGCATCCGGGAACTTGATCCATTCGGCTTCGATGCCGACCTTCTTCGCTCGATTCAACGCAGTGCGTACGTCTTGGAAGCGTTTTCCGGTGAACGCCAGATTTTCCAAATCCAGAACGGTCTCCTCCCCGACCTGAATACCTCCCCACCCGATACTGTCGGTGATGTCACGGACCTGGGGCGTCACCGAGTAGAAACACGGTATCCATCCGTTCTCCGAAGCGAATTCGGCGAAGTCGACGACGTTCTCGCGCAGTCGGTCCCGTGGACCGACCGGGTCTCCGGTTGTGAGCGCCACACCTGAGATCACTCGGTAGGCGACGAAGCTACTGCCGTCGGCCGAGAACCAGTACGAGTTGCCCTTCCAAGTGGTCATCCACGACAGTGCACTGCCCGTGCTCGACATCAGTACCGAGCGCGCGCGTTCGGCGGCGTCGCTGTCGGTGCCTGCATTCGGCGTCAGGAAGGTCCCCAGCACCAACAGACAGAGTGCAGCCCAGAAGATCACGCCGGTCCACTCGAACAGCAGAGTCGTGAAGATGCTGTCGGGAAGAAAGCGGGGCTCGAGCCACTGCAGATACACGGGCGGGATCAGGCGTTGCGGAAAATCGGCCACGAGACCGAGAACGGTCGGCTCTTCATCGAACCCTGCACGCCCGACAAGCCCACCGAGCACGTACAGGACTCCGAGACCCACCAGCGATCCAGCGACGTACGCCGAGAACTTTCGATATGTTCCTCGCGGTGCCGTTACGTCGAAGTACTTGCGGGTCAGCACGAGCAGGACGAGGACTGCGAGTGGAAGTAAGAACGGCACGATCGTCCGATACGCCGTCGGCGATTCCAGTCCGTAGAAAACGGATTCGTCGTCCCCTGCTTCGATGAACCGGATGGCGTAGTTGGCGATCGACACGATGAGCAGCACGACCTGTGCGAAAACCGTCGCGCCCCATGCGAACCGGCGCCCGCGGCGCAACCCATCCGCCAGAAACAGGAGGAGAATCGACGGCATCAGCGACAGGATCGTCGGTCCGACGCCTCCCAATCGCAGTTCGAGAAGACCGGTTCTGCACTCGGGATCAGTTGCAGAATCCGCACAGATTTCGCGAACCTCCGCTGCTGTATACGGAACGCCGCTCACCACATCTCGAAGAACCGCGAACGGACCGACCGCGTCCGGGCTCAGCGCGGCCAGCACCGGTCCGAGAGCGCTCGCCGCAACGACGAGTGCCACCAGAACACGACCCTCTCGTTGCGTTCCAGCCAAGCGCGGTCCCCGGGCCGACCGGCCGACGATGGTCGGGCCGAGAAGGAGTCCTACGACTGCGGCAGCAAGTCTGACGACATCCTGCAGATGCCCACTGAACAGCGCCGAGGTGATCAGCAGCGCGAGCAACCCGACCCGGATCCTTCGGCGCCACAACGTATCCATTCGCGCGCTCGCCACCATGACCACCCCGACGATCCAGGTCGTCGGTCCGATCGCGGTTCCAACGTGCAGACGAAATCCCCAATCGGCATCGAACAATTTTGCCAGTGCGGCGATGCCGAGTCCGAGCACCGCGCCGAGTGCCTGGGTAAGTACCGCCGACAGCGCGAACTTCGCAGATCCGATTCTGCGCTCGATCGGCGCCGCCGCCACGAACACAGCGAGAACGAAAACCACGTAGCCGAGAACACCGGGCGCGAAGAGACCGGCGGTGAGGACCGTCCACAGCCGAAGTTCCTCGATCGGCATGATTCCGAGCGCGAACTCGCGGTGCAGAGTGCCGCCACCTACTACCAATGCGAGGATCCCGAGGCCAAGCACAAGGATCAGCAAACCTATGCTCACCGGTGCGCCCTTGACCCCGAACACGATCAGCGACCACAAGCGCACCATCTGCCGAACCGCTGTGCGCCATCCGTGGGCGATCCGCTCCCGCCGCTTGTCGAACCACGATGGCTCGGACGGCTCGACCGGGGCAATTTCTTCGACGGTCTCGTTCACGAGATCAATCCCACTCTCTGCATCAGCCAGGGCAATTCTTGTTTCAGACCCTCGGACCAGACAGCGAAACTGTGTCCGCCTGGTACCTCGAGATACCGCACATCCATTCCGGCGGCCTTGGCGGCGTTGTACATCGCCTGCTGGCCGGGTCGGTAGTCGTTGTCGTCCGCACCGACGACGAACGCACCCCCCGAATTCGGGTACTTCTTCGTTTTCAGCAGGTCCATCGGGTTGACCGCGACGAAAGCGGCGTCGTTGCCACCGAACGCGTCCGCCACCGTGCGTCCGCGATCACCGAGAGTGGGCTCGGCCTGCCCCGATAGATCGAGGAAGGTCGGGTAGACGTCGGGGTGGTTGGTGGCCAGTTGAATGGAACAGGTCCCCCCGTAGGAGAGCCCACCGATGATCCAACTCCGCCGGTCCGGGTTGACCTGCAGGGTCGAATTGATCCAGTCCGGCACGTCCTTCGACAGATAGGTGTCGACGTTGCCGAGCGGAGAGTCCACGCAGAGCGGATTTGCGAGTGTGGACCCGGTCCCGTCCGCGACGACCACTACCGGGGCCAAGCCCGCGTGATCACGCGCGAATGCGTCCATGGTGTTGGCAAGCATGCCGCCGTTCAGCCAGTCTTCTGGTTCGCCGGGCTGACCGGCAAGCAACACGAGCACCGGTAGTAATGGGCGGGGATCGGTGAAGTACGCCGGAGGGAGGTACACCTCGGCCGGGCGAGCGGAGAAACCCGAAGCCGTCGGTGGAATGGAAACCGAGGTCAATTTGCCCTCGGTAGGCATCGATTCCGGCGCTGACCATGCGGAATCGAGGGGGTCCCCCGTCACCGGGTCGGACTGCGGACCCGGCAGTTCACCCAGGTCGACACGATCGACATCCTCGACACCGACGAGCGTGCCGAGCGTCGGGTACGCCGAGAACACCAGGTTTATCTGCGCCGAGGCGGCCACCACCACCAGAATCGCTGCGACGACGGAAACAACCTTCGTCAAGGTGCGGCCGGACGCCATCACTCTCGGCACGACCAACGCCACTGCGCCGAGCGCAACGCCGATCCAGGCATAAATTTCGGGTTCGATGGGATCTGGAAACGGCCGCCACACCTTTTCCACGATGAAATACAGGGCCATTGCGAGGACAGTTGCCAGCGCGATGCATATCGGCAGAGCCCGAAGCAGATACCAGCGCTTCGAACAGATCACCAGCCAGATGGCGCCGAGCAGGCCGAGAAACACCGTGACCCACGAGGTCGTATCACTGACCAGGGACAGCGACACGACCCAGTTCAACGGTGACCTCCCGACCGTCTTCGCAATGGCATGAAAGCAGAATATGCACAGAACCGCTCGGATCGATGCAAGGCGTGCGATCTGGATCTCAAAGTCACCCTCCGGGTGTGTATGACCGATCCCACACGCCCAGGATGCCCGTACTACCGGGAGTAGTACGCATTTGTGTCGGACTGGCCGTAGACTCGGTGGAATGGCTGGTCTAGGCGAACTCGAGCGTGCAGTGATGGATCATCTGTGGGATTCCTCGGAACCACAGACGGTGCGGCAGGTCCACGAGGCGCTCGCCGCCCATCGAGAACTCGCGTACACCACAGTTATGACCGTTCTCCAACGGCTCGCCAAGAAGCAGCTCGTCGTTCAACAGCGAGACGATCGCGCGCACCGGTACGTCCCGCTGCACAGCCGCGACGAACTCGTTGCGAGCCTGATGGTCGACGCGCTGTCCCAGGCGCCGGAGTCCGGAGGCCGCGCAGCCGCACTGGTCCACTTCGTCGGACAGGTGGGTGCAGACGAAGCTGCGGCGCTCCGAGAAGCTCTTGCAGCCTTGGAAGTGGCACAATCGGGCGGACACCCGTCGTCTCCGAACGAAGATCGACAATCCGACTGATTCCTGCCCGCGGTTAGTGAGGAAATGAACTCCACCACAGCGCTGGTATTCGCAGTACTTGCCCTGCTGTTGACGGGGCCAGTTCCTGCTGTTCTGAGCCATGCCACCTGGCCGTATCGTGCGCCTCGAGCGGCGCTCGTGCTGTGGCAGGCGATCGCTGTCGCCGCTGTGTTCTCCGCGTTCAGCTCCGGTCTGGCAATCGGCGGTCTGTTGCTAGTCCCAGGCCCGGACGGAAAGCCGACGACGGCACCGACCGACGAAATCGAGGCCCTCGGTCTGCCGTTGTGGATCTTGTACGTGGTCGTGCTCGCCATCACGCTCGGGATCGGCGCCAAACTCATGTTCTCCGTCGTCCAGGTGGCGATACGAACGCGGCGTCGACGCGCACGGCACCGTGTGCTCGTGGATCTACTCGACCGAAGCAGCAGCACCGGCCGGCCGTTCCCCGGTGTGCGTGACGCCGACATACGCGTGCTCGACGCAGTCGAACCCATTGCGTACTGCCTACCGGGCCTGCGCCAACGGGTGGTGCTGAGCGAAGGAGTACTGACCAATCTCAGCCGCGCCGAGCTGAAAGCAATCCTCAGCCACGAGCGTTCTCATCTCCGCTCACGACACGACTTGGTCCTCGAAGCGTTCACCGCGGTGAACGAAGCGTTTCCTCGCATCGTTCGTAGCAAGTCGGCGCTGGGCAGCGTGCAGCTTCTCGTCGAGCTGCTAGCCGACGATTCCGCAGTCAAGGTGACCGGGCCGACCCCTCTCGCCAGAGCATTGGTCACCTGCGCAGGCTCGACTGCACCCCGAGGCGCGCTGGCCGCCGGTGGGCCGAGCACGCTGATCCGCGTCCAGCGGTTGAGCGGTCCCCGCGTCGATCTCCGAACCAGTGTCGCCGCGTACGGCGCGGCCGCGATAATTCTGGTCGTGCCCACTATCTTCGTCGCCATGCCGTGGCTGGAAGAACTGAAACGTCTGATGAGCCACGGCTGACGAGTAGGCCAGCTCACACCTGTTCGAAGCGGTGAATCGAAGCCTCGTGACGTACACTCGAACACGGTCGCCATTGCGGCCTAGAAATTCGAAAAGGCACAAACAGCCCCACTATGCGCAGTGTTTTCCACGCGCACGGATGGCCAGGTGACAGTGCCCTGGCTCGTCATATATGTGTTCTAGCTGTTGTTTGTGCCCCTCTCGCGGGTGTTTCCCCAGCTGTAGCTTCGTGGCGTGCCCGTAATCCGGAGAGGTTCAACTGCGTGACTCACGCTGTCTCGACTAGTACATCCACCCCTGCCACCACGGACGCCGTAAGCGATTCGCCCGTGGTGACCTTTGCCGAACTCGGTCTACCAGAACCGGTCGTCGCCGCATTGGCTCGAAATTCCATCACCGTTCCTTCGCCCATCCAGGCGAAGGCGCTTCCCGACGCCATCGCGGGCAAGAACGTCCTCGGTCGCGCGCAGACGGGGTCCGGCAAGACTCTGGCCTTCGGCCTGCCGATCCTCGCTCGCTTGGCTTTGCACACTGACCGCCCGGCAGCCAAACGCCCTCGTGCGCTCGTTCTCGTACCGACTCGTGAACTCGCGTTCCAGGTCGTCGAATCCCTGGCCCCCTACGCAGGCGCTCAGGGGCTGACCGTTCGCGCAGCGGTCGGTGGCACTCCGTTCAACAAGCAGGTCGAGCAGCTTCGCCGCGGCGTCGACGTTCTCGTCGCAACGCCCGGTCGGTTGGCAGACCACCTGCGCCAGGGAACTTGCGTGCTCGATTCGATCGAGATCACCGCGCTGGACGAAGCAGACCAGATGGCCGACATGGGATTCCTTCCCGAGGTCCGCGCAGTGCTTGCCGACACACCGGCAGACGGGCAGCGGATGCTGTTCTCTGCCACCCTCGATCGGGAAGTTCAGTCGCTCGTACGTCAGTTCCTGCCGGACCACGTGGAACACTCCACGCAGGACGGCAAGGCAAGCGTGCGGACGATGGACCACTACATGTTGATGGTCGACCGTGGTCAGAAAGACGTCGTCCTGTCCGAAATCGGAGCACGCGACGGCCGCACGATCATGTTCGCACGCACCAAGCTCGGCTGCGACGGAATCACAGACCGCCTTCGCGCCCTCGGTATCGCTGCAGAGTCGCTGCACGGCGGCAAAGCTCAGAACCAGCGCACCCGGGTCCTGGAGCGATTCAAGAACGGCCGCACACCTGTTCTCGTTGCGACAGATGTCGCCGCCCGCGGAATCCACGTCGACGGAATCGATCTCGTCGTCCACGTCGATCCGCCAGCCGATCACAAGGACTACCTGCACCGCGCGGGTCGCACGGCCCGCGCAGGCGAAAAAGGCACCGTCGTCGCAATCGTTCTGCCCAATCAGCGTCGCCAGGTCCAGAAATTAACTGGAATGGCCGGCGTCAAAGCAACTTCGGTGAATGTCGCGTCCGGCTCGGCAGAGCTGTCCAGCATCACCGGGGCCAAGAAGCCGACGGGTGAGCCGTTGCGAGCGGAAAGCTCGGCTCCACGCGATCGTCGCGACAGCCGTCCCCGCACCGGCGGCTACCAGGGTGACCGTCCCCGCACCGGCGGCTACCAAGGTGACCGTCCCCGCACCGGCGGCTACCAAGGTGACCGTCCCCGCACCGGCGGCTACCAAGGTGACCGTCCCCGCACCGGCGGCTACCAAGGTGACCGTCCCCGCACCGGCGGCTACCAAGGTGACCGTCCCCGCACCGGCGGCTACCAAGGTGACCGTCCCCGCACCGGCGGCTACCAGGGCGACCGTCCCCGCACCGGCGGCTACCAAGGCAGCGACGACCGTCGTCAGTCCGCAGTCGTGCGTGAGGACACCAGGTCGGGTGGCTTTCGTAGCCGCACCGATCGTCGCGAGTACGACGGATTCGACGGGCCTGCCCGCAATCGCTGAAGCTCGACGCTTGCTGATGTGAAGTAGTACCGACCCGAGACCGGGGCGTCGTTCCGAATTCGAGACGACGCCCCGGTCTCGTTCTGTCGAGTCCGTACACGAAATGCGGCCCCCAACTTTCATTCACTCGCTCCGCAAGGAAAGCTGTACCCATGACTTCAGGAGTGGATTCGTCAGAACTTGCCCAGATCGGTGTCACCGGACTCGCTGTGATGGGTTCGAACATCGCCAGGAACTTCGCGCGCAACGGGCACACTGTTGCGCTGCACAACCGCAGCATCGCCAAAACCGATGCTCTCTTGGCGGAGCACGGTAGCGAAGGGAAGTTCATTCGCACCGAGACGATCGAAGAGTTCGTCGCTGCGCTGCAGAAGCCTCGCCGCGTGTTGATCATGGTGAAGGCCGGCGACCCCACCGATGCAGTAATCGAGGAACTCGCAGGCGCCATGGAAGAGGGCGACATCATCATCGATGGTGGAAATGCGCTCTACACCGACACCATTCGCCGCGAAGCGTCGCTCAAACAGCGCGGACTGCTCTTCGTCGGCGCCGGGATCTCCGGAGGCGAGGAGGGGGCGCTGAACGGGCCGTCGATCATGCCCGGTGGCCCAGTGGACTCGTACAAGGCGCTCGGCCCGTTGCTCGAATCGATTGCAGCACAGGTGGATGGCACGCCGTGTTGCACACACATCGGTCCGGACGGATCCGGCCACTTCGTAAAGATGGTGCACAACGGCATCGAGTATGCAGACATGCAACTCATCGGTGAGGCCTACAACCTGTTCCGTGACGCACTCGACTACACACCGCAGCAGGTGGCCGATGTGTTCACCGAATGGAACGCGGGCGACCTCGAGAGCTACCTCGTCGAGATCACCGCCGAGGTGCTGAAGCAGGTCGACGCGAAGACCGGCCAGCCGCTCGTAGATGTGATCGTCGATGCTGCCGAGCAGAAGGGCACAGGCCGCTGGACGGTCAAGGCTGCCCTCGACCTCGGTGTGCCGGTCACCGGCATCGCCGAAGCTGTCTTCGCACGTGCACTGTCCGGATCGCGTAGCCAACGCAAGGCCGCAGTCGGTCTTGCGTCGGGAACTCTCGCTGCCAAGCCCTCCGACGCCGAACAGTTCACCCACGACATCAGTCGCGCGCTCTATGCGTCCAAAATCGTTGCATATGCACAGGGCTTCGACCAGATTGCAGCGGGCAGCGCAGAGTACGACTGGAATCTGCACCCCGGTGATCTGGCCACCATCTGGCGCGGCGGTTGCATCATCCGTGCTCGCTTCCTCAACCGCATCAAGGATGCCTACGACGACAACGCCGATTTGCCGAGTTTGATCCTCGCACCGTACTTCCGGGACGCGATCGAAGACGCTATCGACAGCTGGCGTCGTGTCGTCATCACCGCAGCATCGCTCGGTATTCCGGTTCCCGCATTCGCGTCCTCTCTCGCCTACTACGACGCATTGCGCGCTGAGCGCCTGCCTGCTGCCCTTACTCAGGGACAGCGCGACTTCTTCGGCGCGCACACCTACGAGCGCATCGACTCCGAGGGCAAGTTCCACACGCTGTGGAGTGGCGACCGTAGCGAGATTCAGGCTTAACGGGATTCAGGCCTAGTTCTACCTGCTCGCGACCGTGCGCTCGGTAATCACGATCTCTCCGAGCACACGGTCGCGGTTCCAGGAACCGGACGGTTCAGTCGAACTCGTCGTACCAGCCCGGTGGCGGCCCGAGGACAGGCTGCACGATGGACGACGGGAAGTCCCCTTCCCAGGGAAGGTTGCCGTCCGAGTCTCGCCACACCGCTTGAACTGCCGACACGTTGTCACCGGAATAGATCCGGCACGCCATCAGAAGCCAGTCCTCGGACTCCGCTACGTCGACAAACGACAGCTCGAAACCGCCTGCGCTGCACTCGGTCCCGGCCTCGAAGCGGACACACCCGAACAGAATGCGACGAGCGAGCACGTTAAGTACCGAGGCGGACTCGCCTGCCGAACGGCCCGTCAATATCAACTCAGGATGACCGTGAGCAGTCAGGCCGACGGTGTAGCAGAACGCCGGCACGATGTCCTCCAAGTGGTCCCGGTCATCCCCGTCGTCCGCCTGAATCCCTGAGCCCTCCAACTCTGCGTCCGCCCGCGAACTCACGTACTGCAGCGCCCATCCGTACCGATCTATCAGCCCCTCCACGCCGACGACGTAATCCTCGATCGATCGACCGTCACACATCGCGCACATGACTCCCCCATCTCCGCCGAACATCGTGATCTCTGCCGATACAGAAACTCGAACGTATGTTCGTGCCAGTCGAATGATGGCAAGCACCACCGACACGAACACGACGGGGCGGTACTGTTCCGCTATGCCTGGATCGACTTCTTCGTTCGCAGATCTAGGGCTGCGTCCCGTCGTAGTACACGCCTTGCGACGGCTCGGCGTTCAGGAGCCCTTTCCGATCCAATCCGCAGCAATTCCCGACGCTCTGGCCGGTCGCGACATCCTCGGTCGAGCCCCCACCGGCTCCGGGAAGACACTGGCCTTCGGACTGCCACTCCTACACCGCCTGTCAGGCCGAGCAAGCGTCCCAGCCCGTCCCCGAGCCATCGTGCTCGTTCCCACTCGCGAACTCGCCCTCCAGATCAGCACGTCCCTCGAGGAGCCGGCTCTGGCGTCGGGAATTCGAATTGCAAGCGTGGTCGGCGGAGTTCCACTCAAGCGACAACTCGACGTACTTCGCCGCGGAGTAGACGTCGTCGTTGCCACTCCGGGACGTCTCGAGGATCTCGTGTCGACAACGGCGGTGTCCCTCGCAGATGTGGAAATCGCAGTAATAGACGAGGCCGACCGCATGTCCGATCTCGGGTTTCTGCCTCAGGTCGAGGCGCTGCTCGACCGAACTCCTGGCGATGGACAGCGAATGTTGTTCTCTGCCACCCTCGACGGCGAGGTGAATACTCTCATCGAGAAGTACCTACGCACACCTGCATTTCATCGAACGGTCGGTGCGCCGGTCGCAGACTCACCCGTCGAGCACCATTTCTTCCGTGTCACAGCGCAGAACAAGGATTCGGTCGCAGCTGCGATCGCATCCCGTGACGGCAGCACCATTCTTTTCCTGCGAACCAAACACGCGGTGGATCGACTTACCGAGAAGCTTCGATCGGAGGGTGTTTCAGCAGCGGCACTACACGGAGACAAATCCCAGGCCAGCCGCGTGCACACCATGGCGGCGTTCACCGACGGATCGGTACCTGTACTGGTGGCTACGGACGTCGTTGCACGAGGAATCGACATCGACGGTGTCACCCTCGTCGTACACGTCGATCCACCCGTCGATGTGAAGGACTACACGCATCGCGCCGGCCGCACCGGTCGCGCGGGCCGAACCGGCGTCGTCGTGACACTGCTGACCGAGAACCAGGAAGAACACGTCACCTCCCTCATCGACCAAGCGCACCTCGACGCCCCCATCGCGGACGTCGTGCCGTCGAGCCCAGCTCTCGTGGCGGCTACCGGCGCGAGGAAGCCGACCGGAATACCTGTCGGCGCGTCGACACCGCCGAGTGGCGCCACTGCCACGCGTACCGGTTCTCGCCGGGCATCCGGCTCCACTCCTCAACGCACACGGTCTCGCAGGCCGGGTCGTCGATGAGCAGCTCACCGATTCTGCCTGTCGTTCTCGCGCTCATCGCGGCGATGTTGTTCGCCTGCGCCTCCGTCGCGCAGCAGAGTGCGGCCGCCGCCGTACCCGAGGGAACCTCACTGATATCCGCACTCCTGCGAAGCCCACGCTGGTGGGCAGGCGTGATCGGCGATATCGGTGGTTACGCAATGCAGGTCGCGGCGCTGTGGGTGGGCTCGGTCCTCCTCGTCCAACCGCTTGTGGTGTCCATGTTGCTGTTCGCCCTGCCGCTGTCCGCCAAATTCTCGGGTTTCACGATGACGCGGACCACCTGGATGCTGGCCATCTCACTTGCGCTCGCCTTGGCTGTGTTCATAGTCGTGGGCGATCCCACCGAAGGTCATTCGAACGCACCGTTTTCCGAGTGGTTGGTTCCGCTGGTGATTTCGGCTGCAGTCATCTCGACGTGTGCGGTCGCCGGGCTCGTGTTGAAGAATCCTGGTCACCGAGCCCTGCTGCTCGGTGCGGCGGGTGGCCTCTTGTTCGGTGTTGCAGTTGCGTTCACCAAATTCGTATCGGATCTGGTGGAGAACGACTTCGTCGGAGCTCTGACCGCGTGGCAAACCTATGCGCTCATCGGGTGCGGCGCGCTCGGGTTCTACCTCCAACAAGTTGCATTTCAAGCCGGTCCGCTGTCGGCGTCGCTGCCCGCAGTCACGATCGGCGAACCTTTCGGCGCAGCGTTCCTGGGTATCACCGTCCTGGACGAGCGAGTACGCGACGGCCCTCTCGCTCTCGTGGTCATCGCGGTGTGCGTTGCCGTCATGATCGTCTCGACCATTGCGCTGTCGCGGTCACAAGCAATGGTGACCGAGGGCGCCGCCGCCGGCTGACAGGTAGGCTGACGCAACGTGCAGTTCCTCGATGGCCACCGGCCCCCATACGACCTGACCTACGATGACGTGTTCTTCGTCCCGAACCGGACGGATGTCACCTCCCGGTTCGACGTCGATCTCTCCACTGTCGATGGCACAGGTACAACCATTCCGATCGTCGTCTCCAACATGACCGCGGTGTCCGGCCGTCGCATGGCAGAGACCGTCGCCCGCCGAGGCGGAATTACGGTCCTCCCCCAGGATTTACCGATCGATGCCGTCAGCGAGACAGTTGCGTTCGTCAAGAGCCGTGACCTCGTGGCCGATACACCGGTGGTCCTCGGACCCGATGCATCGGTCTCGGACGCACTCGCGCTGATGCACAAGCGTGCACACGGCGGTGTGATCGTCGTCGAAGGCGGCAAGCCGGTCGGGGTCGTCACCGAGGGCGCCTGTGCCGACGTGGACCGATTCGCGAGGCTTCAGTCGATCGCCGCAACCGATTTCGTCACCGTGCCCTCCGACGCGACCCCACGCTCGGTTTTCGAAGCCCTGGATTCGGCACACGAGAATCTAGCGGTCCTGGTCGACGCCGACGGAAGCCTCGCAGGTGTGCTCACGCGCACTGGAGCAGTTCGCGCCGGCATATACTCGCCCGCCATCGACGATGCGGGACGACTGCGCGTCGCTGCCGCAGTCGGAATCAACGGCGATGTCGCTGCGAAAGCGCAGTCGCTCGTCGAGACCGGGGCGGACGTCCTCGTCATCGATACCGCGCACGGACATCAGGAGAAAATGCTCGATGCGCTGGCAGCCATCGCGGCACTCGACCTCGGCGTCCCATTGGCGGCGGGAAACGTCGTGTCCGCAGCAGGTACGCGCGATCTCATCGCTGCGGGCGCGAACATCGTCAAGGTCGGTGTCGGGCCAGGAGCCATGTGCACCACGCGAATGATGACCGGCGTCGGCCGCCCGCAATTCTCCGCGGTCGCCGAATGTTCTTCGGCCGCAGCCGAGCTGGGGGCTACCGTCTGGGCGGACGGCGGGGTCAGGCATCCACGTGATGTGGCACTCGCGCTGGCCGCAGGCGCGTCGAACGTCATGATCGGATCGTGGTTCGCCGGGACCTACGAGTCACCAGGAGATCTGCGCGTCGACGCCGCCGGCCACGCGTACAAGGAGAGCTTCGGCATGGCCTCCAAGCGTGCGGTTGCTGCCCGCACCGCGACCGACAACGCGTTCGACCGGGCGCGCAAGGGTTTGTTCGAGGAGGGGATTTCGAGTTCCAGGATGCGATTGGACCCGGATCGCCCAGGCGTGGAGGATCTCATCGACCACATCTGCGCGGGTCTGCGGAGTACCTGCACGTACGCAGGTGCTCGAACTCTCCCAGAGCTTCATCAGCGCGCAGTGCTTGGCGTTCAGTCTGCAGCCGGGTTCGCCGAGGGACGTCCGCTTCCGAGTGGGTGGTGAGACGTCCCACTTTCCCTGTCACCGCATCGGTCGGGCGAGCAGATAAGATAGGGCCTTCGGTAATCGCGAGTACTTTCTGCGACCGTGTTCTCACGAGCACGGTCGCAGAAGACGAGAGAAAGGAACCAGGTGCCTGAGGCACCCGTTATCAACAACGCCCCGGTCGCATCGAGCGACCTCGGCGACGAGGGCTCCACTTCGGAGGGCTCCTCTATCGAGCCGGGTGACCAACCCGGCGACATTCGTTCGACACGTCAGCTGCACGGCGCAGGACACGGTGCGGTACTCCTGTCTCAGCTCCGGCGGCGATGACGGTGGACATCGCAATCAGCATTCTCAGTCTGTTGGGATTTGTCGCCCTGACGGCGGGCACAGCCTTGTTCGTGGCGGCAGAATTCTCGTTGACCGCTCTGGAAAAGAGCTCGGTCGATTCCGCTGTCTCGACATACGATGACACCCGCTCACGTCAGGTCCAGCACGCACATCGGACCTTGTCTTTCCAGCTGTCCGGCGCGCAGCTCGGAATCACCATCACTACCCTGATCACCGGGTACATTGCCGAACCTGTGCTCGCCGGTTTCTTCGTACCGGTGGCCACCGCCGCCGGTGCGTCCGAGAGTGTCGCATCGGGTATCTCACTTGCTGCGGCATTGGTCATCGCGACATCGTTCTCGATGATTTTCGGCGAACTCGTTCCCAAGAACATAGCCATCGCGTTGCCGATGGGGACTGCGCGCGCGACAGCCGGCGCGATGTCGGGATTTTCGGCGATCTTTCGCTGGGCCATCAGAGGTCTCAACGGGTCGGCCAACTGGCTTGTACGCCGGCTCGGTGTCGAACCCGCCGAAGAGCTGAGATCCGCACGTTCCCCCCGCGAGCTTGGTTCCCTGGTGCGTACTTCAGCGCAGCAGGGTTCCCTCGACGAGGGAACGGCACGGCTCGTCGACAGGTCGCTCCAGTTCGGCGAGCGGACCGCGGAGGAGCTGATGACTCCACGGGTGAAAGTGGAGTCGTTGTCGGTCTCCGACACCGCGTTCGATCTCATCGAAACCGCGGCACGAACCGGATTCTCGCGTTTCCCTGTCGTCGACGGCGACCTCGACGACACGGTCGGAGTCGTACACATCAAACACGCGTTTGCCGTGCCTGCCTCGAATCGGCGATCGACTCGCCTCGATGCACTCGCGCAGGATGTACCCGTAGTGCCCTCCAGTCTCGACGGCGACACCGTCATGGAGCGTGTTCGAGCCGATGGGATGCAGGTTGCTTTGGTCGTCGACGAGTACGGCGGAACAGCCGGAATGGTCACGATGGAAGACCTCATCGAGGAGATAGTCGGAGAGGTCAGAGACGAACACGACGAGCCCGAGGTGGACGTACAACGAGTGGGCGACAGCTGGATCTGCTCCGGTTTGCTTCGGATCGACGAGGTCGCGTCCGCAACGGGATACCGCGCGCCCGACGGTGAGTACGAAACGATCGGTGGGCTCGTACTCACCGAGCTGGGTCGAATCCCCGTCGAAGGAGATTGCACGATCCTGCCCGCCCCCGAGTTCGACGAACCGTCCGAGTCCGACGGCGGATGGATTGCGAAGGTGACGCACATGGACGGGCGCAGAATCGACCGGATTCTGTTGCAGCCGGTTGCCTCCGACCGACTGTCCGAGCTCAGATCGGAGGACAAAGCCCGTGGGTGACCTACTCGCTGTTCTGCTCGCGGTCTTCCTGCTCGCCGGAAACGCGTTCTTCGTCGGGGCGGAATTCTCGCTGATCTCGGCCCGCCGTGACCGACTCGAATCCTTGCTCGCGCAAGGCAAAAAGCGTGCGAAGTTCGTGATCGAAGCCGGCCAGAACCTGTCGCTGATGCTCGCGGCAGCCCAACTCGGCATCACGATCTGTTCGATTCTGCTGGGCCGAGTGGGCGAACCGGCCGTAGCCCATCTGATCGAGAAGCCAATGGAGCTCGTCGGAATTCCCGAGGCGCTGCTGCACCCGATCTCCTTTGCACTTGCGCTCGGGCTCGTCGTTGTGCTTCACATACTCGTCGGCGAGATGGTTCCGAAGAACATCGCGATCGCAGGACCGGAACGCACCGCAATGATCCTCGTTCCGATCCATCTGATGTTCATCAAGATCGCCAAGCCACTGATCTCGTTCTACAACGTCTGCGCGAATCTCGTGTTGCGTGCACTGCGAATAGAGCCCAAAGACGAGCTCGATTCGTCGGTCTCCGCGGACGAGCTGTCTCAGATGATCGGCGAGTCGCGATCGGAGGGCCTTATCGACGAAGAGGAACACCGTCGGTTGACGCAGGCGCTCGACACCTCCGGTCGCACTGTGGCCGAGGTGCTCATCCCGTCCGATCAGGTTCGTACCGTCCGGCTATCGGGGTTCGACAGCGCCTCCGGGCCGACCCTGGGTTCGGTCGAAGAGGCCGTCATCGCCACTGGATTCTCGAGGTACCCCGTCGAGGCACCCGATGGTGCTCTGGTGGGTTACCTGCACTTGAAGGACGTGCTCGAATACATGGTCGACGATTCTGCGGGCCCGGATTCGGTCATCCCCCGGTCGGAAGTGAGAGCATTGCCTGTGGTCTCCGCGGACACGATGCTCGACGATGCTCTGACTCGCCTGCGACGCACGAGAAGTCACCTGGGCGCCGTCCAGGATGCCACCGGAACCACCGTCGGTATCGTTGCGTTGGAGGATCTCGTCGAAGAGTTCGTCGGAACAGTTCGCGACGGCACTCATCGCATCGCTGGGCCCGCGCCGGGCGGGCTGCGTCGATAGACGTGGTCACCGTTCTACCGGAATCAGACTGGACAGCGAGTCGGGCGGCGCACGCCAACCGAGTCGAGCTGCTGATCGGCGACTACCTTCAGGAACGAGCGCGGGGCGCGTATCACCCCGTCCTCGACTTTCTCTTCACGTACTACAGCTTCAAACCAGGTCATCTCAAGCGCTGGAACCCGGGCTATGGAGTTGTACTCACGGGGGCGCAGGCCGAGGACTACGCGGGGTTGGCGTCGTACGAACCAGTACCCGCCGAAGAGTATCAAGTCCGCGGGTATCGAGTCCGCGAGGCATTGGTCGACCAGCGCAGATCGGCGATCGAATTCACCCTGGGGTTGCTGACTGCGACACGCGATCGGCCACCCAACCTGGGCTGCTTCGGCCTGCACGAGTGGGCCATGGTGTACCAGGGAGGCGTATCGGCGCTGCGGCACGGCACGGTGCCCTTGAGATTGGGGCACGACGGTACCGACGACGTAGTCGACTCCATGAAGCTTCGGTGCACGCACTACGACGCATTCCGGTTCTTCACCGATGCCGCAGTCCCGCGCAATGCACTCTCACTGGAGCCCTCGGGGAGAACCGATCGCGAACAGCCCGGATGCGTGCACGCGAGCATGGATCTCTATAAGTGGAGCTACAAACTATCGCCGCTCGTCGGATCGGATCTGGTGACGGACTGCTTCGAGCTGGCGCTCGTCGCACGAACTGTCGACATGCGAGCGAGCCCCTACGATCTGACGGCATACGGACTCGCACCGATCGCGATCGAAACCCCCACCGGGCGCGCCGACTACGTACGTGCGCAGACCGACCTGACGGCCAGGGCAGCCCCTCTCCGATCGGAACTGATAGCACGGTGCCAGAATCTACTCGTGAACGGCGGTGTCTCGTCTCCGACCTACCGCCGAGTAACATCGACAAAGTAGTCGTTTGGGGCACTGATACAGGTGCCTGTGACCGGAAAGAGCGAGGGATTCATGACCGAACGCGAACGAGTTGGTGGTCTTCAGGTTGCCAAGGTGCTGTACGACTTCGTGCAGAACGAGGCCCTTCCGGGAACCGGTGTCGACCTCGAGCAGTTCTGGACAGGCGTCGAATCGGTGATCACCGACCTGGCACCGAAGAACAAGGCGCTACTCGCGGTGCGGGACGAAATCCAGGGCAAGGTCGATGCTTGGCACGGCGAGCACGCGGGCCCGAACTACGACCGCGCCGCCTACAAAACCTTCCTTCAGGAGATCGGCTACCTCCAGAAGGAGCCGGCCGACTTCCAGATCAGCACTTCCGGTGTCGACACCGAAATCACTTCCACGGCGGGCCCGCAGCTCGTCGTGCCGGTTCTCAATGCTCGCTTCGCGATCAACGCCTCCAACGCACGTTGGGGATCGCTCTACGACGCCCTGTACGGCACCGACGCCATCTCCGAGGACGACGGCGCGGAGAAGGGCAGCAGCTACAACAAGGTCCGTGGCGACAAGGTCATCGCGTTCGCCCGCGACTTCCTCGACGAAGCCGCACCCCTGTCGGTCGGCAGCCACGTCGGCAGCACGAAGTACGTCATCGACGGCGACTCGCTGACGGTAACCCTCGCGGACGGGTCGGCAACCGGTTTGGCCGACCCATCGCAGTTGCTTGGATACCAGGGCACAAAGCAGGCGCCGACCGCAATTCTCTTGGTTCACAACGGGCTGCACTTCGAGATTCAGATCGACGCAGAGAACCCGATCGGGAAGACCGACGCCGCAGGTGTCAAGGACGTCCTGCTCGAGTCCGCCGTCACCACGATCATGGATTTCGAGGATTCCGTCGCGGCCGTCGACGCTGATGACAAGGTCCTCGGTTACCGCAACTGGCTCGGTCTGATGCGAGGCGACCTCACCGAGGAGGTGGCCAAGGGTGGAAAGACGTTCACTCGCACGCTGAACAAGGACCGCACCTACACCACGGTCGGCGGCGGTGAGATCGCCCTGCACGGTCGGTCTCTGCTGTTCGTCCGCAACGTCGGGCACCTGATGACCTCCGATGCGATTCTCGACGCCGACGGCAACGAAGTTCCCGAAGGCATCCTCGACGCATTGTTCACCTCGCTCGCCGGGATGCACTCGCTGGCCGCGGACAATGTGTTGAAGAACTCGCGTACCGGGTCGCTGTACATCGTCAAACCGAAGATGCACGGACCTGACGAGGTCGCGTTCACCGCCGAGTTGTTCGCACGTGTCGAGCAGGTTCTCGGCCTGCCGGTCAACACCCTCAAGGTCGGCATCATGGACGAAGAGCGCCGCACGACGGTCAACTTGAAGGCCGCTATCGAGGCCGCAAAGGAGCGGGTTGTGTTCATCAACACCGGCTTCCTCGACCGCACCGGCGACGAAATTCACACCTCGATGGAGGCGGGACCCGTTGTTCCCAAGGGCGAGATGAAGGCTCAGAAGTGGATCTCGGCGTACGAGAACTTCAACGTCGACACCGGTCTCGCTGCCGGGCTGGAGGGCAAGGCGCAGATCGGCAAGGGGATGTGGGCCATGCCCGATCTGATGCACGACATGCTCGAGCAGAAAATAGCTCACCCGATGGCTGGGGCGAACACCGCATGGGTGCCGTCCCCGACGGCAGCGACGTTGCACGCGTTGCACTATCACAAGGTGGACGTCTTCGCCCGCCAGGAGGAAATCGCTCGATCCAAGCGCGCCACCGTCGACGAGATCCTCGAGATCCCCCTCGCCCCGTCCACGGACTGGTCCGATGAGCAGAAGCGCAAAGAACTCGACAACAATTCGCAGTCGATCCTGGGCTACGTCGTCCGCTGGATCGACCACGGCGTCGGGTGCTCGAAGGTTCCCGATATCAACGACATCGCGTTGATGGAGGACCGTGCGACTCTGCGTATTTCGAGCCAGTTCCTGGCGAACTGGATTCGCCACGGAATCGTGACCGAGGACGAGGTGCGCGAGTCGCTGCAGCGGATGGCTCCCGTGGTGGACCGACAGAACGCATCCGATCCGACGTACAAGAACCTGGCACCCGACTTCGATTCCAACATCGCGTTCCAAGCTGCCAGTGACCTGATCTTCCAGGGCACCAGCCAGCCGAACGGCTACACCGAGCCGATCCTGCATCGCCGTCGACGGGAGTACAAGGCAGCTAGTAACTAGCTGAGCCTTGTAACCTTCTCTCGTGGGTGAACATCGGACCTCAGGGGGGGTCAGAGGCATCAGCAAGGGCCCGGTGATTGCGGTGGGCATCGTCGTAGTGATGGTGCTCGCCGTACTCGGGTGGTTTCAGCTGCGCGAGCGAATCGCGGACCAGGGCGTCGAGGCCGCCGATACGTGTGTCGAGGGGACGGCCGTCATCCCGGTGACGGTCGACCCCGACATCTCCTCTCAGGTGACTCGCATGGCTGCCGACTTCACGGCAACCGCGCCCGTGGTGCGAGATCACTGCATCTCGCTCGAGGTCACCACACGCGAGTCGACTCAGGTGGCCGGTGCATTTGCTGCCGATGTCGCGAGCTGGGACGAGTCGATCCTCGGCCCAGCCCCGGCGCTCTGGATTCCCCGCTCCTCGGATGCGCTCGTGGATCTACCCGCTGGAACTGTCGACGGGACTCCCCGTTCGGTTGCGAGCACGTCGATCGTCCTTGCTGTGCCCGGTGTGGTTGCAGAAGCATTGGAGGCGGCCGGTATCGGGTGGGCGGACCTTCCTCGCCTGCAGTCTGCGCCCGACGGTCTGGACACTCTCGGTCTCCCCGGCTGGGGCGGGCTTCGCATGCGCCTTCCCGTCGGACCCGAGTCGGACTCGTCGGCTGCCGCACTCGGCGCAGTGGCGGCGACCACCTACGACAGTCCGACGCCGGTGTCGGCGTCCGAGCTTCCCCGACGCAGTTCCACTGCCACCGCACTGTCCGCGTTGGCCACGACCGACCGCGGAATACCGTCGACTACAACGGAATCGACCGACAGCGCACTCGGTTCGCTGAGCCGTGATTCGGCGTCCACATCCGATGTGCACGCTGTTCCGGTGACCGAGCAGCAGCTCGACGCCTCGGCTCAGTCCGGCCTGACTGCGTACGCACCGAGTGGATCGACCCCGATCGCGGACCATCCGGCGGCGATCCTCGCCACGGAATGGACGGACGAGACCAGCCGACGCGCGGCAGCTCAGTTCGTCGACTTTCTACGCCAACCCGCGAATGCGCAGATGTTCGTCGATTCCGGCTTCGATGTCGGTGACCCACCCTCGGGAGCTCCCGCTGTCGGTATTACCGCCCAACGCGCGCTCGTCGACGCTGTTCTCGATCCCGCAACACCGCGTCGCGTCACGGCACTGTTGGACATATCCGGCTCGATGGACACAACCGAGGGCTCGAACACCCGATTGAAGAACACGGTCGCTGCACTCGATCAGCAGTTCGGATCGGTCATCGACTCGTCCGAACTGGGACTGTGGGTCTTCAGCAAGGATCTCGACGGCACCCGAGCCTTCCGAACCCTTGTCTCGACCGGTCCGGTCGACGAGCCGTTGGACTCGCGCACTCGCCGCGAGCAACTGATCTCTGCAGCCGGGGAAGTCCGACCTGCCACTGCCACGTCGACGTACGAAGCGGTGACCGCTGCGTTCCTGGACGCTCGAGAGACGTATTCGCCCGGCAAGCCGAACAGCGTCCTGTTGCTGACGGACGGACCGAACGACGACCCGACGATTGCGTCCAGTCGATTTCTGTCGACGCTGTCCGAGATGGTCGATCCGACTCGACCTGTCACGATCGACGTCGTGTCCATCGGAACCAATTCCGACGAATCGACGTTACAGTCCATGTCCGGTATCACCGATGGATCGTTCACCACCGTCGGTTCCTCCGATGGCGCCGAGCTTCCCGACCTTCTCCGAAAGCTGCTGTACTGAAATATGATACGACTTCTTGCATTCGGCACAGTGCTCGCTCTCATCGGACTGTTGCTTCATTTCAGATACGTGCGCGCAACACGGTTGACCCGCCCGTACTCCGTTGTCGCCGATGCCGTGCTCGTCGTGATGTGGATCCTGGCGCTCATCGGCACCGGATCCGGTGAAGTGTTCGACCCAGCGTGGTCGCGACTGCCCGCGTTCATCGGCCTCACTTGGCTTGCAGTGGTCCTGTATCTGGTGCTGGGGACTCTGGTGGTAGGCATCGTCACCTTCGGCATCCGGCTAGTGATGGCGGCGCGTCGTCGAGAGTCGGTCGCAGTGCGACTACGCGTGACCCGAGTCGGATCTGCCATGGTCGCGACAGCATCGGTTGCAGCAGTCGCGTACGGACTGTTCGAAGCGGCACACCCGAAAGTCACCGAAACCACCGTCGCGCTGGACCGGCTGCCGACCGAATTCGACGGCACTCGAGTCGCGTTGGTGTCCGATCTGCACGTCGGCCCTGCACGAGGAGCAGGCTTCGTTCAGAAAGTGGTGGACGAGGTCAATGCCCAGTCCCCCGACATCGTCGTCCTCGACGGCGACCTGATCGACGGCACCGTCGAACTCGTGGGATCCGATCTGTCGCCGCTCTCGGAACTGTCCGCGCCCCTCGGAGTGTTCGCGGTCAGTGGCAACCACGAATTCTATGCCGGAGACGGTGGCGAATGGCTCGACCTCTTTCAGACTCTCGGCGTGACGGTGTTGCGGAACGAACACCAGCCCGTCACCACCTCGGGTGCAACCATCGATATCGCGGGAATCAACGACGCGACGGCTCCTGCACCCTACGAACCGAATCTGACGGCGGCACTGGACGGCCACGACCCCGACAGATTCGTGATGCTGCTGGCGCACCAACCGTTGCAAGCGTTCGAAGCATCCGATCTGGGTGTCGACTTTCAGATGTCGGGTCACACTCACGCCGGACAGATCTGGCCGCTGCGGTATCTCGTCCCTCTGCAACAGCCCAGCATCGAAGGTCTCGACACCGTAGGTGAGACCACGCTCTACACAACCGGGGGTGCGGGTGCCTGGGGACCGCCGGTCCGAGTTGCAGCACCGCCGGAAATCGCGATGCTGCAACTCGTTTCGAACTAGCTCAGGCGAAGGACGCCCTGCCCGTCAGGCGAACGATTCGATAGGCGGGCACGAGCACACGAGGTTTCGATCTCCGTGCGCACCGTCGATTCTCCTGACCGAAGGCCACACCTTGGCGCGGCCGCTCACAGCCTCCGGGTACACGGCCTCTTCCCGCGAGTACGGATGAGTCCACTCACCGACGAGGCACCGAGCTGTGTGCGGCGCTCCACGCAGCGGGTTGTCCGTTGCAGGCCACTCCCCCGTCCCCACTCGGTCGATCTCCGCGCGGATGGCGATCATGGCGTCGCAGAACGCGTCGATTTCGTCGAGGTCTTCGCTCTCGGTGGGCTCGACCATCAGCGTTCCCGCGACGGGAAAGCTCATGGTCGGAGCATGAAATCCGTAGTCAGCCAGACGTTTTGCCACGTCGTCGACGGTAACGCCGGTCGCTTTGGTCAATCCGCGGAGATCGAGAATGCACTCGTGCGCCACCATTCCGTTGTCTCCGGTGTACAGGACAGGAAAGTGCTCGTCCAGCCTGCGGGCAATGTAGTTGGCCGACGCAATCGCCGTCAGCGTGGCGCGACGAAGTCCTTCCGCACCCATCATCCGCACGTACGCCCATGTGATCGACAGAATCGACGCGCTGCCGAACGGCGCAGCCGCGACCGGGGCTCCGCCGCCGAGCTCCGGTCGCAGTGGGTGGCCGGGCAAATAGGGTGCGAGGTGAGACCGGACCCCGACAGGACCGACGCCCGGTCCACCACCACCGTGCGGGATGCAGAACGTTTTGTGCAGGTTCAGATGGCTGACGTCGCCGCCGAAACGACCCGGGCGCGCCAGACCTACGAGGGCATTGAGGTTTGCCCCATCGATGTAGACCTGACCCCCGGCGTCGTGGACCGCAGCGCAGATGTCGTCGATTTCGTGCTCGTATACCCCGTGGGTGGACGGGTAGGTGATCATGATCGCGGCGAGGGTCGTCCTGTGCTGCTCGATCTTGGCGCGTAGATCGTCGACGTCCACGTCTCCGTTCGCCCGGCAGCTCACCACGACGACTTTCATCCCCGCCATCACCGCCGAGGCCGCGTTGGTTCCATGAGCGCTCGACGGAATCAGGCAGATCTCGCGGTGAGACTCTCCTCGATCACGGTGGTAGCTGCGGATTGCAAGAAGTCCGGCGTATTCGCCTTGACTGCCCGCATTGGGCTGCAGGCTGACCGCGTCGTAACCGGTGATGTCGACGAGCCACTTCTCGACGTCGGCGATGAGCGAACGGATACCGACGGTGTCACTGTCGGGAGCGAACGGGTGCAATCGTGCGAAACCAGGCCAGGTGATCGATTCCATTTCCGCTGTGGCGTTGAGCTTCATCGTGCACGATCCGAGCGGGATCATGCTGCGATCGAGCGCAATATCCTTGTCCGACAGCGCCCTGAGGTACCTCAGCATCGATGTTTCCGTGCGGTGTCGAGTGAAAGCCGGATGGGTGAGGTACTCCGACGTGCGGACAAGCGTGTCGGGAATCGAGGAATGACCGTCGGCGACGGAGTACCCAGCCCCGAATGCGGCCAGCACTGCCTCGACGTGCGCCGGCGTCGTGGCTTCGTCGCATGCGACGCCGACCCTGTCCTCGTCGACGAATCGTAGATTGATCCCCGTTGCTTTCGCGGCGTCGACCACAGCACCTGCACGTCCGGGGACCACGGCGGTGACGGTGTCGAAGAAGGAATCACCGGCAAGCTCGACGCCAGCGTCCCTCAAACCACGAGCGAGGGATCGAGCATGCCCGTTGACCTGCTGGGCGATTGCACGTAAACCGGAGCTTCCGTGGTAGCTCGCATACATCGCAGCAACGATCGCCAAGAGCACCTGTGCCGTGCAGATGTTGGAGGTCGCCTTCTCGCGACGGATGTGCTGCTCTCTGGTCTGCAGCGCCAATCGGTAGGCAAGGTCGCCGTCGGCATCGACCGATACTCCTACCAACCGTCCGGGGAGTTGACGTGCATGTGCGGACCGAACTGCCAGATAGCCGGCGTGCGGGCCGCCGTACCCCATGGGTACCCCGAACCGCTGGGTGGTGCCGAAGCAGACGTCGGCGCCGAGCTCACCCGGTGGCGTCGCGATCGTCAACGCCAGGAGATCGGCCCCGATGGCGACGAGCGCCCCGCGCTCATGCGCTTGTTCGATCAGGTGTCGGTGGTCCATCAGGATTCCCGAAGCACCAGGGAATTGAACCAGAACGCCGAAGAAGTCGCCGTCGGGCAGACCCTGAGACACATCGCGTCGGACCAACTCGATCCCCAACGGCTCGGCCCGGGTCTCGAGCACTGCGAGTGTCTGCGGGAAGACATCGGTGTCCACCACGAACCTAGGCGAAGCAGAACTGCGGTTGGCGCGACGTAGGAGCGTCATCGCTTCGGCCGCCGCCGACGCCTCGTCGAGCATCGAAGCGTTTGCGACGTCCATGGCAGTCAGATCGGACACCATCGTCTGAAAGTTCAGCAACGCTTCGAGGCGGCCCTGGCTGATCTCCGGCTGGTAGGGCGTGTAGGCCGTGTACCACGCGGGATTCTCGAGAATTCCCCTGGTGAGCACCGGCGGCGTCAGGGTGTCGTAGTAGCCGAGGCCGATCATCGACGTTGCGACGGTGTTCTGTGCCGCGAGATCGGCCAGTTCGGCGAGTGCGTCGTGTTCGCCGATCGGTTGTGGGAGGACGTCGAGCCCATCGGAGATGCCGTCGGCGGCGTTGTCGAGAATGGACGCGGGTACAGCACGCGTAGCCAGTTCTTCGAGGGAAGCTACCCCGACGGTCTCCAGTATCCGCGCCAATTCCTGGCGATCGGGACCGATATGACGATCGGAAAACGACGGGCGAGAGGTCTGCTCGGTCACGGGCACTCCAGTGGCTTCATGCTGACGGTGGTGGTACGACCGCGCGTATGTGCGGCCGTCCTCCCCCTCTGTCGCATGCTCACCGAAACGAGCGCCTGAGAGATTCACGTCCTACGACCGAAACAGCCGCACGAGCTTTCCCCTTGGGCGGATGGGTGATCCCATCACTTTCCAGAGTCGTCGAAGCTCACACGGTCCGTGTGCCTGAGAGATTGACGGGGAGGTATTGCTCCTTCGGCGTCCGGGACTGGCGGCCCCGGAACTCTCCCGCGCAAGCGCGACTGACTCGAATCTTAGCCGGTCTTGCGGTTGGCGCGACTCTTGCGCCGCGAAGCCAACTCGTCCTCGGGGCTGGTTTCGGCTTCCCCACCGTCGGCCCGCTCCGCGGGGAAGTCGGCGATGAGTCCTGTGAGCTCACGCATCGCGCCGTTGACAGCAATGCCGAAGACGCCCTGTCCACCCTGCAGGAGGTCTACGACCTCTTCTGCAGACGTGCATTCGTACACGGTCGTGCCGTCCGAGAACAACGTGATGTTGGCCAGATCGCCCACACCTCGTTGACGAAGATGGTCGACCGCGACGCGGATGTTCTGCAGCGAGATGCCGGTGTCGAGCAATCGTTTGACGATCTTCAGGACGAGCATGTCCTTGAAGGAGTACAGGCGCTGGCTACCCGAACCCGCTGCCCCGCGAATGGACGGGACCACCAGCCCGGTGCGAGCCCAGTAGTCGAGCTGGCGATAGGTGATGCCTGCGATCTGGCACGCACTGGGAACGCGGTACCCGACCAGTTCGTCAGGAATGGAGTCGTCGGGGAACAACCCCGGCTGGAAATCTCCGACCGGAGTCGCAACGGCGCTCGAGTCCGAGGCGCTGACCGCGGCCTCATCGGTCGGAGTCTCAACTCCGACCGTGAGACTCGCCTCCGGTGCAGCTGTCGCTGAACTCTGGTGGCGCTCCTGCGGCTGATCTCCCACTGACTGCTCCCTCTTCGGATGTCTCGACACTGCGTTCGGAACGAGTGACCTCGGTCCCGTCGAGACGGATCCCGACGTACTGCCGCGTGAAGTTCCACTCCGCGTACCAGGGAAAGACTACGCCCCGCTGCGGTTCGGCGACATACGATCACCGAAGGCGTGCTTCACAACCGGAACGCTATGGGTCGTTCGATTCGAAATCAACGCAACGCGCCGTAAACCTGAACCTAAAGTTGAGGTTGAGACTCTTCCGTTATCAAGTCGAGGGTTTCAGCCGTCCGTGGCCTTGAAATCGTCCGGCGACACCGACTCGAGAAACTCCTTGAACTTCTCGACCTCGTCCTCTCGCTCGTCCGGCATCAAAAGTCCTGCCTCGGCCAAGACCGGCTCTTCCGCAATGATCGGCACTCCCGCGCGCAACGCGATCGCTATCGAATCCGACGGACGAGCAGAAACTCTGATGTCCTTGTCGAACACCAAGTCTGCGTAGAAGGTGCCCTCCTGCAGATCGACGATCCGGACTTCTTTGAGCCGATGACCGAGCGCGCTGATCAGTTCTTTGATCAGATCGTGAGTCAGAGGTCGCGCGGGTTGGACGCCTTGCTGTTCGAGGGCGATAGCCGCCGCCTCCGTCTGGCCGATCCAGATCGGCAGGTAACGCTCACCGTCCGACTCGCGAAGCAGCAACACTGGTTGATTCTGTGGCTGCTCGACACGAATGCCGACTACGCGCATTTCACTCACGGTGACTGCCTCCCACATGCGTTGAAGATCGGGCCGCAGGTCCGAAACGACTCGACTGCAGCCGATTCTATTGGAATCGGCGACCACACGGAGTCACCGATTTTGGGTCACCGGCTTTCGGGCGGTGGAGTCACCGGTCCAGCGCGCCGCGGACTGCAGCTTTGACGAGACAGGTGTGCAAGGTCAGAGACAGCGCCGCCAGTTCGCGGATCATCTCCTCGGCTCGGTCACGAGCGCCTGCGTCCCGGCCCTTTGCGACCGGACCCGCGATCTGCGCGACCAGCCCGGCCTCGCGGTCCGCGGCCAGCTTGAACGCACGTAGGTGCCGTACCTCGAGTCCGAACTGGGACATGGCATACGCGGTCCGCGCCAGTACCACTGACCCTTCGTCGTAGAAGCCCGCCTGGCCCGGAACAATTAGCCCGGCGCGAAGAAGTTCGGTCATGAAGGTGTCGTCGATGCCTGCCCGTTCCATGAGGTCGGACTTACTGATCCGAACTTCACGGTCCGCCAGGAACTCCTCGGGTGACACCTCCCCCGGCGCCACAGACAGTGTCCGAGGCCTGCGAGGTGACGGATCGGCGCTTTCGACACGCGCCACTCCGCTGTCGATGGCCTCGAGCTGTTCTTTGATCACCTTGAGCGGAAGGTACTGATCTCGCTGCGCGGTCAGGACGAACCTCAGTCGCTCGCAATCCGCGACCGAAAAGCGTCGATACCCCGACGGAGTCCTTTCGGGCGAGATCAGTCCCTCGGCTTCGAGAAATCTGATCTTCGAGATGGTCACATCAGGAAAGTCGGGTCTGAGCCGATCCAGGACGGAGCCTATCGACATCCCCCCGGGAGACTGCTGCCCGACGGCGGTCACTGGCTTCCTGCACCCGCAGACGATTCGCCGACCTGCGAACCGGCGCCACCGCGTGGGCCAGTGAGGAACACGAGGCGGAACTTTCCGATCTGCACCTCGTCGCCGTTGGCGAGGACTGCCGAATCGACAGGCTCACGATTGACATACGTGCCGTTGAGGCTGCCGACGTCGACGACCTGGAACTCGTCCTCGTCCTGGCGGAACTCTGCATGCCGACGGCTCACGGTCACGTCGTCGAGAAAGATGTCACTGTCGGGGTGACGTCCAGCCGAAGTGGTCGGCTGGTCGAGAAGGAACCGAGATCCGGCATTGGGTCCCCTCTTCACCACGAGAAGTGCCGATCCGACCGGCAAGCCTTCCACGCCCGACACCGGAGCCTCGGTGGACTGACTCGTCGCCGAGTTGTCCAGCTCCTGGAGGAAGTCCGCACGGAACACCGAAGTGGTCTCCGCCGGCGACTCTCCGTAGATGCCGTCGTTGTCGTTCTCGCTCACCGTTTCTCCTTCTCAGTCCGATCGCCCGGGCTTGGTACCACCCGAGTTACGCAGTAGCTAACTTGCACGTTCTTCAGTTTTTCCGGACCTGCGCCACGTCGCCCACCTGTTCGGCCTCGGCGACTGTCGCAACATTGACCGTACCTTGCGCACGGACCCACGTGTAGACGCTTCCCCCCGGCCCGTCAGCGAAGTTACGTGGCCGTAATTCCAGCATATCCGTCGGCGTCGAGCATCTGTGCCATCGACGCGTCCAGAGACTCCCCAGACGCGACTTCCAGCTCCACCAGCCATCCGTCCGTGTACGGTCCCGAGTTCACCTTCTCCGGCGCGACGTCCAGATCTGTATTGACGGCAATCACTTTCGCTGTCAAGGGTGAAAACACGTCGGACACGCTCTTGGTCGATTCGACTTCTCCCAGCGAAGCGCCGGCGTTCACCTCGTCACCCACTGCGGGGAGCTGGACGAATACGACGTCACCGAGCTGCTCCTGTGCGTAGTCGGTGATGCCTATCCGGACCGTTGTCGGTCCCAGTCGCTGTACCCATTCATGCTCGGGCGTGTACAGCAAGTCGTCCGATGGCTCGGTGTCGCTCAATTCGGCTGTCCTTTCACAAGTGGCAGCTCGTCCGTTCGAGGCAGAGCTAGTTTCCGGGCTGAGAGTATTGACGCGAGCGTGCTTCTCGCAAGGCGGACACTTCGACCTGGGGTGATTGCGACACCTCGCACTGTCCGCCGAACCGCGAGACAGTGTCGACCACGCCGCCTGGAATATCCAGCGCAGCTGCCAGAGTAGCCGGGTCGCCGATGGCGGTGTAGACGAACGGCTCCGACATCTCGCGCCCGTCGATGATCACTGCCCCGGCGTTGCCTGCAATCCACGACTCCACACCGATCCGTACCGGATCTGCACCGACACCCGCTATCTCGATTGCCTCGGCGCCGGCTGCCCTCAGTTCTTGCAAGGCATCGAGCAGGACCTCCGATCCGACGCCGGCGCGGGGATCCCTCACCGTGACGATCACTCCAGGCCCTGTCGCCGGTACGGTACCGACCTGAACGGCGAGCGATGCGAGTCGCTCACGTGCTTCCGCCAAAGCAGCTCCAGAACCGCCGTCGGATTGTTCGAGCGCTGCCAGGGTGTCTTCCAACTCCGAGATCTCGGCACGCAACGCGGCCTCACGACGCCCGACGTTGTCCAGGACCACGAGCAGATCGGCCGGTCTCGCCGTGTCGAGAGCATCGCCGCTCGTGTTCTCCCGAACCTGTACGACGAGCACGAAGCCCAACAACACCATCAGAAGAACTGTGAGAGCCCCGAAGACGGTCGATTTCGATCGACTACGGCGAATGTGATGCTTGCCTTCGGTGGTCATCTCGATTCACGCACCGAGGAGCCGACGCCGCAGTGCCGCCGCATTGCCGAAGATCCGAATTCCGAGGACCACCACGATTGCCGTAGAGAGCTGGGTCCCTACACCGAGTTGATCACCGAGCCACACGATGAATGCTGCGACGAGCACATTGAACACGAAGGAGACCACGAAGACCTTCGCGTCGAAGATTCCGTCGAGATAGGCGCGTGCACCGCCGAAGACCGCGTCGAGCGCGGCGACGACGGCGATGGGGAGGTACGGCGCAACGCCGACAGGTACCTGCGGACCGGACACGGTACCCAATGCGATTCCCACGCCCAGTGCTATGACCGCGAGGAGTACGAGTCCACGTCCGCGGCGAGAAGGCGATGTCGCGGGTGGGTGCCCCTCGGGCCGCACTTCGTGTTGATTCTCTGTCACGGTTCACCTACCTGCGTCGCTGATCGAACTGTGCGCACCGACGAAGCCGGCACCTCGAGCGCCTCCGCGGCAGACACGTCGAAGCCGATGTCGTACAACTGCTCCAGCCCCGACATTCGCAGATAGGCATCGCTGACGGAGAACTGGGCCTGCATCCGGTTCAATGGACCGATAGCCGAGATCGTGTAGGGCGAGAAGACCGGACGGTTGTCGACCAACATCGCTCCGCCGGCCTGTCGGATCGTGACCCCTGGCCCGATCCGAACATCGTTGACCGACACTGCTTCTGCTCCGCAGACCCACAACGAATTGACGACGGACTGCAGGTCGCGGTCCAGAACAGCCGCTTCGGAGGATCTGCGGGCGTTCTTCGACACGTCGGACAGATCGGACGGCGTCGGGGGTTCGGAAATCGTCACCACGATGCCAGGGCCCGCACCACGCTCGGCGCCTGCTGCAGCTTCGAGTTGCTCGAGTGACGACAAGACGGAAGCACCACCGGAATCGTCTTGCAAAGCAGCTGCACGAGCAGCCTGCACTTCGTCGCGAAGCGAGTTTCGATCGGATTCCAACGACGCAGCCCGGCTGTCGGCATCACGGACTCGCATCAGGGTGTCGCTGCCGCTCTGGTCCGAGAAGCCCGCAGCCTGAGCCAACGCGACACCGAAGACACAACCGACCAGTACGACGCCGAGAATCAGAACCACCGTGTCGAAACGGCCCGGGGGTTTCGAGCGTGTCGCCGACGCCGCCGCGTAGCCGGGATCGAGGTGGTCGGTCATCAGTGAACGAAGCAGCGACGGAACGGGGTTTCGAATGACCGGATCAGCCATCACGTGAGGCTTCGGTCTGTCGCGGCGGGACTCGCCGCGCTACGAGCAATGCCTTGTACGAATACAGAATGCCCGTCCACACATACAAGACCGTTCCCCACACCAACAGCGCGTAACCGATGGGCGAGAACACGTCGGCTACAGCGGACTCACCGGTGGACGCTAGAAGCACCGGGAGCGCAACCATGATGACGAACGTTGCTGCTTTGCCCAGGTAGATCACTTGCGGCGGTGGCAACCCACGACGCCGATAGATAAGCATCGTTGCAGCCAGCACAAGGTCACGACCGACGAGAATGAGTGCCACCCACCAGGGAATGATCCCCCTGATCACGAACGCTGCCAGTGTGGACACAACCGACAACCGGTCCACCAACGGATCGAGCACGGCGCCGAGTCGAGACGACTGGTCGAGAACGCGGGCGAGCTTTCCGTCGAGCCAATCGGTCGCTCCGCTCGCCAGAAGCACCGCCAGTGCGAGTCCATCGGCTCGAGGACCGAGAAGCAGATAGAGAAACAGTGGGATCAGGAGCAGTCGAACGGCACTGAGCACGTTGGGGATGGTGAGTACCCGGTCGCTGAGGGCGCGGTCGTCGGCGGCGGATGAGCTCACAGCGTCCGCCTCGATCCCCTACTGAGCAGCGTCGCCGGCCGAGCTGCGGTGTCGTTGCGGCGCCGTCGCGTGATCATCTCCACGTCGTCATCTCCATGCGAACACCGGCTGTTCGAAGTCTGCCACACGTGTGTGGCGCCGATGCAGAACGACTTCACGGAACTGGTGCACGATCGCGCCCGTCGGAGCATGGACGAGAGAATCACGGAAGGGCCATTGCACGACAGGCCGGTCCGACTGTGCGATCGAGACGAACCTCGCGTCGACGTCGAGCTCGGTGACGTCGACCTCGTACACGACGTCTACCTCGCCAGCATTCGGCACCATCGTGTCCAGGGTGTCTCCTATCCACACGATGAACGGAGTGATCGTGTAGCCGGATCGAGTCCGGTAGTCGTCGAGTCGTCCGAGAATGTCCGACTCCGATGCGACGAGACCGAGTTCTTCGTCGAGCTCGCACAGACAGGCGTGTTCGATGGTCTCTCCCGGATCGACACGGCCGCCCGGAAGGGCAAACTGACCCGGGTGTGCACGCATGCGAGGCAGGCGCTTCGTGAGCAGCATTCTGCGGGCGTACTCCGAGCCGCCGATCGCCACTGCCACCGCGGCAGCGCGAGTGTCCCCGAGCTCGTCGCGGCGCGGGACGAAGTCGGTGAAGGCTGCACTGATCGCGGCCCGTTCGAGGCGGCTGTCCCGATCATCGGTCATACGGACGAGCGTAAAGGGGGCGATCGATCTACGATGCGGCGGACAGTACGACTACCGGAATGACCCTGGTCGTCTTCTTCTCGTAATCCGCGAATCCGGAGTACAAATCCGCCTGTTTCGCATAGAGCACGTCTCGGGCATCGCCCGTGACCTCCTCTGCGACGACGTCGATGGTGTCGTCGCCGACTTCGATGGTGGCGCGCGGATCAGCCTTGAGATTGTGGTACCACGCCGGGTTCGTGTCCGCCCCCGCCTTGGAGGCGAAAATGACGTAGCGATCGTCGTCAGGGAGGTACATCAACGGACTGGTCCGCCGCACACCGGACTTGGCTCCGGTGGTGTGCAACAACAGCAACGGAGCTCCCTCGAAAGGTCCACCGACCTTCCCGTGATGTGCCCGAAACTCAGCGATCACCTGCTCGTTGAAATCTGGCATCGACTCTCCTGACCTCGCGCCGTCACATCGACTTGTCACCCTACTATCGGCCGCGGACCGCATCAGCGAATCGGACGGAAGACCACCTGACGTGTTTGCGCTGGAGGCTTTGGCCAGTTGGGACCGAATGAGACATTCGCTCCGGTACGGCGCACCGCGCGCACCTTCCAGCGACAGCGCACGTTGCAACCTGAGCCCCGGCTGCAACGTGCGCTGTCGGCAACCCAAGAGACCGAATGAGACATTCGGTGCAGGCCGGCACACTACGCGAGTGCGCCCCGGCACGAACCGTGCATGTCGGCGCCGTCGTCTACTCTCCTAGCGACGTCGACCGGAAGGTGCTCGGATGCCCAGTCGTTCAAGCTCGCCAACAGAGTTCAGCCAGTTCGTCTCTCGTGCGGTAGTGCCCCCGTTCCTGCTCGAACGCATCGCCCAGCACGGGTCGCCGAGTTCTGGGCAGGGCGTCGCCGTCGACCACGCGTCGTCGAGTGCTGCGCGGACGCTCGCCATCGACCGTGAACTCGTCCGCGGCCGCATCGACGCACCCAGGCCGACCGCAAGTGCAGGCCGGGCGGCAACCAGCGGACCGCGGCGCTCGATCCACGATGCCGAGAACGATCGAGTGCTGCCGGGGCGATTGATCCGTGCCGAGGGACAGCCCTCTTCGGGAGACGTCTCGGTCGACGAGGCATACGAGGGACTCGGAACTACCTTCGAATTCTTCCGTGACGTGTACGGGCGCAACAGCCTCGACGACGGAGGCCTGCCGCTCGACGCGACCGTGCACTACGACCGCGACTACGACAATGCGTTCTGGGACGGCGAACGCATGGTGTTCGGCGACGGAGACGGAGAGGTGTTCGGACGTTTCACCGCTTCCCTCAGCGTCATCGCTCACGAGTTGGCGCACGGATTCACCCAATACGCGTCCGGGCTCGAATACTCAGGACAGTCGGGGGCACTCAACGAATCGTTGTCCGACGTATTCGGGGTTCTCGTCGAACAATTCGCGCTCGGGCAGAACGCCGATGACGCATCCTGGCTGGTCGGCCAAGGCCTGTTCCTTCCAGCGGTCGAGGGCCGAGCACTACGGTCGATGATCGCACCAGGAACCGCGTACGACGACGACGTGCTGGGCCGGGACCCGCAACCAGCCGACATGGACGGATACGTCGAAACCAGGTCCGACAACGGCGGAGTGCACATCAATTCCGGTATCCCCAACCGCGCGTTCGCGTCCGCGGCGATCGAACTCGGTGGACATGCCTGGGACAGAGCCGGACAGGTGTGGTTCGACGTGGCGACCGATTCTTCACTCTCACCGACGATAGATTTCGACGGTTTTGCGGCAGCGACCGTGGCGGCGGCAGCGGCCCGCTTCGGCATCGAGTCCGACGTTCGGCGCGCGGTATCTTTCGGCTGGTCTACGGTGGGTGTGGCAGTAGACGACCAGGAGCCGACGGACTCGACTTCTCGGCGAGTATGAGACAAGTAATACTGCCCGGAGACAGCCACTGGCCCATGGACACTAAGGATGCGGTGATGTTCATCGAGGTGATTCGAGTGGGCGGTGTTGCGGGACTGACCAAGAGGGCGCAGATCGACACCGATGCGATTGCCGACGAGGCGTCGGTCCGTGAGTGGCGTCAGCTCGTCGAGCAGGCCCGGCCTCTCTTGGTGTCGCAGCCGAATGTGCAGTCGTCTTCGACGCGTGAACGCGATACATTCGTGTGGACTGTATCGGTCGACGACACGACGTGTCAGCTCGGCGATTCCTCGATCACGGGCCCACTCCGCGACCTTGCGCAGCGCACGCTTCGGGAAGGTCGGCGACCATGACGGCAATCCCCAGTGTCATGTGTGTCCATGCACACCCGGACGACGAGGCGCTGTTCACAGGCGGGATTCTCGCGCGCACCGCCGAGGCGGGCGGGCGAACGTCTGTGGTCACCTGCACGTGGCGCGAGGGCGAAGTCCGCGTCGAGGAACTCCGGCGGTCCCTGTCTGTGCTGGGCGCAGGAGAGCCCCGACTGCTGGGGTACACCGACAACGCTTTCGACGGCGGAGTTCTGTTCGGCACGTCCCCATTCGACGAAGCAGTCGGCAAAGTGGTCGCACACATTCGTGAATTTCGACCCGACGTCGTCGTCACCTACGACGCGTTCGGGACCTACGGTCACCCCGACCACATCCACGCACATCGAGTCACCCTCGCCGCCTTCGAAGCATCGCCGTTCGCGCAGCTCTTTCCCGAGGCCGGAGATCCGTGGCAGCCGAGCCATCTGTGCCAAGCGACTATTCCCCGCAGCGCGATCGAGGCCACCTGGGACATTCTGTTCGGCAATTCGGCGCCCCCGCCCGGTCCCGGAATCCCCGGGATCCCGGACGAGGAAGTGGATCTCGCGATCGATGTCGGACAGTGGTACGACAAGAAGTGGTCGGCGTTCGCCCAGCACGAGTCGGAGATCGCGCGGGGTGGCGGAGCAACTCGAATCGCGAAGATGTCCGAGGAGGACCGTCGGGACACCCTAAGAACCGAGTGGTTCCTGCACCGTGCCCATCGTGGATCCAGACGACTCGGCGAAGATCCGTTCCTACCTCGCTGAGCACCACGCGAGGACACGAATGGTCAGTCGAATTTCACTGTAGAGCTACATATTTGGTTTCGAGATACTCATCGATTCCTTCTGATCCACCCTCGCGCCCGAAGCCGGATTCCTTGACTCCACCGAAGGGGGCCGCAGCGTCGGAAATGGCTCCCCTGTTGACTCCCACCATGCCCGAATCGAGTGCGGCGGACACCCTCATTGCACGGTCCAGATCACGGGTGTAGAAGTAGCTGACCAACCCGTACACCGTGTCGTTCGCAGCCGAGATTGCCTCGTCTTCCGTGTCGAAGCCGATGATCGCTGCCACTGGTCCGAAGATCTCGTCGCGGACGAGATCTGCGTTCTGCGGAACCTCGTCCAGCACGGTCGGGGTGTAGAAGAACCCCTTCCCCTCCAGAGAGTGTCCCCCGGTTCGTACACGTGCACCCTTGGACACGGCGTCGTCGACGAGGGCGCTGACCGTGGCCAACTGCTTCGCGTTGATCAGCGGTCCGATGTCGGTGCCATCCGTGTCACCAGGTCCTACTGACAGGGCCTCGATTCGGGACGTCAACTTGCTGGTGAACTCTTCACGCACGCGATTGTGCACGTACAACCTGTTTGCCGCCGTACATGCTTCCCCACCGTTCCGCATCTTGGCGAGCATTGCTCCGTCGACGGCCGCATCGACGTCGGCGTCGTCGAACACGATGAACGGAGCGTTCCCGCCGAGCTCCATCGACGTACGAAGGAGCCGGTCTGCGGCACTGCGAACCAACATCTTGCCGACTCGGGTGGAACCGGTGAAGGTGATCTTCCGCAGCCGATCGTCCTGCATGAGTGGGCCGCTCACCTGTGCCGCGTCGGACGTCGGAAGTATCGACAACACGCCGGAAGGCAGTCCTGCATCGATGAAGACCTGGCCCAGAAGCAGCATCGTCAACGGTGTGTCTTCCGCCGGCTTGACGAGAACGGTGCACCCGGCAGCAAGAGCCGGTCCGATTTTCCGAGTGCCCATTGCCAGTGGGAAGTTCCACGGAGTTACCGCCAGAACCGGCCCGACAGGCACTTTCGTCACCAGAATCCGTCCATTGCCTGCGGGCGCCGCAGTGAATCGGCCGCCGATTCGGACAGCTTCTTCACTGAACCAGCGCAGAAATTCGGCGCCGTAGACCACTTCACCACGACTTTCCCGGATCGATTTACCCATCTCCAGCGTCATCAACAAGGCGAATTCCTCGGAACGTGCAGATAGCAGCTCGAAAGCCCGTCGCAGGATCTCGCCTCGCTCGCGCGCGGGGGTAGCAGCCCATGACGCCTGGACTGCGGATGCTGCATCCAGCGCCGCGAGCGCGTCGGAACTCGTCGCGTCGGCGACGGTTGCGAGCTGCTCACCGCTTGCCGGATTCAGCACAGCGAAACGCTCGCCCGTGGATGCAGCCGTCTGCTTTCCGCCGATCCAGATGTCGGTGGGAATGGAGTTGAGCAACTGCTCGGCATGTGACATTTCAGTTCTCCATGGCGACGGTTCGGATGGACTCTTGCAGGATGTCGAGGGCCTCGTCCAGAAGCTCGTCGGAGATCACCAGCGGCGGGAGCAGCCGGATCACGTTCCCGTACGTCCCACATGTCAGAACGATGACCCCTGCCGCGAGTGCGAGTGCCGCTACGGCCTTGGTGGCGTCGGGGTTCGGTTCACGCCCATCACCCTTCACCATTTCGATTGCAAGCATTGCCCCCCGTCCGCGGATCTCGCCGATGATGTCGACCTCGCCGGCGAGTGCGTTCAACCGCGACGTGACGGTCCGTTCGATCTCACGAGCTCGCGCGTTCAGGTCGAGTGTCTTCATTTGATCGATCGACGCCAACGCCGCTGCACAGGCCACGGGGTTGCCACCGTAGGTACCGCCGAGGCCGCCAGGGTGGACTGCGTCGATGAGATCTGCGCGACCTGTCACTGCTGCCAACGGCATGCCTCCCGCGATGCCCTTGGCCATCGTGATGAGGTCGGGGACGACGCCTTCGTGCTCGCTGGCGAACCAATCGCCGGTGCGGGTGAAGCCGGACTGGACTTCGTCGGCGATGAACACGACGCCGTTCGCCGTGGACCACTCTGCAAGTGCAGGCAGAAAACCCTCGGCGGGAACGATGAAGCCGCCTTCTCCCTGGATCGGTTCGATCAAGATCGCCGCTACGTTGGAGGCGCCGACCTGCTTCTCGATGATCGAGATCGCACGAGCTGCCGCCTGTTCGCCGGTGATCGGAGATCCGTCCGCGTTCAAGCCCTCGCGGAAGGGATAGGACATCGGCGCTCGGTATACCTCCGGGGCGAACGGCCCGAAACCGTGCTTGTATGGCATCGACTTTGCGGTGAGCGCCATGGTCAGGTTCGTCCGACCGTGGTAGGCATGATCGAACACGACGACGGCATCTCTACCGGTGGCGTGACGAGCGATCTTCACAGCGTTCTCGACTGCTTCGGCACCACTGTTGAACAGAACGCTCCGCTTGGCGTGGTCTCCAGGCGTCAATTCGGCCAGCTTTTCGGCTACCTCGATGTAGCCCTCGTAGGGCGCAATCATGAAGCATGTGTGAGTGAAGTGCGCGACCTGATCCTGCACTGCTGCCACAACTGCGGGGTTCGACGCTCCCACCGTGGTCACCGCGATACCGGCACCGAGGTCGATCAGTGAATTTCCGTCGACGTCGACGACTACACCTCCGTCCGCATCGGCTACGTACACCGGCAATGTCGAAGCAACACCAGCGCCGACAACTGCCGTCCGCCGCTCCGCAAGAGCGGTGGAACGTGGTCCAGGGAAGTCGGTCACGACTCGTCGCTCCTGAGGAAGCCGATACTCGAATGTCGTCATGCCCACACGTCCTTTCGAAAAGGTGATTTCATCGAGTATGCGACCGATCACGCGACCGCTGACCTGACATTTCGTACAAGATCGTGAAGTTGTCTGCACCATTTCGGCAGATCCGGTCTAGTCTCGACATTCGTGACCGTTCAGATCTCGTGGTTGTTGAGTCAGAAGCAACTGTCCCTGTCGAGACGAGGCGTTCGGACCGCACACCCTGCGCCCATCACTTTTGTCCACGCAACCGAGCTCACCGACCCGAGCCCATGGTTGTCCGGTGGCGAGCTCGTCCTTACCACCGGCCTCGGCTTGTCCGACGATGCCGACGAACTTCGTTCGTACATCGACCGCCTTCATGGCGTGGGCGTCTCGTGCCTCGGTTTCGGAATCGGCCTGTCGCACAGCGTCGTTCCTGATGCTCTTGTACAGCGTGCCAACGCGGTGGGCCTCGAAGTTCTGGAGGTCCCCTTCGAGATCCCGTTCGCTGCGATCGTCCGCACGGTCATGAACAAGATCGCCGAGCAGGAATACGAAGAGGTTCTGCAGGCCGCGAAGGTACAGAACCGAATCACGCGGGCGGCGTTGCACGGCGGCGTGGACGCCATCGTCAAAGAACTTGCGACCGCGACAGCAACCACGATCACGTATGTCGGTCGCCGTACACACGCTCTGCATCCGCGCTCCGAACAGGCGTTTCTCGACGAGGTCAGGCAACTGGTAGTCGCGCGCGGAGGCTCCGGAACCGCCGCGTCCATCTCGGTCAGCGAACCTGGACGAAGTGTGACCGTGCAATCGGTCGGGCTGTCCGCTGCATCGTCCGGGCATGTCGCAATGATGTCGACCGGCCCGATCAGCAGTGTGAACCGAATACTCCTCGGACACGCGGTATCACTCGTCACATTGGAATTGGAACAGCCGGCACGCTTGAGAGTCGAGCGGTCGACGCTACACGCACTAGCGCTCGCCTCGATGTTCGACAGCCGATTCGATCAGCTGCCCGCTCCGACCGTGTTGAACGATGCAGCAGGAGCAGACGGCCTCGTCCGAGCACTGGTACTTCGCTCCGCCGCGATACAAGACACGATTCGCCATCTCGACGGGTTACTCTTCCGAGCCGGACGCGGCCTGTATGCACATGTCGACGGAGATGAGGCGACCATCCTATTGCGCGGGGACGACGACGCGTCCTGGGTCGATGCGCAGCTGCCCGACGAACCGACCCTCCGAGCCGGATTGAGCACGCCACACTCACTTCTCGATATTCGGAAAGCGGCAACGCAGGCACGGATGGCTTTCGGGATGGCGGGCTCGCAGCGGACCGATCGGCTCGTCGAATTCGGGAATGCACGCGCATCGGTGGTACTGCAGTCCGCACCCGCCAGGGAGGCATTCCTCACCCTTGCATCCTCGACGATAGACGTGCTCGCTGACCACGACCGAGAACACGGCGTCGAACTGTTGGCTTCGTTGCGCAGCTACCTTGTAGCACACGGACATTGGGAAGGTGCCGCCGCACAGCTCGGCGTCCACCGACACACGTTGCGGGGACGAATCGCTCGTGTGCAAGACATACTCGATGTGGATCTGACAGACGCCCGTGTACGAGCCGAGCTACTGCTCGCCATTCTCGTGTCCGACGGACGTTGCCCCTGACCCACAGGGAAAGCTCACCGATCGGCCGCCTCGGTGAACGACACCTCCGCACCCCTCAGTGCCGGCGCCCCCGCCGATGTCACCCATGAGGGAACGTCCCCCGGTGATATTCCTGTCGCCTGGCCGTAAATCACGGCCAACGTGTCACGCTCGAAATCCGAACCCTCGTAGCTCGCCGGAGCGGCCCGACCGGCACTGATGTCGGCGCCGGGAAGAATCGAGTACTGCGGCGCCGGAAGCTCCGGAACATTCTGCGGCCCCGGGTTTCTCGACGGTACCTGGTAGGACCCATCGTTGGCGGAACCACCCGGGTACTGCGGGAAGAACTCCCCTGCCGCGGTATCGGCCGGCGTGTAGCAGCGAGGACCACGATCGTCGAACAACCGCGGCTCGTCCTGATTGGGCAGGTATCGTCCCCTCGGATTGACGACGGGCATGTGCACGTTGATTCCTTGGTATTCGTCTCCGACGCCGATGACGTCCTGCGCACGCTCGACGATGGGAACGAACTGGCTGAACGTACAACCGAATGACGGCGAGTACTGAGCCAGCAGTTCCAATGCCTCTCGTGAATCGGCAGAGATCCGAATCAGGTTGTTCGCGTTGACTTCCAGGAAGTCCGCCGTCGACGCACCCGTCGCAGTCAGCGAGGAGATCAACGTATCGACCGCAGGACGCTGCTCGACCAACGTGTTGCCCGTGACCGTCAGATTGTCCAACGCGTCGATCAGCTGCGGACCGGCATCGGCGTACGTCTGCGAGAAGTCGGCAAGACCGCGCAGGTCTGCCTGAATGTTCGGCAACTCAGTGTTCAGACCTCTGAAGATGTTCTCCAGCCGATCGATCGTCAGCCCGAGTTCCTGTCCACGACCGGACAGGCCCTGCGCCAACGCGCCGAGCGTGCTCGCCAAATCCTGCGGCGGGATCGCCTCGAGCAACGGCAGCAGGTTGTCCAGCAGCTGACCGACCTCGATCGCGCTGCCGCTGGTGTCCTGCCGAAGCACGGTGCCGTTCGTGATCGGCGACGCAGTGTCGTTCTCGGGAATCATCAGTGCCACATAGCGTTCACCGAACAGAGTCTTCGGCAACAACCGAGCGGTGGCGTTCGACGGAATCAGCTCCGCCTTGTCCGGATCGATGGCCAGCTTCGCGGTGACGACACCATCGACCGAGGATGCCGACCTGACCTCGCCCACGATCAGACCACGAACCTTCACATCGGCGTTCGACGGCAACGCATTGCCGACGGAATCGGTCACCAGATCGACACCGACGACCTCGTCGAAAGTCTTCATGTACGAGGTGACAGACCATCCCACGAACACGATGATCATCGCGAACAGCATCAAGCCGAGCAACCTTCGCTTCACCGCGGACGGTGAGTGGATCACAGGGTGCCGCTCGGGAGCAAAGCTCGCTCGAATTCGGACACGACGAATGAAGCGAACGAGGGGGGATCGATCATGGACCGAACTTTAATGTAACCGTGGGTAACGCACTGAATTGGAAGTCGGTAATCTACGTCACATATTGCCGCTCAAGAGACCGACGACACCATACTCCTGGAACGGACAGAGCTCAAATGCTCCCGGTCGGCGTATTCGGGCGCATCTCGTCGGGCGGCACGAAGGGCAATTCAACGGCTGTGTCCGCTGCGACGGCGGTCGATGGGGCAGCTTCTGCCTTCACTTCTCCCAGATGGAGGGTGTCGAGTGCACGCGGGACAATCCACAGTGCGAGCGCGCCGAACAGAACGAGTATGTTCCCCCACTGCAACACCATCGCAGCGCTGTCGAAATCGAGGATGCGGTCCAGCGCTTGAATGTTCATGACGAATCCATGCACCACCACGAGCACCCAAAGGCGACGGTATTTGCAGTACACCCACACCGCCGCAGCGCCCCACAGTGCCGCCCACACGAACCCGCCACCGCCGAAGTACAGATACAGCGATCCGCGCATCGCGCCGGCAAGGATCATGATCCACCCGATAGGTATCCGTCCGACCAGAAGTAGAACCGGTAGCGCGGCCAGCAGCGGTTCTTCTCGCAGACCGGCCGACACGGCGGAAACGGCCGCCAACGCGGGAGACTCGACCACGGCCGGAATCGACAGATCGAATCGTGCCATCCCGAGCCGGTCGAGCATCAGGGCACATGCCGAGGATGCAGCAATGGCCGCGCACCACGCTATAGCCGCATCTGCTGCGCTCCCACTGCGGCGGGGTAGGACCGTCACCAGAACGCGTCGGCGCAGGAACAACACCGTGAGGATCGCCACGACGCCTATTGCGAACTGAAGAGTCAACACAACGAGGTCCGCGACCTGATCAGCCCTTGTGAGCTCAGAAGTGGGGGCATCCGGATGCCCCAACCTCCAGAACGATCCCAGAATGCTGATCGAAAACAGGCCCAGCCACGCGCACACGAGCGCAAGCACGAGCACACTGGTCCCGAGCCTGCTGGGTCGATAGGACAGGTCTGATCGACCCCATATGCGGGTTTCGTTCGACACCCGACCACCTCGTTCGCTCTTCACCACAACCGAAATCTGTCTACCACGGCTGCCGACCGAACGTTGTACCCAGAAAAACATGATGCCGAATTCGCCCGCGTGCTCATCTATTCCGCACCTACACTGACCCGACAACGGAGGCTTCGATTCAACGCAGGACGCAGGCCAGAGAGGCGCCCAACAGTGGAGACAGTCGACAAGCCGAAGTCACTCCGCACGACAGCAGCCATTGCAGTGGCTGTGATCGTCTGTTACATCACAGTGCTGATTGCGTACGCGATGGCGCATTCGAGCGAACCGACAGACCAACGTGACCCGGATCCCGATGGCGCCCTCGTCTACCTCGACGTGAGTTCGGTCGCGGGAGCGGATTTTTCGATCGGTGCACGAGTGTCCGTGTATCCCGGGCGCAATCTGGTGGACGACAACGGATTCCTTGCGACCGACGTAGTCGTCGACGTCACCCCGATAGCCACCGACGATCGACTGGCGTTTTCGGCGGGAAGCGCCGTGGGACCGATTGCCGCAACAATCTATGCCGATGGCGACGTCCGGACATGGCCCTTCGACCGATACATTGCCGATTCTGTGATCGTGCGGGTGTTCGCTCAGACCACGGATGGTCCGGTGTCGATTCCCGCCGACGTCGTCGTCACCAACTCTCTGACCGGGTGGGACGTCGATGCAGGACCGTCCGATACCCGCAGCGGTGATGCGTTCGACATCTCCGTGAACCGGACCACCGTGTCGAAGATCTACGACCTTGCAATCTGTCTCGTCCTGGTGGCACTTCCGGCGTGCGCCCTCTTCGTCTCCGTCTCCACGGTGCGCAGTCGGAAGAAGTTTCAACCACCGATGGTCACATGGTTTGCCGTGATGTTGTTTGCCGTTCTTCCGATCAGAAATCTGTTGCCCGACGCACCACCGGTCGGTTCGTGGGTGGACTACTCGGTGATCCTCTGGGTCGTGCTGGGCCTGGTCACCGCGATGATTCTGTACATCCGAAGCTGGTGGCGCGACGCACCGTAACCGTCCGTGGCGCTCCCGCTCGGAACTATTTCGCACAGAATTCTCCCGCAAGACTTGACTTGTTCAAGAAAAGGGTGTGATATTCCACTCATGCCACCGACGACGGAACACTCGGAGATGCTGCGCGCAGCCTCACTTCGCGTCACCCGTCCGCGATTGACTGTTCTCGACGCAGTGCTTGCCAACCCACATGTCGACACCGAAACCGTGTATCGCACCGTGCGCGACACCCTCCCGGTTGTGTCGAGGCAGGCGGTGTACGACGTGCTTGCGGCATTGACCACGGCCGGACTGCTTCGGCGAATCCAGCCGTCCGGTTCGGTAGCCCGCTACGAGTCACGAGTGGGCGACAACCACCATCACCTCGTGTGCCGATCGTGCGGCGCCATCGAGGACGTCGATTGCGCTGTCGGCGAGGCACCGTGTCTCACCGCGTCGCAACCGCACGGCTACACCATCGACGAGGCCGAGGTCGTCTACTGGGGCACATGCCCCCGATGCTCGGTCCCCCAATAGTTCGCGACTTCAGGTCGTGATCAGTCCGATCCGCCAGCCCCGGAAGGAATCTCGTGTCCGAAGACCACACCACTCGCGAAAAAGAAATGAACGAGGATCAGCCCCAGGACGGGGGCAAGTGTCCCGTTGCACACAATTCCATGCCCTTCCCAGCAGAGGGCGGCAGCAACCGTGACTGGTGGCCGAAGAGTCTCAACCTACGGATTCTGAAGAAGAATCCGGCCGTCGGGAATCCGATGGAGGACGACTTCGACTACGCGGCCGAGTTCAACACCCTCGACCTTGCAGCCGTGAAGGCCGACATCGAAGCCCTCATGACCGACTCGCAGCCATGGTGGCCAGCCGACTTCGGGCACTACGGCCCGTTCTTCATTCGCATGGCGTGGCACTCCGCAGGCACCTACCGGATCCAGGACGGACGCGGCGGCGCCGGCGCGGGCATGCAGCGCTTCGCGCCCCTGAACAGCTGGCCCGACAACGCGAGCCTGGACAAGGCACGCCGTTTGATCTGGCCGATCAAGCAGAAGTACGGCAAGAAGCTGTCCTGGGCCGACCTGATCATTCTGACCGGCAATGTAGCGATCGAGTCGATGGGGCTGCCCACCTACGGTTTCGCCGGCGGACGAGTCGACGTCTGGGAGCCCGAAGAAGACGTGTACTGGGGCCCCGAACAGACGTGGCTCGGTGACGAGCGCTACACCGGCGACCGTGACCTCGAGAACCCTCTTGCTGCAGTCCAGATGGGACTGATCTACGTCAACCCAGAAGGGCCCAACGGTCAACCGGACCCGGCCCGGTCGGCCATCGACATCCGCGACACATTCGGCAAGATGGCGATGAACGACATCGAAACCGCGGCTCTCGCGATCGGCGGCCACACCTTCGGAAAGGTGCACGGCGCAGCAGATCCCGAGCCACACATCGGACCGGAGCCCGAGGGCGCGCCGCTCGAGCAGATGGGTCTCGGCTGGAAGAACAGCTACGGCACCGGCGTCGGCGCCGACGCGATCACCAGCGGCCTGGAAGGCACCTGGACGCCCACTCCGACCAAGTGGGACAACACCTTCCTCGAAACCCTCTACGGCTACGAGTGGGAGGTTCACAAGGGACCAGGCGGGGCGTGGCAGTGGCGACCGACCGGTGGAGCAGCGACGGATCTCGTTCCGGACCCGGCGGACCCGAACAAGCGTCACGCACCGATGATGCTGACCAGCGACATGGCGATGCGCGTCGATCCCATCTACGAGCAGATCACTCGTCGCTGGCTCGATCACCCGGAAGAGCTCGCCGAAGAGTTCTCGAAGGCCTGGTTCAAGCTGACCCACCGTGACCTCGGACCCGTTTCGCGGTACCTCGGTCCAGAGGTTCCTTCCGAGACCTTGATCTGGCAGGACCCGATTCCTGCCGTCGATCACGACCTCGTCGGAGACGCGGAGATCGCCGATCTCAAGTCGAAGCTCCTCGAGTCGGAACTGACGAGCGCACAGCTGATCTCGACCGCGTGGGCGTCGGCGTCGTCATTCCGTGGCAGCGACAAGCGCGGTGGCGCAAACGGCGGACGTATTCGCCTACAGCCGCAGGCAGGTTGGGAAGTCAACGAACCTGACACACTCGCGCAGTCGATCCGCGTGCTGGAGGGAATTCAGGAATCGTTCAACTCCGCTGGCGGAGCGAAGATTTCGTTCGCCGATCTCGTCGTACTCGGCGGGGTCGCAGCTGTCGAGCAGGCGGCCAAGCAGGCCGGCCTCGACATCGCGGTGCCGTTCACTCCCGGCCGCACCGATGCGACGCAGGATCAGACCGATGTGGAATCGTTCGCGGCGCTCGAGCCGAACGCCGACGGATTCCGCAACTACATCGGAAAGGGCCAACAGCTGCCTGCCGAGTACGCACTGGTCGACAGGGCGAACCTCCTCACCCTCAGCGCACCGGAACTGACCGTGCTCGTCGGCGGACTTCGCGTCCTCGGGGCCAACTTCAACCAGTCGGCGCACGGCGTTCTGACCGCGAATCCAGGTGCGCTGACGAACGACTTCTTCGTCAACCTGCTCGACATGGGCACCGAATGGGCGCCCACCGCCGAGGAGGGCATCTACGAGGGTAAGGATGCCGCAACAGGAGAAGTCAAGTGGTCCGGCACCCGAAACGATCTCGTGTTCGGCTCGAACTCCGAGTTGCGTGCTCTGGCTGAGGTGTACGCGTGCGATGACGCCAAGGAGAAGTTCGTCAAGGACTTCGTCGCGGCGTGGGACAAGGTCATGATGCTCGATCGCTTCGATCTCGCCTGATCCACCTACCACTGCGGCGCCGCGCGAGTTCTCCTCGCGCGGCGCCGCGGTCGTGCAGCAGGTCAGATGGACGTCCGATCCACCATCTCCACTGCGACGCGCTCACCGGTCTCGAGTGACTTCACACCTGCCGCGCATACGGCAGCAGCTGCGTACCCGTCCCACGCGCCTGGGCCGTCGATGTAGTTTCCCGTCTCCCCGCCTACCTTGACTGCGTCCACCCAGCGCTGGATCTCGGTATCGTAGGCCTGCCCGAACCGCTCCTTGAACGACGGTGCGATGGTGCCACCCCATACACCTGGCGCGCTCTTGCGGACCAACCCGACATCGAGTCCGATCATGGCGCTGCCGAGTTCACCGACGACTTCGGTACGCACCTCGTACGCGACCCCGGTGGTGACGAACACCTCGGCATCGACGTGGCGTCCGGACTCGGTGGCGAAGAGCGCGACCTGCGGATCCTGCAGTCCCGCAGGCGCGTGAGCATTCGCCGAAGGCTTGATGATCTGTACCGAGGTGATTTCCTCGTCGAGCAGAAAACGCGTGACGTCCACCTCGTGCACGAGGGAATCCTTGACGATCATTGCGCTGTCGAAGTTCGGGGGTACTGCCGGGTTCCGATGTGCACAGTGAACAACCAACGCCCGACCGATGTCACCGGAATCGATGAGTTGTTTGAGTTCGGCGTACTCGGCGTCGAACCGGCGCATGAATCCGACCTGAATGAGCTTTTTGCCCAGTTCGGCCTCTGCCTTCACCACGGCGAGGGACGTCTCGACGTCCGTGGTCAGCGGCTTCTCGCACATGACGGGCTTGCCGTGCTCGAGACACGCAAGCAGCTGCTTCTCATGCGTCGGGCCGGGAGTGGCCAGCAGCACAGCGTCGACCTCGGGGTCGGCGATCGCCTCCAGCGGATCTGCAACTGCGCGGCATCCGGGGATCGACGCGGCGAGGTGCTCGGCACTGTCGACTACGTAGTCATTGACGACCGCGACGCGTGCGCCGGCAATCTTGGAGGTGATGCGCGCGACGTGGTCAGCACCCATCATCCCTACGCCCAGTACGGCGATACGCAATTCGTTCGGCATGTCGGCCCTTTCGATCGGGTGGCCACTCACAGGGTGAACAGGTTCAGGAGAAGGTGACGGAGGGAATCCCCCTGACCGAAGCCGAAACCGATTTTCGACGCATCTGGGTCAGGGCTCATCGAGGACCGCATTTACAGGTCAACTCCCTCCGAGAAGCTGAGCGCTGAGCAACTCTCTGACCAGTCTCTACTCCTTGTGATGGAGGGGCTGCAGGCTTCGGGCAGAGGGAAGCCGAGATCCACCGCGAAGCGGACAACGAACAACTGACGGTCCCGGCGCGCCCGTCCGACACCTACCGAACGACGTCGAAGACCTGCTTCTGCACACCGTTCCCGTACGTCTCGTGCTCCACGAGAACCAATTTCGTCGTGTCCTTGTCGGCCTCGCTGAACAGCCGGTTTCCGGCTCCGAGCAGCAGCGGGAAAGTCAGCAAGTGGTAGCGGTCGACGAGGCCCGCGTCGGCGAGACTGTGTCCGAGCGTTGCACTCCCATGCACTGCGATAGGGCCGCCCTCGGTCTGCTTGAGAGCCGCGACCTCGTGGAGTGAGCGCAGAATCGTTGCCGGCCATCGGGAGTCCTCGCCCTCGAGCGTCGTCGATACCACATACCGAGGCATCGCGTTGTACCCAGCGAAGTCGTCCATGGTCGGCCAGATCGGCGCGAACGCCTCGTACGATGTCCTGCCCAGCAGCAGCGCTGTTGTCTCCTCCTGCTCACGACCTTTGATCTCGTAGGCTGCTGCATCGAACTCGACATCTTTGAATGTCCACCCGGAGTTGCGGTAGCCCACCTCGCCACCCGGACCTTCCATAACTCCGTCCAAGGACATGAATGCAGTCACGATCAGAGTGCGCACGGGGAATTCTCCAAAAGCTCTAGGTCGACAGCGGCAAAGGCGAATATTACGGCGTCGATCACATCCAGACTCGACGAACTGAGATGCAGGTCACGCACCACCTCGGGGTTTGGCGAATTTACCGACGGGTAACAAAATCTGGAGTGCCTTGACTCGAGTACAGGCACTGACGACGACCCATTCGACCGAAGGAGCGCACGATGACCACATCAACACTGCTCGCACAGTTGCGGGCCGTACTTCAGCTGACCAATACCGAAATACAGATCGCCGAGACGCGCGTCGCGCAGGCACGAACCGAAGCCGTTCGGGCGGAGCTGACGCAGAATGCGTCCAATGGCCGTGCTCGTGCAGACGCCATCGAATCGACCCTCCGCGACCTCGGCGGCTTGCCTGACGTAGTCGGACCACTTGTCGGCCGAACCCTGGCGCTGTTCAAGACCCTCGCCGAGCAGGCCCAACCGTTCGATGAAGCACTACTCGGAGATCTAGCACTCGAGCAGCAGCTTCTCGGCAGATCCAAGTACATCAAGGCCCTTGCCACGGCAGCGAAGGAACCTGCCGCGGTTACCCTTGCCGACCGGCTGATCAAGGCGCACAGTGCGACAGTCGAGTGGCTCGAGACAGTGCTCGCCGAGGATGCGCTCGGTGGTCCCGCAGCATTGCGCCGGACCCCGTTGCAGGCTGCGGCCGGCGGTGCCGTGAAGATCGTCAACGCGCCCGCCAGCTGGTCCGCGCGCGGACTCGACCGTGCGCTCGATGCAGCACGCTCGACCCCGAACCGTCTCGGTGAGCTGCTCGGCCGCGGCGCACATGCAAGCGACATTGCGGCACGGACGCTGGCCGCCAGCCGCGACGCAGCACTCGAAGCTGCCGAGGAGGTCACCCGGGAGGAGGGTGTCGACGGCGTCGCCGACGCCATTCACTCCGCCCGCGCTGCCGGTGGCATTCTCGAGGTCGACGAACTGCCGATCGCGGACTACGACGCACTCAACGTGTCCGAGTCGGTCTCAGCGATCAAGAACCTTACCGATTCGAGCGACATCAGGACGATCGTGGCGTTCGAGGAAGCACACGAGAACCGCCATGGCGTCGTCTCTGCTGCGCAGACGCGACTTGCGTCCATTGCGCAGGACGTCATTTCGGTCGACTGATTCTAAGCTTTCCGATCCGGCCCACATCGTCGATGTGGGCCGGATCGCTCGAATCACCCATCTCGAATCTCACATCTCGAATCACTTATGTGGTCACGATGTGCGCGCTGCTAGTACCTTTTTCAACCCGCTCGGTCCGACACCTCGGTCCAGTGCGATCAGCAGGACTGCGCAGCCGATGCCCGACAATACGAGCGCAACGCAGAAGAGTGCGGTGAATCCGAACATGTCACCCACGATTCCGGCGGCGAGTCCGGCGATCCCCTGAGCGAACACCACTGCGCACGCGACAAGCGTGTAGTCGCTTCCAGCGAAGCGCTTGTCGGCTGCATCCATCATCAGCGCGAAAATTGCCACGGTTGCGGCACCGCCGAGAACATGCTCGGCAATACTTGCGGTCACCACCAACGGAAAGCCGCCGATACCCAACGACGCGACTACGTACAGGCCGAGGCTGAGGGTCTGCGTCACCCCACCGACCAGCAGGGCGTGTCGCCGTCCGAAGCGGTACGACAGCCACGCGCCGAGACCGGCACCGACGAGGGCAGCCACCGACGACAGCGCGCCATCGACGAGAGCGATCTGGCCCAGGGTGAGACCGCTGTCGGACATGAACGGCCCGACCAGTGCGGAGCCCATCGAGTTGCCGAATTTGAAGCCTGCGATCAACAGGATGAACGCCACCATGCCTGGTCGACGCAGTCGTGACCACCACGTGATCGGAAGACGGGTCGCCGATTTCTCGGCCGTGCGATCCTGCGTTCCGGTCTCGATGTCGGCGGCATCGAGTTGCGCACGCAGCCGCCACACCGGGATGGTTGTGAGAATCAGCAACGCCGCCATCGCGATGAACAACGCGCGCCACCCGGCAAAGCTGAACAGCCACAACAACAGTCCCCCACCGCACACCATGCCGATCCGATACGCGCCGACCTGAATTCCGTTGCCGACTCCCCGTTGCTTCGCGTTCAGGAGACGCACCGCAATTCCGTCGGTTGCGACGTCTTGCGTGGCAGACAACAGATTGACGACAAAGACGCCCACGAAAAGCCATCGAAGTGTCGTGGACAGGTCCAGCATCGACAACCCGAGTGCGACGCCGGCGGACGCACACTGCAAGGACAACAGCCACCGTCGTCGGGTTCCGTATCGGTCCACGTAGGGTGCCCACAGGAACTTCAGAGCCCATGGCAGGAAGAGCACGCCCGTCGCGCTGATCTTCACCAGCGAGTAGCCCGACTCCCGCAAGACGACAGGGAGAGCTCCGGTGAAGAATCCGTAGGGAATCCCTTGTGCGAGATACAACGCGCTGAGCAGTGTGAAAGTACCGACCGTGAAGGTGTTCGGTCGCAACGCCTTCGTCATGCCGGATATCGTGTCAGAGCGGGGACCGAAACGCTCGCTCACGGGTTGTCGACACCGACAACCTTCGCTTCTTCGATCGGCTGCCGCAGAATGGTTCGCAACTTGGACGGTTCGACCCGTCGGGGATCGCTCAGATAGATTTCGTGATGGCGCCCGGTCATCGTCGCGCCCGCTGCCGGAATGAACTCGTGATGCAGGCGGTGCAGCACTTCGGCCTCGTCGTCGTACGAACCGATGTGCAAGGTCTGCACACACCGCCCTTCGTGAAGGACCTCCATTCGCAGATCGACGTGAACACTGGTGTGCCGCTTCGCCATCGACTCCGCTACTGCTGTGTCGAACATGTCCTGCTCGATCCAGTCGGGCACCATGTTCAAGAGAGTCCAATTCCACTGCGATTTGTCTCGCTCAGTGGTGAATACATCCATGTTCGACGCAGACCACAGCGCCTCGAGGGGCATGACTACATAGTCTCGGCCGAGTTCGTTCTTGCTGAGGAATTTGAGTGCATATGCAACTGGATAGACGGCAGCAATCGCATCGGCGTAGCTCTGCGCGGTGTTCGGATCACCTCGTCCGTCGACCATCATGTATCGGAGCGGCGGAACATCGACAAAGTCGAATGTGCCACGCTTGGCTGTGTAGCACGCAAGTGTCTTCTTGAAATCGGTCTTCATCGGCCACCCTTGCTATTCATCGACAACCCCATGCTCCCGAACCGGCCTCGCCGACGACTGTGGTGAAGACGTTAGTGGCGAGACGATTCACTCGCAATGCTCGCGTGGCTGAGCCAACTGGCCGAATGCACGTTGGTCAGCGACGAGCACGCTGAGCGTCGATGCCGTCGAGCGCACACTCGAGCGTGTACGCGTAGTGATCGCTCCGGCTGAAGCCTGCGATCATCTCTACCATCGCATCGAGTCCGCGCCCACGTTCCCCCGCCGGAGGCAGACCGTACAGCATTGCACCGTGTCCGGCATTCGTCGTGCGACGGGCATCACCGAGGGCGATTTGGGACACACACACGGTGAACACGACTGCATAGGCGCGCGCAGCGTCGTCACCGAATCCAGCGTCCAGCAACACCGTCACGGCCGCATCGACAACGGGCGCTATCGCATCAGTGACGGGTCCGTGTAGAAGCGTCCATTGCGCGACGCCAGGATGCGATTCGAAAGCCTCACGGAGACTGGTGAACAATTCAGTCAACCAGGACCGCCACGAAAGATCGGGCGACGGAACGGAAATCGATCCGGCAACCCGATCGACCACCGCAGCAGACAAGGCCTGCCGATCACCGATGTGGTGCGCAAGCACCGACAGCGAAGTATCGAGCGATGCAGCGAGCGTCCGCGTCGTCCACGCCTCGAGACCATGCTGCCGAGTGAGTGCGACTGCAGCGTCGACGATCGTCCGCGAAGTCATACCGGTCCTATAGGCGCGCTTGCCGCCCGAACGTACGTCTTTACCGTCCACCATGCCGCTGGTACCTTTCACGCGTAATAGATCACTGATCCAATCATAGACGGGTACGCATGACTCCCCCGCAATGTCGTTGTCCACGTTTCTCCGCCCGGTCCGGGCGCGCCTCGCGAGCGGTGCTGCACTGGCAGCGGTTTCGGGTGGGTTGGCCGTCGTTCCGTTTATCGCTGTCGCCGAGGTAGGGCGCGCATTGCTCACCGGACGAGACAAAGATGTGTGGACGTGGGTGGCAATCGGCATTGCCGGCGCACTCGGACGCATCGCGTTCTACGGGATCGCCACTGTGCTGTGTCACTACGCGGATGCGGACTTTCGTGCGCTGACCCGGAAGTCGATTGTGGCAGTGTTGGCGGCGGCCCCTCTGGGCTGGTTCGCAGAGTCGGGGTCTCCCGAAATCGAGAAGGCCGTATCCGACGACGTCAAGCGAATGCACGTCATCGTCGCGCACTCGTTTGGGGAGTTGGCGGGAACGATCGTCACGCCGATCATGGCGTCGGCGTACCTCGTCGTCATGGATTGGCGAATGGCAACTCTTGTGATCGGCTACGTGGTCGTGACGTTCTTCGCAGTCCTTCCCCCGATGCAGGCCTCGTTCAGAAAGCACATGGACGCCTACAACTGCGCCCTGGCCGGGGTTTCGCGGACGACGGTCGAATTGGTCGACGGTATCGAGGTGGTCAAGGCGTACGGGCCAGAGACTGCCATGTTCACCCGCTTCACCCGCTCAGTCGACAGCCTCACAGAGATCTGCCGTACGTGGATGAAGGGAACCGGCATCCCGGTGACTGTCCTGAACCTGCTGTATTCGCCTGCAGTACTGATGGTCTGGATCGTTACTACCGGCTCCGTCCTGGTAGGCATCGGCACTCTTCCTGCCGTCGATCTGCTGCCGTTCCTCGCCGTCGGAGTGGGCCTGCCCGGCCCGTTCATGAACCTCACTCAGATCGTCGGGGCAATCAGCAGCGCCGCGGTCGCGGCAGCACACCTCGGCACAGTGCTGGCCACAGAACCGCTTCCGCGCCCGACACGACCGCGCCGTCCTGCCGACGGATCGGTGGAGTTCGACCACGTGTCGTTCTCCTACGACGGCCGGCGCAGCGCCCTCGACCGTATCGACCTGGTGTTGAAGCCCGGCACAATCACCGCACTCGTCGGACCGTCCGGATCGGGGAAGACGACCGTCGCACGGCTGGTGCCCCGGCTCTGGGACGTCACTGGCGGCGAGGTCCGGGTGGGCGGCGTCGACGTGCGCGACATCGACGAAACCGAACTTCTGTCGACGGTCGCGATGGTCTTTCAGGACGCGCAGGTGATGCGCGCCACCGTGCGCGACAATATCGCGTTGTCCCGGCCGACGGCGGAGGACGGCGATGTAATTGCTGCTGCGAGGGCAGCTTTCATCCATGACAGGATCGTCGCCTTGTCCGACGGGTACGACACGATGCTGGGCACAACGGCTTCAGGTTTGTCCGGCGGAGAACTTCAGCGCATCACGATCGCTCGTGCGGTGCTGCAGGATGCGCCGATCCTCGTCCTCGACGAAGCCACCGCGCACGCAGACCCGCACAGCGAAGCCGAAATCCAACGTGCACTATCAGCGTTGGCCCGCGGACGGACCGTATTGGTCATCGCGCACCGCCTCAACACCATTCGAGGCGCCGACACCATCGTGGTCCTCGAATCCGGGCGCATCGTCGAGCGCGGCACACATAGCGAACTACTCGCTCACGATGGCCGGTACGCGAAGATGTGGGACTCGGCGGGCGCAGCATGATCGGACGGACCGACGCGTTGTTGGAGGAGCCCAGCGGGCTGAGGCAGCTGGTGTTCGGATACGCGGTCGCGGGCGTATCGCAGGGACTGGTGTTCGGGACGCTGATTCCCATTCTGCGAGCTCTGCTCGATGGAACGGTACCGTGGAATTGGCTCGTGGTGGCCGCTTTGGGAGCGGCCGTGTCGGGCATTTCGTTGGTGACGACGTCGAACGTCGGTTATTACGTCGGAATCGAAGCGGTAACCGACGCGTTGATGCGCCGCGTGTCGTCGCATGTGGCGACGTTGCCGCTCGGATGGTTCACCAGCGCTCGCGCAGGGCAGCTTTCCTCGATCATGTCGACGTCGCTGCAGAACCTCATGAACGTGCCCTCGGTGTTCCTCCAGCAGATGACGGTGGCTGTGACGACACCTGCCACCGTCGTCGTACTGATTGCGTTCGTCGACTGGCGCATCTCAGCTGCGTTGTTGATCCCTGTTCCGTTGCTGTACTACTACTTTCGCGCGATCAAGAAGGTCTCCGGGCCCGAACACGACCGCGAGGAACGCGTCAACGCCGACGCGTCGGAGAAGGTACTCGAGTTCGCTCGACTTCAACCGATCCTGAGAGCGTCGGGCACGCTCGTCGGGGGTTGGGGCGAGCTGAACGACGCGATCGATGCAAGCCGTGAGTCCACTCGCCGCAGCCTCGATCGGCAGAACGCACCGCTCGCCCGCTACGCGGCGACAGTCGTCCTGACGCTGGCTCTCGGTCTCGTGTGCGTGGCATACCTTTCGATGGGCGGTGCGCTGCAACCCACAGACGCCGTCGTGATCATGTTGTTCGCGGTGCGTTTTGTCGAACCCCTGTCACTCGTGGGGGCATACGCGTCCGGACTGCAGCTTGCCGACACGGCGCTCGACAGCGTCGAGGCCGTACTCGACGCGCCCGCACTGCCCGAGCCGGCACATCCCCGTACGCCAGCGGACGGTTCGGTCGAATTCGACCACGTTGCGTTCGGGTATGCCCCGGACCGGCCGGTAGTGCACGACATATCGTTCCGATGTGCGCCCGGCACGGTCACGGCTTTGATCGGCCCATCCGGGTCCGGCAAGTCGACACTGACTCGGCTGATCGCACGGTTCTGGGATGTCGACGCCGGGTCCGTGCGGATCGGTGGCGTCGACGTTCGCGAGATGTCGACGACCTCGATCATGAACATGACTGCCATGGTTTTTCAGAATGTCTACCTGTTCGACGACACGGTGCTCGAAAACGTGCGCCTGGGGAAGCCCGATGCGACGGACGAGCAGATCCATACCGTGGCCCGCGCAGCCAGACTGGATTCGGTGATAGATGCACTTCCCGATGGGTGGGACACACGGGTCGGAGAAGGAGGATCGCTTTTGTCGGGCGGGCAGCGACAGCGGGTGTCCATCGCGCGAGCATTGCTGAAGGATGCGCCGATCGTCCTCTTGGACGAGGCCACCGCGGCGCTGGACGGTGAGAACGAAGCGGCGATCACTGCGGCTGTCGCTGAACTCGCTGTCGGCAGGACAGTCATCGTCATCGCGCATCGACTGTCCACCGTCCGAGGCGCCGATCAGATCGTCGTCCTCGATGGCGGTGGCGTCGAAAATATCGGTACACACGACCAGTTGATCGGCCGTAACGGCATCTATTCAGACTTTTTCCGAGACCGCAGCGACGCGGCCGGATGGACTTTCGGCCAGGAGATCCCCAGATGAACAAGACAGTTCGCATATCGATGACAACGCTTGTAGTTGCGATGGTCGCTGCAGGGTGTTCGAGCTCGGTCGACGGAGGCGTCGGCGAGGAGGCGCAGACGCGGACAGTCACACACGACTACGGAATCACCGAGGTACCCACTGACGCGCAGCGGATCGTCGCCACCGACGAGACGGCCGCCATGGCGCTCTTGGCCGTCGGTGTCGTACCCGACGTGGTGTTCACCGGCTTCGGCTCACCTATCGGCGACGCCCTACTGGCCGAAGCCGGTTCGAAGGTGATCGATGTACCGCCCGTCGGAGCGCCACCCACGGAGGACGTGCTGAGCGTCAGTCCCGATCTGGTGGTGGGCAGCAACTACGGTGACGACACCCTCTACCGGGCCATCTCGGATACGGTGGCCACCGTTCCCATGCCGTATCTCGCACCGTGGCAGCAATCGCTGGCCTTCGTCGCTGAGATGTTCGACCGTCACGACGAGGCCATCCGGCTCGAGTCGGTCTTGAACGCGCAGATTGATTCTCTGCGCGCGAAGGTAGAAGACAGGCCGATGTCGCTTTCGGTGCTGATGTACGCATCAGACATACTCGCGATCGCCACCGCGTCGGCGCCCTCGTCCGTTCTCGCCGAGTCGGTCGGGCTCGATGCACCCGAAATGCAAAAGGCTGATCCGACCGAATCAACGATAGGCCCGTGGACCGCGCTGTCGCCCGAGCATCTGGCCAGCCAAGATGCCGACGTCATCGCGGTCTTGGACGAAGGTGTGTACTCCGCAGACACCGTCCGATCGACCGGTGGTTTCGGCGAGGTGCTCGGCGCTAGGGCCCTCGATGTCAACGGAGACATGTGGACGGCCGAACATCCATTTGCAACGTACTGGCTCCTCGAAGACCTCGATGCGATCGTGGCAGGGAGATTGGGCGACATCGGCTCCGAGGCGACGGCGCAGACGCGCTACGCCAATTTCACTTCCGAGATCGCATAAGGCGCATTAACGTTGGAGGAGGGTGTACACACCACGTTTCACCACAATGGCAGCCGCTCGTCCCAGCGCCGATAGCAACCTCACCGCACCTTCACCACCGACCTCAACAGACAGATCGGAACGACGTTGACCGACTTCGGCACGCTGATCGTGGGGGCCGGGATCGCCGGGCTGACGGCCGCAAGAATTCTCACCGACGCAGGGCGGCATGTTGTCGTCCTGGAAGCCCGCGACCGGATCGGCGGGCGGGTCTGGACATCACGCTCCGACGGTGAAGTCCTCGACTACGGCGCCTCCTGGATTCACGGAGTCGACGGCAACCCTCTTGCCGATGCAGTCGAGGCCTACGGCATGCGCACCGTCGAGTTCACCGTCGGCAGCTATCAACCCGACGGTCGCGCAATTGCGTACTACTCCCCTAGCGGCACGCGACTCAGCGACGAGGCCGCCGAGCGATTCGCCTCGGACGTTCACTTCTTCGACGCTCGACTGGCGACGACCATCGCCGCATCGGAGCCGATGACATCCTTCGGCAGTGCCGTGGAAACCACGCTCGGCGAGCTGGACTGGGACGAAGAACGTTCCGCGAGGGTCCGCGAGTTCCTGCAGCACCGATCCGAGGAGCAATTGGGCGTCTGGCTCGACGATCTCGACGCGCACGGGCTCGACGACGATGCCATCGAGGGCGACGAGGTCGTATTTCCCGATGGCTACGACGAGCTCGCCACGCACCTCGCAGACGGGCTCGACCTGCGTCGGCGGCACGTAGTAACCCGTGTGCGGTGGGCTCCGACCGGCATCGTCGCGGAAACGGATCGCGGTGAATTCTCAGCCGACAGGGTTGTCGTCACGGTCCCGATCGGGGTATTGAAGTCGCCGGAGTTCGTGATCGATCCGCCGCTGCCCCAACGATTGACGCGAGCCTTGGATCGGCTCGAGATGAACGCATTCGAGAAAGTCTTCTTGCGATTCCCCGAGAAGTTCTGGGACCAGGACGTCTATGCCATTCGACAGCAGGGTGAGGCCGGTCGATGGTGGCACTCGTGGTACGACGTGAGCGCGGTGCACGGTTCTCCGACACTGTTGACGTTCGCAGCGGGTCCATGTGCTCGAGATACCCGTCACTGGTCGGACGCGCGTATCGGAGATTCCGTCCTCGACGCGCTGCGGAGACTGTACGGAGACCGTGTATTACAGCCCGATCGAATACACGTCACGCGTTGGCAGGACGATCCGTTCTCGCATGGCTCCTATTCCTACATGACGGTCGGATCGATACCCGAGGATCACGACAACTTGTCCACGCCGATAGGGGATGTAATGTACCTGGCCGGCGAAGCAACATGGACCGACGATCCAGCCACCGTGACTGCGGCCTTCAAATCAGGGCACCGGGCCGCAGAACGGATCCTCGGACGTACAGTACCGTTCGAGGACATCTGGATCAGACGAACAGCGGGGGCTGGGGAGAAATGAAGATTCGCAGGGTTCACACGTCGAACGGCGTCGTCGCCGAATTTCAGTCGAAGCAGGACTCGACCTGGCAACCGTTGAGCGACACCAGCGCTCTCGGGGGCACTCCATTCAGCGACGCGTGGCTGACCTCGGTCGACAACAGGCACCGGCAGCGTTCCCCTGACGCCCTTCCGTTCCATCCCGTCTCGTTTCGGGATTTCCTGCTGTACGAACAACACAACATCGACGCGAGCCGAGGGCTGGTTCGACGCTTTCATCCAGCTCAGTTTCGGGCAACTGCTGTGGTCGAACGATTGACACGGCGGCCATTCCCGATGTTCAAGCCTTCACCACTCTTCTACCAGCAGCCTGTCTACTACATGTCCAACCATCTCACTCTTGTTCCGAGCGGCACTTCGATCGAAATCCCCTCTTACTCAGCAGCATTGGACTACGAGCTGGAGATCGGCTTCGTGCTGTCCGCGCCGCTTCGCAATGCCACACCCGAAGAGGCGACGTCAGCGATCGGATCCTTCGTTCTGTTGAACGACTTCAGTGCGCGAGATGTCCAGCGCCGAGAGATGGCATCAGGATTCGGACCACAGAAGTCCAAGCACTTCATGTCGTCGATGTCGACGACGGCAGTCACCGCCGACGACGTCCTTCCCCGCATCGACTCGTTGACCGGAACGGTATCGATCAACGGCAATACTGTCAGCCGAGTCAGCAGCGCTGGAATGAAGTGGAGCCTCGGCGAAGTGCTTGCTCACGCATCCCGTGACGAACAGCTTCTCCCCGGCGAACTGTTCGGAACGGGAACACTCCCCGGCGGCAGCGGCATGGAAACCGGAAACTGGCTGGCACCCGGAGACACATTGACACTGTCCCTGGACGACATCGGAGTGGTCGAACACACCATCGTGGACTCCTGAACGCGTAAGTCGCGGACTCGCGGAACATCCGTCGCCGTCGTGATCGCCGCTGTTCGAAACCGCGTTTCGAGATCCGGTCGGGAGGTAGGATCACCTGGTCGACGCTACCGTGACTGGCAGCCGCCGCCCAACTTTCCGTGCACGAAAGGGACCGGGCCGATGAGGATTTCACCTGACAGTCTGTTGCGTCGAAGTGCCACCGCGGCACTCACTGCCGTCCTCGCCTCTGTTTTCGTTGCCTGCGGATCGGCCGGTAACGAAAACGGCAGCACAGAGACCAACAGCGCCGAGCCCCAGGCGCCCACCCAGAGTTCCGACTCCGTGGATGTCGACAAGATCACCGACATCGTGACGAACCAACTCGCCGCACTCGATCTCAGCGCCGCCGTGTTCGGGGTGTGGCAAGGCGACGAACAATTGGTTCTCGGCGCAGTCGGCGAGTCGCCGATCGGCGTACCCGCTACGCCGAACATGCAACTTCGCGTCGGACAGCCAATGGAGCCGATGCTGTCGACTGTCCTCCTACAACTCGGCGACGACGGAACACTGAGCCTCGACGAACCGATTGCCAGGTGGGTTCCCGATTTTCCACGCGCCGACCAAATCACGCCGCGGATGCTGGCCAACAGCACCAGCGGCATCTCGGACTATGTAACAAATCCCGATTTCCTGAAAGCCTTCTACGCGAACCCGATCGAGGGATTCACGGCGCAAGAGATCTTCGACCTGGCCAATTCTCGCCCGCCGCTGTTCGAACCGGGCACCAGCTTCGGCTACTCCCACAGCGATCTATGCCTACTCGGTGTGGTGCTCGAAAGGGCGTCGGGTGAACCGCTGGGCGAGCTGTTGAAGAAGCGAGTCTTCACCCCGCTCGGAATGAGCGAGAGCAACCTGATGCTGACTCCCCAGATGGCCGATCCTGCCCTGCATGGCTACACCAACGAGCGTGGCGTATTCGAAGACTCGACCTTCTGGAATCCCACCGCATTTCTCAACAGTGGAAACATGAACTCCACGGTTTCCGATGTCGGGCGCTGGGTTCGCGCACTCGGAACCGGTGAACTACTGCCCGACAGTGTGTTTCAAGAGATGATGGCGCCCGAGACAGCCGGTCTCGGCCCACTGACCGCCGAACGATTCTTCGCTTTCGGAACTGCTCACCTCGGCAGCTGGTTGTTCATGAACCCGTCCTTCGGTGGCTACAACGGAGTCGCCTTGTACGACACGGAATCGAAAACCACGATCGTCATCTACGCAACCCTCGGACCGACTTCGAACGCGGACACCAACAACACGGTTCCGATCGCCAGCGCTATCGGCGCACTCCTGTTGCCGGACAATCCGCCGAAGCTGTCCTGAGCGGCACGTCGCGACAGAGTAGCCCTTGGCGAAAACCGCGACCCACCATCGGCATCGATTACGACTTTTCGGACATTCAAGGCGATACGCTGGTGACACGCCGAGCACGAGGAGGCCCCTATGTCGCAGCTCAGCGACGAGGAGGAGTCAGGTCGCCGAGCCGACCCGAACGAATTCGACGAAGTCGACCAGCGATCGGCTGGGGAACGTGACCACGAGGTCAAGTCAGGGCGGCGTACACGGCAATGGGTCGGACTCGCTGCAGGACTGCTGCTGGCGGTACTCGTGTATGCGGTCATGCCCGACGATGTGGACCACACTGCGCGGCTGACTGCCGCGACCGCTGTACTCATGGGTATCTGGTGGATGACCGAGGCAGTACCGATCCCTGCGACAGCCCTGTTGCCACTCATCATCTTTCCCGTCCTCGATGGCGACGTCGACATCAACGATGTGGGCGCTTCATACGGCAACAACATCATCTTCTTGTTCATGGGCGGCTTTCTGCTGGCTCTGGCAATGCAACGGTGGAACCTGCACCGTCGGATAGCCCTTCTCACCGTCAACGCCATGGGTACGAAGCCGACAATGGTGATCGCAGGGTTCATGATCGCAACCGGCTTCTTGTCGATGTGGGTGTCGAACACAGCCACCGCAGTCATGATGATCCCGATCGGTGTCTCGGTTCTGGTATTGGTACTCGATATCGGGAAGAAGGCGGGCGCGGTTCCCGGTGCTGATGCTGATGCTGATGCTGATGCTGATGCTGATGCCACGATCACGGAGGCGGTGATCAAGAGCAACTTCGGTACCGCGATGATGCTCGGTATTGCCTACGCGGCGTCGATCGGATCGCTGGGGACGATCATCGGCACTCCTCCGAATACTCTGCTGGTGGGTTACCTCGAGGGCCAGGGCATCACGATCGGATTTCTCGAATGGATGATCGCGGGTGTGCCACTCGCGGTGGTCCTGCTGTTCATAGCCTGGTTCTTGCTCACCCATGTCTTGTTCAAACCCGAGATCGATGACATTCCGGGCGGCAAGCAGCTCATCAAGGGCGAACTGGATGCCCTGGGAAAGATGTCGCAGGGTGAGATCCGAGTGGCAATCGTCTTCTGTCTCGCTGCCGCATCGTGGGTCGCGGTTCCACTGATCTTCGACGCGCCGCCGATCTCCGACACCGGGATCGCAATGACGGCAGCGCTTCTCCTGTTCCTGCTACCCAGCGGAGGAAAAAAGGGGGTTCGTCTGATCGATTGGGAGACGGCGGTCAAACTGCCCTGGGGTGTCCTGCTGCTGTTCGGTGGAGGACTTGCACTGTCGGCGCAATTCCAATCCAGCGGCTTGACCGACTGGATCGGGACCATCGCGGCGGGTCTGGATACCATTCCTGTGGTCTTGCTGATCGTCGTGGCAACCACGGCAATCATCTTTCTGACCGAGATCACGAGCAATACAGCGACGGCGGCAACGTTCCTGCCCGTGGCCGGCGGGGTCGCGATGGGCATGGATATCGATCTATTGGTTCTGACCATTCCGGTTGCGCTGGCGGCTACGTGTGCGTTCATGCTGCCGGTGGCAACGCCACCCAACGCGGTCTCGTACGCCAGCGGGTACATCACCATCGGCCAGATGATGCGGGGTGGGTTGTGGCTCAACCTTATTTCCATAGCCTTGATCACGCTGGCGGCCTACACCGTGTTCGCATGGTCGTTGGGCATCGAGTACTGACCCCGGATTCCTGAGCCGCCGAGGGCGCCTAGCGCATAGTCCACTCCTGCTTCTCCACGCCCGCTACAGGCGCCAGGAGGGACTCGACGACGTCTGCATACATGGTGCGTTTGATGTCGCCGAGAACACTGCCTCGTGTTTCGGTCAATTCCGTCGCACGAGCGATGGCATCGTCGAGCAGGCGATCTTCCGGGGAGGAGGAGTCGACCAGGCCGAGCGTGGCGGCGTCGTCACCGCCGTATCGGCGTCCCGTCGTCAGTGCCTCATGGAACGCCAGAGGTGTCAGCTTGGCCGCAACCATCTGCACTGTCCCTGGGCTGTAGCTGGCACCGATACTCACGCCGGGGAAGCACAGAAAGCCGCGGTCGGCTCGCATGATCCGGTAGTCGTGCGCCATGGCGAAAAACGCCGCGCCGCCGAACGTATGCCCTTGTAGTGCAGCGACTGTCTGCATCGGGAACGTCAGAACACGTGCCAGCAGCGACTGCACCGCGCCGATGAACAGGTTCACCTGGTCGAGGTTCTCAGCGCCCCAGGAGAGGTCGACACCGGTGGAGAAGTACTTGCCTGTCGCCGTGGTAACCAGTGCCGCCGGCCCTGTGGCTGCCTCGACCTCGTCGAGGAGCGCTGCGACGTCGGCAACCCAGGCTGGTCCCATTCGGTTCTCGCCATCGTCTCCATCTCGGTCCCCGAGGTTCAGCACGAATACGTCGGCAACACGGTCCACATAGGGCATGTCTCTAACGTACGCACACATTCATTGGTAGATGTACCAGTGTTCGAGGATTCCGCATTGCCTCGGCGACGAGCAAAACGCACGACCGACAGCGTTGCCGAGTGCGTGCTAGCGTCGGATCGCATGGACCCGAGGAGCTACACCTCCGGTGAGCGCGTGTTCGGCCCACCGAACGGAACCTTCGATGCAGATTGGGCCGCAACGGCTTTGCGATCGATGAGGCCAGAACTGGATCACCCGACGTCGGTCCGACTGATGGAACGCGCGTGGGAGCTTCTCCGGTCCCGTGGACTTCGAGACGAGACGCTGACGAACGCACTCGATCTCGAACCAGGACTCGCTGCTGCTGTGTCGGCGGTTGCCACCGAGACGGCCCAACTCTACTTGGACCGTAACTAGCTGGACCGCACAGTGGCACCCGCATCCAGTTCCTGCACGCCCATCTTGAATCGACTGCTCCACCGGCGACTCAATTATGCCGATTTCGTGCGCGTAACTATCCGTCACGGTTAATATATCGACTTCATCCAGGCGGATGACCCGTTCGAGTGCGCGCGGCAATCCCCTGGTCGGTGCTGTGCGGCGGCGTAGCTGATCGACTCGGCGGGGTAACGGGGGGAACGCGATGGTTTCGGACGTCATCGACTGCAGCATGGTCTTCGCACACGACGCCGATCAGGTATGCAGCGTCTTGAGTGCGGTCGAGCTGTACCCGCGGTACTTCCCTGGGATCGAGGCGTGCGTCCTCCGCGACGGTGCTGTCGACGGGTACTGGTGCCGGGTGGGCGGTGTGGACCACGCCGTGCAACTCGTCGTGAACCGACGCCACCGCGCGATAGTCACGATCGAACATGTCGAAGCGGGCGGATTCGTCAGGTTCACCCTCACCGAAATCTCGGCGAACGAGACCAAGGTCGATGTCACCGTGTTCAAAGCGGGGCTCAGTGGCTGGTATGCACCCCAACCTGAACACAACAAAGCTGTGGTCGATTGGGTTCTCGGCGGTCTACGGCGGCTCGACGACGCTCTGACCGGTACACCGACCTCGATCGTGTCCAGCACCGGCGACTCCCGCTCGCTGCAACTGGCGATCGCGAAGACGATGATCAGCACCGGTGTCGTCCGGGCCGCACGACCCGACCGTGCCTACAAGCAGCTCAGTTCACTTGCGAAGTGGGGTTTCACGCTTGGAGGCGGATTCGCCGCCGCGGCGGCGAAGTCGCCGGACGAGATCGCTGTGATCGACGACCGCGGGACCCGCACTTTCGCGGAAATCCATCAGCGATCTCACCGAATCGCCGCGGGCTTGAGCGCATCCGGAATTCGTCCGGGCAGCACAATCGGGATCCTGGCGCGCAACCACACGACGATGACCGAGTGCACCGTCGCATGCGGCATGCTCGGTGTCGAAGTCGTCCTCCTCAACACGGGCCTGGCTGCCCGCCAGATCGAGTCGATCGCCGCCCGCCAACGCTTCGACGTGTTGTTCGTCGACGACGAATTCGACTCGATCGTCCGCTACCTCCCCGACGACGTCACCCGCGTCAGTTTGTCGGCGCACACCGCTATTCCACATCGGCGGACCCTCGAACACTTCGTGGCGCCGCCGTCGACGACGTTCGAAAGGCCCGAGCGTCCCGGCACCGTCGTCGTGCTCACCTCCGGGACCAGCGGCTCCCCGAAAGGTGCACTGCGTCCCACCCCGCGAGGCTTCGGCACTGTTGCAGCGATGCTGTCCCGAATGCCGCTGCAGATGAACGAGCGGATGTTGATCGCGGCCCCGATGTTCCACAGTTGGGGCCTGGCGGCTTTGCAGATCAGCACTCCGCTGCGAGCAACGGTGGTGTTGCAGGACAGATTCGATCCCGAGGACTGCCTTCGCGCCATCGAAGCTCATCGCTGTACCTCGTTGATCGCCGTACCGATCATGCTGCAACGAATACTCGACCTGCCCGATTCGGTCCGATCCCGCTACGACACGTCGAGCCTGCGTGTCGTAGCGTGCAGCGGATCAGCACTCACCGGATCGACGGTCAACCGGTTCATGAGTGTTTTCGGCGATATTCTCTACAACTTCTACGGGTCCACCGAAGTATCGTGGGCGACGATCGCAACCCCCGACGATCTCCGCGCTTCACCCGCCACCGCGGGCCGACCGCCGCTGGGGACCACGGTCGCGGTCCTCGCGGCCGACGGCAACGTCGTTCCGGTCGGAACCCTCGGCCGCATCTTCGTCGGCAACGACATGCTGTTCGACGGGTACACCAACGCCGATCCGCCGTCGACCGTGTCTGCCAAGGGTTCGGCCTTGATGGATACCGGCGATCTCGGCTACCTCGACTGCAACGGACGACTGTTCGTGTGCGGCCGCGACGACGAGATGATCATCTCCGGAGGAGAAAACGTCTTCCCTGGTCCAGTGGAGGATGCCATTGCCAATCTCCCCCAGGTAGGCGAGGTAGCAGTCGTCGGAGTGCCCGACAACGAGTACGGCCAACGACTGGCGGCATTCGTCGTCGGCCGAGGATCCGCTGGTCTCGATGCAGAGATGGTCCGGGCGTACATTCGAAATCGTCTGAGCCGCTTCTCGGTTCCGCGTGACGTCACGTTCCTGGACGAACTCCCTCGAACCGCTACAGGCAAGGTCGTCAAGCGGCTGCTCATCGAACCCACTCCGGCGGCGGGTACCTGAGCCGCGGGCTCCTCGAAGATTCGCTCGGATCGTCACCGGCTGCGGTCATGGCGGCCCTTTCTGCAGCCAGGATTACACATCCGACGCGTTGGATAGGCACGAATCGGCAACTCGAACGCAGGTATGCTGGCACGCCCAAGCACTGAGCACCAAGAAGGAACCGAAGATGCCGGATGCGCGTTCTCCTCGGTCGATGACAGATGTACTCGGTTCGCCCCGATTCTGGCTTGCTCCGATATTCGTCGTGTCAGCGCTGATGTCACTGTTGGCTGCGCTGTATCTCGGCGGAATCCTCAATCCCCAGGACAACCTGCGCGACTTCCCGGTCGTTCTTGTCAACCAGGACGAGGGTGACACCGTCGAATCCAACGGTACGACCACGGAGCAGAACATCGGCAACGACATCGCTGACGCGATCCGGCAGGGTATCGATCCCGGGCAGATCGAACTTCTGGAGACCGGACCTGCCGAGGCGCAAGATCTTCTGTCATCGGGAGACGCCTACGGTTCCATTGTCATTCCATTCGATTTCACCAAACGTGCCTTGATATTCGCTCGCGCGAGCGTGGTGCCAGGTGACGTCGAGAGACCGGTCATCACCGTCAACACCAACCCCCGTGCGGGAACATTCACTGTGGCATTGATGCAGCGCGTTGCCACCGAGGCACTCGCGCAGGCCAATTCGCGGGTTGGATCCGCGCTCACGGCCGAAGTCGATGCGCAACTTCAACCTTCGGGCGGTCAACTGACCGGAGCGGCCAGACTTGCCCTCGCCGAACCGATCAACGTGATCGTCACACCGTACGACCCGCTGCCCGACGGCACGGGCAGCGGCCTTTCCGCGTTCTACTACGCGTTGCTGCTCGTCCTCGCCGGATTCACAGGTGCCACGATTGTCAGTGCGCTCGTCGACGGACTCCTCGGTTTCACCCCGACCGAATTCGGTCCGCGAGTGATTCATCGAGGTCCCACGAACATCAGCCGTACCGGCACTCTGGCCGTCAAGTGGCTGATCATGTGCGTGGTCGCCGCTGTCGTCTCAGGGCTGTACCTGTGGATCAGCACCTCTCTCGGAATGCCGTCGCCGCACTCGTTTGCGTTGTACCTGTTCGGAGTGTTCGTGATCATCGCAGTCGGTATCACTGCATTGTCGGTGATGTCGGCGTTCGGTACAGCGGGGCTGCTCATCAACCTCGTGGTGTTCATCGTTCTGGCTCTGCCGTCCTCCGGAGGTACCTTGCCGCTCGAAGCCAGCCCGGCGCTGTACGGCTGGCTGGCACAGTTCGAACCGATGCACCAGATCTTCCTCGGCACCAGATCTATCTTGTACTTCAACGCACGACTCGATTCCGGACTTCTGCATGCCGTTGTGATGACCGGAGTCGGTTTGTTGATCGGTCTGGTCGGTGGTCTGCTGTTCACGCGACTGTACGACCGCAAAGGCTTCGATCGTGCGCCTGCAACCGGCCGAATCGAGGCCTGACAACGTGGACGACTACTACGACTTGGGTAGCCATTCCCGACGGATCACAACTTCGGTTCCCGATGCGCAAACCTGGTTCGACCGGGGGCTCGTGTGGTCGTATGCGTTCAATCATGAAGAGGCCGCGACGTGCTTCCAGAACGCGATCGATGCCGACCCGTCCTGCGCAATGGGCTATTGGGGATTGGCGTACGCACTGGGACCCAACTACAACAAACCTTGGGAGTTCTTCGACGACGCCGAATTGACGACGACCATGGCTCGTACTCACTGTGCCGTCGACAAGGCCGCCGAGCTGGTCGGAGGTGATCACACGATCACGGAGATCGGGCTCGTCAAGGCACTGCAGCAGAGATTCCCCACCGATCGAAGCGAGCATTCGGAACAAACCCCCTGGGCTGCGTGGAATGTCGAGTACGCCGACGCCATGCGCGAGGTCTACCTCATCGATCCGGCCGATCTGGACGTCGCGACGTTGTTCGCAGACGCACTGATGAACCTCACACCCTGGGAACTCTGGGATCTCCGCACCGGCGAACCGGCGCCGGGCTCGTGCGCAGTGGAGGCCAGAGCCGTTCTGGACCGCGCGCTCGAATCCGACCGCGGTCGTGTGCACCCAGGAATACTGCACATGTACATCCACCTCATGGAGATGTCCGGTGTACCCGAACAAGCATTGGTCGCTGCAGACAGACTGCGCGGACTGGTTCCCGATGCCGGCCACCTTCACCACATGCCGTCGCACCTGGATGTTCTGTGCGGGGACTATCGCCGCGTCGTCAGCGCGAACACGGACGCGATCGTTGCAGACGAGAAGTTTCTGCAGCGTGCGGGACCGATGAACTTCTACACTCTCTACCGCGCCCACAACTACCACTTCAAGATCTACGGGGCCATGTTCCTCGGGCAATCGGCGGTTGCCATAGACACCGCGAGCCAGCTCGAAGCCGCAGTTCCGGACGAACTGCTCCGAGTCGAAAGTCCGCCGATGGCAGACTGGCTCGAGGGTTTTCTGGCGATGCGCGTACATGTCTACATCAGATTCGGTCGCTGGCAGGACATCATAGACCTGCAGATGCCATCGGACGACAGCGTGTACTGCGTCTCGACTGCGATGCTGCACTACGCGAAAGGCGTTGCTTACTCGGCAACCTCACAGATAGAACAAGCCGAACGCGAGAGTGAATTGTTCGCGGCCGCACTGACACGGGTCGCTCCGACTCGAATGCTCTTCAACAACACCTGTCTCGATATCCTTTCTGTCGCAGCTGCAATGTTGGAGGGCGAACTCGAATACCGTAAAGGCAATTACGACAATGCCTTCGACGCCCTACGACGATCGATCGAGTTGGACGACGGCCTACCCTACGATGAGCCATGGGGATGGATGCAGCCCACTCGGCACGCGTACGGCGCCTTGCTCCTCGAACAGGGGAATGTCGAGGAAGCTGCGGCGGTGTACCGTGCCGATCTCGGACTCGACGCCACTTTGCCTCGCGCACAACAACATCCGTCGAACGTATGGGCTCTACATGGCTACCACGAATGTCTCGTACTACTCGATCGCGTCGACGAAGCCGCGATTATCGGGCAACAGTTGAAGCTCGCCGTTGCGATGGCCGACGTGCCGATCGAGTCATCGTGCTTCTGCAGGCTCACCGCACCGCCGAACGAAGAACCTGGCGGTCACTGTTGTTCGGTATAGTCCGGACACGGAGACCTACGGAACGAAGAAGCTGGCGACACCTGGGGTGATGGTTCCACCTGAACCGAGGACGGTGACGACGACCTGCCCGATCCCGGTGTGCAATGTGACCTGGCCCGGGATTCCATTCAGCCCGTCCGACATCCGCGCGTATCCGGTTGCACCGGTCGACAGATTCAACCAGCGCACGTCCGATGAGACCAGGCATCCCCACCGACCCTCGTCGCCTCCGGCGATCGTGACTGCACCGGGTTGTTCGCCGACCACTGCCGCGCACCGGAACGCAGGCAGATCGAAGCTGCCGTTCGGATTCCCGAACGCCGCCGGGGCGACCTGGAATGGAACAGTCACCGACGCGGACGCAGTCCCCGTGGACGCCACGGCGGCGCCGATCACGACGAATGCGCAAACCACCAGCTTGCGAGCAACACTCATACGACAGCCTCCGGTAGACGGGCGAACACCTGACGCCCATCCTTCACCCGACGTACGTTCCACAGCAAGGCCGGTTCTCGGACTGTCTCGGCACTCACCGTGGCTCCGTCCGATACCAGGCGAGTGCAGGTCCGCGAGTCCACTGCCCGATACTAGGTGGGTGAGGGAAGACCCGCCCGTGTTCGAAGGCATCTCCGATGAATGGTTCAGAAGCATCTTCGAGGCAAGCACGGTACCGATTGCCCTCGCTGACGAGGAGGGCTTGCTGACCGCGGCGAACAGTGCATACTGCGAGATGATCGGCCGCTCGTGGACCGAGATTGCCGGCAAGTCGTCCCGTGAGTTCACGCATCCCGACGACCTATCTCAGCACTCCGCGATGGAGAATCTGATGGACACCGCGAAGAATCGCGGCGAGACCCTGCGTCTCGAGAAGCGCTACGTCCGCCCCGACGGAGCCATTCGATGGGGATGGGTATCGGCCAGCACCGTTACCGTCGGCGACCGATCATGGACCATGGCAGTCATCCACGACACCACCGACCGCCGCGTGGCCGAGGAAAACCTGCAGACGGCAGCATCGACCGATGAACTGACCGGATTGTTGAATCGACGCGGATGGCGCGAGCATCTGCTCACGCTGCATCAACCGCCGACGCGTGTTTCACCACTGGTGCTGGCGATGATCGACTTCGATCGTTTCAAGGCGTACAACGACTCTCGCGGGCACCTTGCGGGCGACAATCTGTTGAAGACGTTCGCGGCGCGCGCAATGTCACTCCTCGACCCGGCGGCATCCCTGGCACGGTGGGGCGGCGAGGAATTCGCGCTGGCTCTTCCGAAGTACGACCCGCGGTCGGCTGCGAAGGTTCTCTACGAATTGGCGTCGAAAGTTCCTGACGGTCAGACGTTCTCGGCAGGTTTCACGGAACTCCGAGCAGGTGAAACCCTGTTCGACTGTTTCGACCGCGCGGATATGCTGTTGTACCGAGCCAAGAGAGATGGCGGCAATCGATTCTACGGCGACAACGATCATTGCTGAGGCTTGGCGTCAACCGCGCCCCATGTAGGGCATCCGGTTGGCCATGATGGTCATCGTCGGAACCGAGACGTCGAGTGGCAATTCGACAAGATGCGCGACGGCGTCGGCGACGTGTATCGGATCGAATGTGGGTTCTGGTCGGGTCGTACCGTCGGCTTGTCTGGCCGAATGTGCGAACCCTGTCGTCATGTCGGTGGAAGCATTGCCGATATCGATTTGGCTGCAGCAGATGTCGAAGTCGCGGCCGTCGAGTGAGATGGACTTGGTCAGCCCCGATACCCCGTGCTTCGTCGCCGTGTATGCGGCACTGGCGGGTCGTGGGGTGTGTGCGGAGATCGAACCGTTGTTGATAATCCGACCCCCGCATGGGGTCTGGGCTTTCATGATCCGCACAGCTTCGCGTGCGCACAGAAACACACCGGTGAGATTGGTGGCGACGGTCTCCGACCACGCTTGTGGGTCGATCTCGTCGACGCTTCCAGACGGCCCGAATGTACCGGCGTTGTTGACGAGCACATCGAGTCGGCCGAACTGCGAGGACACCCACTCGAACAGCTCGTGCACCGATTCGGCCGAGGAGACATCACACCTGAACACCGCTGCCCTCGCGTGTCCTGCGGCCGTGTCGTCCAGGCTCTGTACGTTCCTGCCGACCAGCACGACATGATGGCCGACTTCGAGGAGTCGGACAGCCATCGCCTGTCCCAGCCCTGACCCTGCACCCGTTACGACAACGACGCGCGGAGCACGTCCTGTAGCTGTCACCATCATCTCCAATCCCACGAGGTATGAGAACGACTGGCGGGTTCGCCGCCCTATCGCTGTGCAAACGTGTCGATGACACCGCGCAGTTCGTGCCGCTTGCTGACCCCGAGTTTCGGATACACATGGTAGAGATGCGAACCGATTGTGCGAGGAGAGAGCTGCAGCTGCTCACCGATCTGCCGGTTGGTCAAGCCCTCTGCGGCGAGAGATGCGATGTGCTGCTCCTGCGCGGTGAGTGAGCTCCAGCCGCCCGCAGATTCCCTCACCAGCGAACCGCGTGATCCCCCGGCTGCACGTAGCTCGGCGCGCGCGATGTCGGCGAACATGACGGCTCCGACATGTTCGAAGGTCTCGAGCGCCGCTGCCAGGAGCGGACGCGCATCGGTGGGACGACGGGTGCGGCGCAACCACTCGCCGTAGTGCATCTGCGCTCGTGCTCGTTCGACGGGCCACTCGTCTGCGTCGGGGTCCAATGCCGCAAGCCGGTAATGGCGTTCCGCAGTTTTCGTCGTTTCACTGACCAATGCGGCGGCCACGTGGCGCAACAGCCGAATCCGCACCGGCGGGCGCGATCCCAGCGCGCGACCGATAGCCGTCACCGACCGTCTGGCAGTTGCATGCCGACCGCTCCGGGCTCCAGCCCATGCGAAATCCGCTAGTGCACGAGCAGATTGAACACTGTGTAGGGGTGTACCGTCGGTGCCGAACAGGCCCTGCAGCCGCTCGAAGGCACCCTCGAAATCTCCCCGGGCACACGATATCGTCGCCAACACACGTTGCAGGTCGACCGCGAGCGCGAGGTTCACACGCGATTCGAACAGCGACGCAGCCCGTGCGACATGATTGTCGGCACGATCGAGGTTGCCCCGATACGTCTCGATCATCGCCCGGTGCGTTTCGACCGTGGCGTCGACAAGCGCCATCCTGCCGACTGCCGCGACATCGGAAGCCTCGTCGGCGGCCGCGTCGACCTCGGCCCAACGACCGGTGTCGATCAGCGCAACGACACACGCGGCCATTCCCATCGCACCCACTCCGAGACTCCCGGACTCACGGAGAGCACTGATCCCCTTGGTGAAGTAGGTCAGCGCGTCGACGCTGTTCTCGCTCAGATACGCGCGGGTCCCCTCCGACAGAAGAACCGAAATTTGCGCCGAGATCGACACTGCCTCGGCGCGGCGTTCCACGGCCCCCGTTCCCAGTGTCGACGTGGAGTATTCGGCGATCAGGCGACGCACGGACTCTTTTGCGGCATCCGGCATCGGAGACATGAAGTCGCCACCGTCGGATATCGATTCGGGTAGCTTCTCGACCAGCCGTCGAAGCTCCTCGCGCCGCGTCTCTCCGCCACTGAAGTGCGCGGCACCGACAGCTGTGAACAGAAGCGCCAGCACGAGACTCTCGTCGGTTGGCTCGTCCTCGGTGAGCGTCTGGCGGATGACGTCGAACGACTCATCCGGATGCGCGGTCTGCAGAAGGATCGAGGCGGTGGGTAATGCCGCTGCACTACGGATATCGGCCACGTCCGTTGTTCGACGGGCCAGACGGGCCAGCGCGAGCCCCCATTGGGGATCACCCGCCATGTATGCCGCGTTCGCTGCCATGGCATATCGTCGCGCTGAATCGTTCACATCCGGTGAGCACCGCGCCGCCCGTTCCAAGGCGCGAGCCACCTCGAAGAACCCGCCCCGACGCTGTGACAGTTCGGCGGCATCCTCCAGCTCGCGCGCAACGGACTCGTCCGCGCCCTCCGAAGCGGCCGCCCGATGCCAGGCGCGACACGGCGGATCATCGTGAAGTTGCTCGGCGAAATCCTCGTGCGCACGGCGGCGGGCGTCGACGGTACAGTCCGCGTAGGCCGCAGCGCGGGCCAGCGGATGGGTGAACTGGACCCGCCGATCGTCGACAGTGATCAGACCCGAGCGTTCGGCCTCGGCCCACACCGACAGGTCGGCTCCGAATCCCGCGGCTTCGGTGACGATATCGATACTCTCGTACCCCGAACCGGACGCGGCATACAACAGCAGTGTGCGCGTGTCAGGAGCCAGAGCGGCGAGCCGATCCGAGAAAATGGACTGCACTCGGCGAAGTCGGTCCAGTCCGGCACCCGCCAGCATGCCATTGCCGGATCGCACGACCGCGCGTCCGAACTCGATGAGCGCGAGCGGATTGCCCTCGGCCTGAAAGATGATTTCCAGCCGAGCGGCATCAGACGGGATCCCTGGCTGCCGGTCGAGCAGCACCGCCGACTCGGCGTCGGTCAGACCTGGAACTTCGACTGCGGGCACTGCGGGGTCGACGCCGTCGGGAACTCGATGTCCGCGTGCACTGCACAGCGTTGTCATCGGACCGGCGACGCGGCGTGCCGCGTAGACGACCAAGTCGAGCGAGTCCCTGTCGAGCTGATGTGCGTCGTCGACGATCAGAACCAGGCCTCGTTCGGAGGTCAACAGTTCGAGGAGAAGGAGCACGGCATGTCGGCAAGCGAACATGTCGACAGCGGCGGGCATGGGCGCCCGTCCGAGCATCTCGTCCAGTGGCCTCCTGATCGCTGCGGGGAGCCGGTCGACGTACGTCAGGACAGGCCACAGAAGCTGATGTAGTCCGGAGAACACCTGCTGGGTTTCCGCATCGACCCCGGATGCTTCCAGGACACGGACTCCCGCGCTGGTTGCTTCGTCACGCGTGTACCTCAACAGAGTGCTCTTGCCGATTCCCGCCTCACCCAGAAGCCACAACACCCGGTGCCCGCTCCCGGGTTCCCGGGCGAGCCGCGCCAAGGACTCGACCAGGTCGCCCCGACCGATCAACGGTGCTCCGAGCGTAAATCCGTCGATACGATTGCCCGCCATGCTCACCGCCCGGTAGTTCTAGCCCTCGATCGCCGAAGTCGAACCATTGTGGCACCAGCCGCCAGTGCGACGACAGTCGATCGACTGATGACCGGCCTAGTGGTCGCCACGGATACTTGGTCTTCGGTTCAGGTCGGGGGAGGGTGATGTCCGAAATTCGAGTGGTGATCGCTGACGACGACGTGCTGTTGAGAGAAGGCCTGTCGAGCCTGCTCACGCAAGCAGGTCTCGAGGTCGTCGGCCAAGCCGGTGACGCAGACGAACTTCTGGCGGTGCTCGGCCAGGAGGAACCCGCGTTGGCGATCATCGATATCAGGATGCCTCCGACGTACACAGCCGAAGGACTCGATGCCGCGTTGCGAATTCGAACCGAATACCCGGGCGTCGCAACGTTGCTGTTGTCAGCTCACGTGGAGGTGGATCATGCGCTCGAGCTGCTCGAAGGCGGTGACGGCCAAAAGGGAGTCGGTTACCTTCTCAAGAGTCGAGTGACCGATATCGCCGACTTCGTCTCCACCATCGACCGGGTCGCGGGCGGAGCGTCGGTCATCGATCCAGCACTCGTCTACGAGCTGGTAGCGGCCAGGCGACGGAATGACCCGCTGGGAGCGCTGAGTGCCCGTGAACGAGACGTACTGACCCTCATGGCCGAAGGCCTTTCCAACGGGGGGATCGGCCGAAGACTGTGGATCACCGAGGGAACCGTCGAGAAGCACGTGCGCAGCATCCTCACCAAGCTGAACCTGTCGGAGACGTCCGACGACCACCGCCGAGTCCGCGCGGTGATCATGTACCTGGACACAGTCGGTTGAACAGCTGTCACCGGAGCATGTTCTCGATCGAGATCGCCGATAGCTCGAACTTTTGCAGGTACCCGATGGCTGAGCTGGTTTCGACCAGGTCTGCAAAGTCCTCCTCGTCGTGCGTCGACACCAGAATGATCGACGGCTTCGGGCGCAACGCGGCAGCATCGAGAGCTTCCACGACGTCGAACCCGCTTTCGGCTCCGAGGTCGATGTCGACCAGCACGAGATCCGGGTGTGCCATGACGGCCGCGTCGATTGCGTCGGCCAGGGTCGACGCAGTTCCAACGACGGTGATGCCGGCCTCCTCCAGCACTCGGCGAGCCGCGACGCAGAACGCGTCGCTGTCATCGACGATCAGACAGCTGAACGATGTGGACCTCACCTTGTCGAGAGTGTCAGAGATCGTGAGACCCGACATTGCGGCTAGCGGTAATTCCACCCGCCGGATTCGTCGATGACCACCGAGGTCGCGCTCCGTGACCGCCTCATCGCGAAGGTGCTTCGACCGAGCTCACCACCGGTGGCATGGGGAATCATCGCGGCCGCTGCCCTGATTGCCACGGAGATCCTGGTCGTTCTCACGCTCAAACGAATCGCACCCGAAAACGCCTTCGGAGCCGTATTTCTGTTCGGAGTGCTCGTCGTTTCGGCGGGTTGGGGCTTCCGGATGTCGATCGCCACCTCAGTGGCCAGCGCCACCGCATACGCCTACATCCACGTCATCGAGAGCAGCGAGAGCCTCGTTCCTGCCGTCATCGTCTTCCTGGCACTGGCTCTGCTCACCAACACACTCGTCGGTCAATCGAGGCTGCGCGCCATGGAATCCGACCAACGTCGGCGGGAAGCAGACCTGTTGGCGTCGCTGGCGCGCACAATGCTGCGGTCGAACTACAGCCCGAAGATGCTCGACGCAGCTGGGACCCGGTTGTCCGACGTGCTCGACTTGCCCTATGCGGTGTTGGGGCGGGAAACCGCATCGGCTTCACCAGGTCAGAACAAGATTGTTCTGCGAGACGGTGACGTCGCCGTTGGATCCCTGCTCGTGCCGTCGACACTCGAACCGACCGACGATCGCCGGATCCGTCGCCTTGTGCCGTCGCTCGAGGCCTTGCTCGCCGCCGCGCGGGATCGACAGGCAATGCACGAGCAGACCGTCGCGCTCGGTCGCCAACAAGAATCGCTGCGCCGCGTCGCTACTCTCGTCGCACTACGGGCCGAACCGGACGACGTGTTCCCCGCCGTCGCTCACGAGCTCGCCGACGGTCTGGACATCGAGCATGTCTCCGTGGTTCGTTACGACGCAAACGGGTGCTGCACAATCCTCGCCCTGCGCGACGACAACGCGGACGAACACAGTTTGATCGTCGGGGATCGACTGCCGCTCGGTGGACACAACGTAGCCACCCTCGTCGCGACAACCGGCGGGGACGCGGACATCGATTTCACCACTGCAACAGGTGACATAGCTACACGATTGGACGGTCGCGGCATCCATCGGTCCGTCGGCGTCCCCATCGATGTGGACGGCACCATCTGGGGTGCGGTGATCATTGGCGCAACCTCTACCCCTCACCCTGCGGACGAGGGTATTCGCGATCGGTTGAGCGACTTCGCCGACCTTCTCGCAACAGCCATCTACAACCATGAGACTCGGCTCGAGCTCACTCGATCCCGGACCCGCGTGGTCACTGCGGCAGACCAGGCGCGGCGCACCATCGAGCGGGATCTGCACGATGGTGCTCAACAGCGAATAGTGTCTCTGGGCATGGAGTTGCGGGCGGCGCAAGCCGCTGTTCCCGACAATCTAGTCGGGCTGCGAAACAGTCTGGATCGCAGTGTCGAAACCTTGTCGCACGTGCACTCCGACCTACGCGAACTCTCTCGAGGAATCCATCCCGCAATCCTTTCCCGCGGCGGTCTCGCTCCCGCGCTGAAGACGCTCGCGAGGCGCAGCCCCGTCCCGGTGTCGCTGGTCGCCGAGATCCCCACTCGTCTCGACGATTCCATCGAAGTGGCCGCGTATTATGTTGTGGCCGAGGCCTTGACGAACACCGCCAAGTACGCCGACGCTTCGGAAGTCGACATATCCGCACGCGTGACGGATCATGAGCTCGAACTCACTGTGGCCGACGACGGTCGAGGCGGCGCGGACCCGAATTCTGGGTCCGGTTTGATCGGCCTGCAGGATCGAGTTGCAGCCGTCGGGGGTAGCTTGACCATCTCCAGCCCACCCGGCACCGGAACCGTGCTCTCGGTGCGAATCCGCCTCACTACCGGGTAGCAGGTAATGACGCAGCCGGGATCCCCTCCCCCACGTTGGACGCCAGCAGCGACGATTTCGCCTCCGACACGGACGAATGTTCTCGGTACACCCCAGCAGCACACCGAGGCACTCGACAAGCAGGAGACCACCATGCCGTACATCACCACCACCGACGGAACCGACATCTATTACACCGAGCAGGGAACCGGAAAGCCGGTTCTGTTGAGCCACGGTTGGCCTCTGTCTTCGGACGCATGGCAGCTCGAGCTCAAGCTGCTAGCCGACGCCGGCTACCGCGCCATCGCCCACGACCGCCGCGGACACGGCCGTTCGTCGAGGACCTACACCGGCAACGACATGGACACGTACGCCCGCGACCTCGCCGAACTGGTCGAAGCACTCGACCTCCAGGAACTCACGCTCATCGGCCACTCCACGGGAGGCGGCGAAGTGGTGCGCTACGCAGCGCAGCACGGTGGCAGCCGCGTTGCCCGCGTCATCACGGCCGGCGCTGTCCCACCCATCATGCTGAAATCGGAGTCCAACCCGGAGGGCACCCCGATCGAAGCCCTCGACGACATTCGCAACGGCGTCCTCACTGATCGCTCGCAGTTCTACAAGGACCTCGCCGAGCCGTTCTTCGGAGCCAACCGCGACGGTTCGAACATCTCGCAGGGCGCCAAGGACGACTTCTGGCGTCAGGGCATGCTCGTCAATCTGGCCGCTGCCTACGATTGTGTGAAGGCTTTCTCGGAGACCGACTTCACCGAGGATCTGAAGGCGCTCACCGTCCCCATCTTCATCGCGCAGGGTGACGACGACCAGATCGTCCCTATCGCCGCTGCCGCGCTCAAGACAGTGGAACTGGTCAAGGACGGCACGCTGAAGATCTACCCCGGTGCACCGCACGGCATCTACGGCGAGTACCAGAAAGCCTTGGACGCAGACATTCTCGACTTCATCTCGAAGTAGCGCGGCACTGTCCGGGTGGCGATCGATCGGTCGCCACTCGGCCCTCCTCCGGAAGCGAGTGACTTTCATGACCTCCAGACATGTGCGGTCTCTGCTCGACGCGGCCCCGCAACATTCGAGCGAGCTCGGCTCGATCACCAGGCTCACAGCGGAGGACTTTCCCCTGCTGACCGGGTTCACTCCGTCGGATCCGCTGGTCGCGCCGCGAACCAATCCGGTGGATCCCGTGGAGGATCCCGAATCATGAGCGACCTCGCATCGTTCCTCGATCCCACGGTGCCGCCCAGTGGTACGGGCTGTGTCGAATGCAACCTCAGCGGTAGCTGGTGGGTTCACCTACGCCGGTGTGCCAAGTGCGGCCACATCGGGTGCTGCGACGATTCACTCAACCAGCACGCGAGCGGGCACGCCCACACCACTGGGCATCGGGTAATTCAGAGCTTCGAACCCGGCGAGGACTGGTTCTGGGATTACGGATCGAACCAATTTGCCTATGGGGGGCCGACACTCGCGCCCCCTGAATCCCATCCGACCACGCAAACCGTCCCTGGTCCGGCCGAGCGGGTTCCGCGAAACTGGCAACGGCTCCTGGGATAACACGTGTGTTCAGCGCACCCGCCAGGCGAGTAACGAAAGAGGCCAGGATGACATTCTCTGCGACGACATCGGGTTCCGACCCGACGGACACGGTGTCCGCGTGGGCACCTCTGCGCAATACTCTGTACCGCAGCCTGTTCCTCGCGCAGCTCGTATCCAATATCGGTGGCTGGATGCAGACGGTCGGAGCACAGTGGTTCCTGGTCGAGCGCGCGGCATCGACGACCATCATCGCGGCAGTGCAAACCGCCAGCCTTCTGCCTACGCTTCTCTTAGCACTGCTGGCGGGTGCACTGGCCGACGCGCTGGACCGACGAGTACTGCTGATCGTGGTCGGTCTCGGTTCGCTGCTGACCGGAGGAGTACTCACAGCACTCGCGTGGACTGACGCCCTGTCTCCGTGGGGTCTGCTCGCGTGCACGTTCGTCCTGGGATGCTGGTCTTCGCTCGCGGCTCCCGCGTGGCAGGCAATTCAACCAGAACTGGTTCCTCGAGAACAGATTCCAGCCGCGTCGGCATTGGGCGGCGTTACCGTCAACGGAGCACGAGCCATCGGACCTGCGCTCGCCGGCGTCTTGGTTGCCGTAGCTGGACCTACTTTCGTATTCGCCATCAATGCGTTGACGTTCTTGGCCACGGTGGGCGTACTGACCAGGTGGAAGCGCCCCACCCGAGAACACGCCGATCGAGAAAGGCTCACGGAGTCGATCGTCACAGGCATCCGCTATATTCGGTCGGGCCCGATAGTCCGCCGAATCATCCTGCGCTCGGCGCTCTTCGCTTTTCCCGCCTCCGCCTTGTGGGCACTTCTTCCCTCGGCCACATCGTCTGTTCTGCGACTGGGGTCTATCGGGTACGGCATCGTGTTGGGCGTCCTCGGTGTCGGGGCCGTCATCGGCGTGGCAGCCACACCGATGTTGAGGGACCACTTCGGTGCGAACACTCTATTGGCCGGATCTGCCGTGGCCTATGCGGTCGGAATGGCGGCGCTCGCGTGGCTGCCTGTCTGGTTGGTGATTCCGGCACTCATGGTGTCGGGAATAGCATGGATCACAACCCTGACCACGTTGAACGCGTCGATTCAGCTTTCCCTCGCATCGTGGGTGCGGGCTCGCGGAATGTCGATCTATCTGCTCGTGTTCATGGGATCTCAGGCAGTCGGTTCGCTCGCGTGGGGGTGGTTGGCATCGAGAATCGGCATTGTCGATTCACTGGCGCTAGCAGTGGGTGCATTGATGCTCGTGGCTGCGAGTGTGGCGGTGCTGCCGCTGCACCCCGAGACTGGCGTTCTCGACCGTGCGGTTTCGATGGCGTGGCCAACCCCGACAATTGTCTTCGAACCTGAGCCCGATGACGGCCCGATACGGGTCACCGTCACGTACCGCGTCACCGACGACGCCAGAGGGCAGTTCATCCAATCGATGTCCTCGGTTGGCGTGGCGCGTCGACGGACCGGGGCCTACTCGTGGAACTTGTATCGCAGTCTCGACGACGGCGACATGATGGTAGAGCAGTTCACCAGCCCGTCCTGGGGCCAGTATCGGCGGCAACGAGAAGAACGTTGGACCGGTTCCGACCACGAAGCCATCGACAACGCACTGAAGTGCGTGGTCGGCGGATCGACTACGACCGAGACGCACGACATCGCGGTGTCATTGCGAGCGAACACGCGGAGCGTGGCCAGACACAGCTGATCTGGCTCACTAATTGCGCTGTACACGGCTCGGATCAGTCCCCTCAGCTACCGAGCTGAATCTGGGTAAGGACCTTTGCGGTCGGGGGAAAGGAAGCCAACCCGTCGGCGAACGTCGGGTAGACGCCGTTGAGCGCGTAAAACGCAACAACCAGTTCCTTTCCACTCGCCGTCGTCATATACCCGGCCTGCCCGGCGGCGACGAACATCGACTGCATCGCTCCGACATCGGGACGCGCGCTCAATCCACTCTTGACCAATATCTTCCCGTCGTGGTTGATGTCGGGAAGCCCTTCTTTGAGCTTGTCGCCCCACGGCTGGTCGTGGATCCAGGTGAGCCAGCGAACCATCGCCGACGGGGTGGCCGAAGCCGGGTCGGACCCTTCACCGTCGTAGATCTCCACCGTGCCCGGGTCGATGCCGGCCGGTCCGAACTTGTCGATCACCGTCGTCAGACCGTCTTCGCATTCGCGGGATCCAGCCTTGACCGCAAGGAGGCAGAGCAGTGTTTCCGCTCCCCGGTTGTGGCTGATCTTCAGGACGAGTTTGGTCAGAATGCTGGTCGGCGGGGATTCGAGCGAGGCGACCTTGCTTCCGTCGGTGTACGCGGAGTCGGCAGGAAGCGTGCCGGTGGCGTTGTCCAGTGGCGTGTCGATCGTGACGCCCGCGCGTCGGAGCGCCTCGATGAACAGCGCTCGGGCGTAGGCCGCGGGGTCGGGAGCGAAGACGGTCAAATCGAGCTGCTTGGAGTCGACGGGTACGTTGCCGCTCACCACGACGCGGTTTCCGGCTCCGAGTGTGGCCGTCGCCGTGGATGCGCTCCCGGTCGCGCTGGTCACAGCCTCGTTGACCACCTCGTAGAAACCGGTCTGCGGGCGCGTGATCATGGCGATCGGATCGCCCGCATTCGCGCCAGGATCGACCAGAATGTCGAGCAAGTTGTCGTTGACCATGATCGAGGTCACGACTCCTTCTTTGGTCTCGAACGGATCCCACAGCCTGTCGTCGACGAGCACATCGCCTTCGATGGATGTAATCCCCTTGGCGACGACGTCCTTGGCCAGCTTGTCGAGTCCGGCGAGTGGATCGGCTTCGACGGGTTGTGAGGTCGGGATCGCGTAGGCATAGATATGGTCGTCGGGATCGATGTACTGCAAGTCCCCGTCGAGCACTCCCCGACTGCCCAAGATGAAGTCGCCGGCGCCGACGAGCACCAGGTCGCCCGTGAGAGTGGAGCCGTCGCGCGCGCCGACGGAATAGACCGGTGTTTCGAGCGTCGAATCCGCGGCGAACTCGTCGAGATACGTACCTGTGCTGAATAGTTTGGTCGTAGAACCGAGAAAGTTGAGAGTGTTCTCGTTGCTCGCATAGAGAGTGTCACCGCTGCCGAGCTCGACGGCGTTCCAATGCCACGATCCGTGAGTGAACGGTGCAGAATTCACCACTGCGAGTGCGTCGTCGGGCAATTCCCCTGATGTCGTCGAGTCGCCCGATCCACACGCAGCGAGTATCAGCACGCCGGACATGAAGGCTGAACCGAACAACCGCGAACGGAAGCGGAATTTTGCCGAATGTCCTGCTCTGTAACGGTTCACTGAACGTACAGGCAACATGGTCGACTTCCTTTCGGCAGGAAATCTGACAATACGCCTGTTTGACCACGTCAGAGGCGGTTCCGAGGCGTCGAGGCATCGACGACAGCTTCGAAGGTGTCCACCGCCAGCTCGATCACTTCGTCGAGTTCGAGGCCGGGAGTATCGAAGTATGCATCTGCCGTCCTATCGAGAAAGCCGGTCCATCCCGAGATTGCCGCACCTTGCAGCGAGGACAGAGGATCCGGCAGGCCTGCCAAGGCCGCGACCTGTCGTGCGCCGTCGACCCTGGCCTCTCGGACGGCATGTTCGACGACTGAATCGCCGAGCTCACCTTCGCGGACGACGCGGATGTACAGGGCGCGATGGCGCTCGAGAAACTCGATGTGGCGGCGCACGAAACCCTCGATGCGATCTCTGACGGAGAGCTCACCGTCTTCGGGCTCCTGAGATTCGGCCAACTTGGTCAGTACGTCGGCCAGGGCTGCTGCCACCAGGCCTTGTTTGTCGGTGAAGTAATAGAACAGCAACCCGTGAGCTACGCCTGCTCGGCGCGTGATCGCACCTGCGCTGATGTCGACGCTGTTGCCTTCGGACAGCAGTTCGATAGCTGCGTCGATCAACGCCTGGCGCCGATCTCGCCTGGGACGGGCGCGGCGTGACCGCTCTGCACCGTGGGATGCGTTCGTCGACACCGATCCGACTGTAGTGCACGAGAGAAGTCACCTATTGACCTTCGATCAAATTATTGACTGGCAGTCAAAGCAGACGTAGCGTCGGCCACACACAGGTGACCGGATGGAAGGTCGTTCGATGAAAACGACGCAGGAAGCGCACAGTACGACGACGCCGCGGGTGGCACCGGACTACATCGCCCACTGGGTGGTGAAGTCCGCCCGAACCAAGGAGATGGTGAGTTGGTACGGCACGGTCTTCGGTGCCGAGATCGCTTACCAGGATGACGGGATCACCTTCTTGACCTGGGACGACGAGTCGCATCGTCTGGCAATCATTGCCGTGCCCAAGCCGGTGCGGTTCCTCTTCCCTTTGGCCAAGTTCAGGCGCAAGGCATACGGGATCGACCACATCGCGTTGACTTTCGTCTCGCTCGAACGGCTCCTCGAGAACTACGTACGACTCAAGCGTCTGGGCATTGTCCCGGTGTGGTCCATCAACCACGGGCCCACTATCTCGCTCTACTACGAGGATCCTGACGGGATTCGCCTCGAGTTCCAGGTCGAGAACTTCGACCCCGACAACACCGCAGCGTTCTTCTTCACCGAAGAGTTCGCGAAGAACCCGATCGGCGTCAACATCGACCCCGACTACCTGCTCAGCCAGCTACGCAACGGCGTGCCCCACGAACAACTTCGTCGGCGGGAAGCAGGCACTCGGCCAGGGCATCCGGTGATCGCGAACAAGAACACCATCACGCCGAAAACTCTGTGATCGAAGTAGTCCGTGAACGAACAAGGGGGAGAAATACTCACATGCCAGTCAACGTAGTCCGCACAGCCGACGGTTGGTGGCGTCTCGATGGCGACCGCGCAATACGCATCGACACCGCGGCCCAGACCACCGGACAGCTGCTCGCCGAGCGCGAGGCCATCACTGCCGCGTCGGGCCCCGGCACGAGTGTCGCCGAACTCGAGCTCGTCTCTCCCATCACTGCCCCGTGCCGGGTGGTGGCGCAGCTGCTCAACTATCGGTCGCATGCCATCGACGCCGGGTCCGACGCGAAGACTCTGCAGCCCACATTCTTCCGTAAGTCGTCGGCCTCGATCAGTGGACCCAACGATCCCATCAGACAGCCACCTGAGGTCGCTTTGCTCGATTACGAGATCGAGTTGGGGATCGTGGTCGGAGCAGAGATTCCGATCGGAACCACGGTCACCGACGACACGCTGTCGAAGTACGTCGCTGGGTTGGTGGTGGCCAACGACGTTTCTGCACGTGAGATCCAGCTGACCAAAGTGCAGGTCTACGAGAGCAAGTCGTATCCCACGTTCACGCCACTCGGTCCGCGGTTGGTGCTCCTCGACAACGACGAACTGCGCCGAATTCCCGAGTTGCACATGAGCCTGGCCGTCAACGGAGAATCGCGTCAGGATCAGACGATCGGCAACGACCTGATCACGCCGCCTGCAGAAGCGCTCACCAGGTTGGCCCGGTTCCAGAACATGACCGCAGGTGATGTGCTCCTGACCGGCACCCCCATCGGCACCGCCATTTCCGCACCACCGAGGATCGTGCAGAAGGTCGGCGAGTTGATTCCGCCCGCGCTGAAGTGGAAGTTCTTCTTCGCCCGTCAGGCGAAGAACCCCAAGTACCTGTCGGTGGACGACGTCGTGACCGCTGGCATCCGGACCGCCGACGGTGCCATAGATCTGGGCATGCAGAGGACCGTCGTCCGATGACCGCACCCGTCGTCATCGTCGGAGCGGGGCCGGCGGGAGCCACTGCTGCACTTCTGCTGGCTCGCAGAGGGATTCGGAGCGTGGTTCTCGAGCGTCGGGAGAAGCCCCTGTTCCATCCGGCCGCGCATGTCATCAATGCCCGAACGCTCGAGATCTGGAACGAGTACAGCCCGGAGTTGGCGAAGTCGATCGCTGCGATGTCACCGCCGCACGAGACCGTCAACCTGATCAGCTGGTACGGCGCTCTGGCCGAGGACGTGATCGGGTCGATCGACCTGCTCTCGGACCCCGAACGCAAAGCCATCGTCGAGAGCCAGAGCCCCTTCATGGTTTCGCACATCGGCCAGCACATCCTGATGCCTGTGCTGTGGGATGCACTCGAGGCCGAGCCGCTGGTCGAGTTCCGCCGGGGGCTGAGCGTCCAGTCGATCGACTCGACCGCAGACAGTGTTCGTGTCACGGTGCCAGGAGGATCCTCCGAGGTACGGGGCCAGTACGTGCTCGCGTGCGACGGCGCGAACAGTGCGACCCGCGATGCGGCCGGAATCTCTTTGTCCGGGCCGGTGCTGGCGAACATGGGTAGCGCGTTCTTCACGTCGAAGACGCTGTTCCCCGACGATGCTCGCCCGTTGCTGAGTTGGATCTACACTCCCGACCTCTGCGGGGTGCTGATTGCGCACGCCGACCACCGGTACATCCTGATGACGGCGTACCTGCATCCCGACCAGGAGATCGCCCGGGAGAGCCGGCAGTACTGGCTGAAGATGCTGCCGAAGGTGCTGAACGGCAACGACTTCGAGTTGGAATCCACGGGAACATGGGTGATGACGTCGCAGACCGCCGATAGTTTCCGGCGGGGGCGGCTACTACTACTCGGTGATGCTGCACATCGCTTTCCGCACACCGGTGGGTTCGGTCTCAACTCGGGAGTGCAGGACGCTCACAATGTCGCATGGAAGCTCGACGCCGTCCTGTCGGGGACCGCCTCGGATTCACTGCTCGATACCTACGACACCGAACGTCGTCCGGTTGTGGAGAAGTTCGCGGAACAGAGTGTGGCGAACCACTTTCGGATGGATGCCATCGGCAAAAAGGTGGGAATCACCAACGTCATGCTGGCAAAGGCCACTCAGGCGATGGGCCGCGCACCGCTGAACAAGATCCCCGGTCGATTCATCGCCCCTCTCGCGGCCGCGGCAACGCGGAAGCAGATGGGCCGCTCACGAAGGCTGAATCCGCAGATCACCGAATCCGCCCGGTTGCGGCAGCAGATCGCCGACGCCATTCCGCTGCAGGTGGAACACTTCGTGTCCACCGGTTTGCAGTTCGGCTACCTCTACGCCAGTCCACTGATTGCACAGGACCCGTCGGCCAAACCGGCCGAGGATGTGGTCGACTATCTGCCCACGTCCTATCCAGGTGCCCGCCTTCCGCATGCGGTGCTGTCGGTGGACGGGACACTCCTGGACGCGCACAACGCACTCGATCCGAACAAGTTGACACTGTTGACATTTGCCGGTGACGAATGGGTACCGGTGGTCTCCGAGCTCGTCGCTGCCGGTCCTGGGGTGGTTCCTGTCGTAGCTGACGCGCCGACGGGGGCGGACCGCGAACAGCTGGTCGGACTGTACGAGGTCGGAGACGTCGGTGCGGTCCTCGTCCGGCCCGATGGGCATGTCGCTTGGCGTACAAGCAGATCGGCGTCCGAGGCTCGGGAGTCGCTCGCCGAATTCTTACGCTCGCATTGGGGCGGCTACTTCACTGCACCTGCTGCCCAGTGACGTGACGGCGACTGCACGTCGCCGCACTGTCACAGCAGACTCCGCACTGCGTGTTCGAAACCATCGACGTGCGCGAGGGTGAGTTCCGACGCTGTTTCCTCGTCGCCGTCGACGATTGCCCGCAGCAGCGCTTCGTGCTCGCGAACGTGCAGTGCGATATGCGGAAGGCGGTCGATGAACAAGGACCAGATACGCGTGGCATGGGCGTCGAGGCCGATGAGAATATCTTCGAGGTGCGCGTTGCCTGCAGCGTAGTAGATCGCGCGGTGGACCTGGACATCTTTCCGCAGCACGTCTTTCGGATGTTCGTCATCACCGATCCCGGCGACCTCGTCGGCCAAGTGAAGCAGGTTCTCACGAGCATCGGGAGTGGCTGTGCGGGCGGCACGGGCAGAAGCCAGCGGTTCCAAGTGTCGTCGTATCTCGGAGATCGACGAAAGATCCGTCATATCGACCGCCGTCGCAAACGTTCCTCGACGCGGGTACGCCACAACGAGGCGATCTCGTTCGAGGCGCTTGAGCGCCTCACGTACGGGAGTCCTACCATAGCCGAGGTCTGCACCTAGTTTTTCGTCGTTGATCGGATCGCCGGGCTTGATGTCGAGCAGCACGAGCCGTTCCTGAATGATGTCGTAGGCGTGGTCGGCGCTCGTCTTGTCGGTGTCGGTCGCCGCAACAGTCGTTGCCCTCGTCATCGTCATCTCCCCAGGTCCATTTCTTCGCCTCGTCTTGACCCCGCTCCGATCTGACCATACTCTACGGGGAAGTTGATATATCAGTCTACTTTCACTGTTCGCCCAGGAGGGGTTTGATGACTGCCGAAGCGCCCCAGCCTCCCGGTTCGCAATTGCCCGAGCACCCGGACTTCCTTTGGCGAAATCCGCAACCGAAGAAGAACTACGACGTCGTCATCGTCGGCGGTGGCGGCCATGGTCTCGCTACCGCGCACTACCTGGCCAAGAATCACGGCATCACAAGTGTCGCGGTGCTCGAGAAGGGGTGGCTCGCAGGCGGCAATATGGCTCGCAACACCACGTTGATCCGATCGAACTATCTGTGGGACGAGAGCGCGAACATCTACGAGCACTCGCTCAAGCTGTGGGAGGGTCTCGAAGAAGACCTCGACTACCCGATTCTGTTCAGTCAGCGGGGCGTTCTGAACCTCGCACACAGCCTCCAGGATGTCCGCGACAGTGTCCGACGCGTCGAGGCCAACAAGCTCAACGGTATCGACGCCCAGTGGGTCGATCCGGACGAGGTCAAGAAGCTGTGTCCGGTGGTGAACATTTCCGAGGACATCAGGTATCCGGTTCTCGGCGCCACGTACCAACCCCGGGCCGGAATCGCCAAGCACGACTACGTCGTGTGGGGGTTCGCGCGCCGCGCCGACACCGCAGGCATCGACATCATTCAGAATTGCGAAGTGACCGGTTTCGTTACCGACGGCAACACAGTGACCGGCGTGCGTACGACGCGCGGTGACATCGGCGCCGGCCAGGTCGCGTTGTGCGCCGCCGGGCACACCACGACGCTGACCGACATGCTCGGCTTCAAGACCCCTGTTCAGTCGCATCCACTGCAGGCACTGGTATCGGAACTCCTCGAACCCGTACATCCGACGGTGGTCATGTCGAATGCAATCCACGTGTATGTCTCCCAGGCGCACAAGGGTGAACTCGTAATGGGCGCTGGGGTGGATTCGTACAACGGGTATGGACAGCGCGGCGCCTTCCACATCATCGAGCGTCAGATGGCTGCAGCGGTCGAGCTGTTTCCGGTGTTCGCGCGAGCGCACCTACTGCGCACGTGGGGTGGCATCGTCGATGTCTGTCCCGACGCCTCGCCCATCGTCGGCCGGACCCCGTATGACAACCTCTTCCTCAATTGCGGTTGGGGCACAGGCGGTTTCAAGGCAACCCCTGGGGTGGGGTGGTGCCTGGCGGACACCATCGCGAACGACGAACCGCACCCGTACCTAGCGCCGTTCGGCCTCGACAGATTCGTCACCGGTGCCCTCGTCGACGAACACGGCGCCGCCGCCGTCGCGCACTGAGAAGGAGCGAAGACATGCAACTCATCGAATGTCCGTGGTGCGGACCGCGCGAGGAAACCGAATTTCACTACGGCGGACAAGCTCACGTCGCGTATCCAGCCGACCCGGACGCTCTCTCCGACGAGGACTGGGCTCACTATGTGTTCTTCCGCAGCAACACCAAAGGGCGCTTCGCCGAGCGGTGGAGCCATAGCGCAGGATGCCGACGATGGTTCAACGCTGTTCGTGACACTGCCACCTACCAATTCCACAGTTTCTACCGTGTGGGCGAGCAGAGGCCGGCGACATCGTGACCGCGTCACACAGGGTCGAACAAGGTGGGCGGATCGACCGCGCCACGTCTCTGGCGTTCACGTTCGCAGGGCGCGAGCTCACCGGATACCGCGGTGACACCCTCGCATCGGCGTTGCTGGCCAACGGCATACACCAGGTCACCACCAGCATCAAGATCGGACGCCCCCGTGGTATCACCGCCGCGTGGGCCGAGGACACGGGCGGCCTGGTCCAGATCGAGGAGCCGTTTCCGGAGCCGATGTTGCTGGCGTCGACCGTCGAATTGTACGAGGGCCTTGTCGCACGAGGCATCCCAGGTCAGGGCCGCCTCGCCGACGTCGCCGACTCGGCGCAGTACGACTCCGTGCATCAACACACAGATGTCCTGATCGTCGGGGCCGGGCCCGCCGGTCTTTCGGCGGCACTGGTGTCCGCGCGAGCAGGATTGCGCGTCGTGTTGATCGATGAGCAGTTCGAAGCGGGCGGAACACTTCTCGGCACCACCGATCGCATCGACGACGCCCCCGCGATGGACTGGGTGTCCGCGGTCGCGACCGAGCTCGCCACGTACCCAGATGTACTGCACCTGCAACGGACGACTGCGTTCGGGAACTACGACGATGGTTTCGTTCTTGCATTGGAACGCCGGACCGATCATCTCGGCGCCGGCGCTCCCGCGCATGTGTCGCGTCAGCGGGTGTGGCGCGTGCGGGCGAAGCAGATCCTGGTCGCCACGGGCGCACACGAACGACCGATCGTGTTCACCGACAACGCCCGTCCCGGAATCATGCTCGCCGGCGCGGCCCGAACGTTCCTGCACCGCTATGGTGTCACGGTCGGCGAGAAAGCAGTCGTATTCACCACCAATGACAGTGCATACGCTGCCGCCGTCGATCTCGGACGCGCAGGCGTCCACGTCACCGTGGTCGACGCCCGACCCACTGCGCCCGAGGCATGGGTGTCGCAGTGCCACGAACTCGGTATCGACGTGCGGTCGCAGTCGGTCGTCACCGGTACGCAGGGCAGCGACCGCGTCACCCACGCCCTCGTGGCATCCACCTCGAACGGCGATCTCGACTCCTCGGTCTCACTCGAGTGCGACGTGCTGCTTGTCAGCGGCGGCTGGAACCCAGCGGTGCACTTGTTCAGCCAGGCACGCGGGAAACTGCGCTACGACGATCGACTCGGTGCCTTCGTGCCCGGTGAAGATCTGGCGGGCATTCATGTCGTCGGTTCGGCCGCAGGCCTGTTCTCTCTCGGCGCGTGCATCGATGCGGGCCAGGATTCGGCCGCAACGGCAATCGCAGAATTGGGACATTCCGCGGGAGCGGCGCTGACGACAGTGCGGACGGTGAGCACCGACCGCGCATACCAAGACCCGGTCGTGCTGTGGCGTGTTGCCGATGTTCGCGGCGAACACACCCAGTTCGTGGATTTGCAGCGCGACGCCACCGTCGCCGACGTCGCCCGAGCAGTGGGCGCCGGTATGACGGCGATGGAGCACATCAAGCGCTACACCACGATCGGTACGGCACACGATCAAGGAAAGACGTCGGGCGTCATCGCATCGGGCATCACTGCAGAACTGCTAGGCCGCCCGATAGAGACGCTCGGAACCACCACGTTCAGGCCGCCGTACACGCCAGTCGCGTTCGCTGCGCTGGCGGGACGCTCGCGCGGCAGGCTGTTCGATCCGGAACGCGTTACAGCACTGCATGATTGGCATGTGGCCCGGGGGGCGGTGTTCGAGGACGTCGGGCAGTGGAAGCGTCCGCGCTACTATCCCCTCGCAGGTGAGGACATGGGCGCTGCAGTGTTGCGCGAGTGTGCCAGTGCCCGAAGCGGTGTCGGGATCCTCGACGGTTCCACGCTGGGCAAGATCGACGTCTCGGGCCCCGACGCGGGTGTTCTGCTGGACCTGCTCTACACGAACATGATGAGTACGCTGAAGGTCGGAATGGTTCGCTACGGCCTCATGTGTGGTGTCGACGGCATGGTCATCGACGACGGGACCGTGATGCGGCTCGACGACGAGCGGTTCCAGGTGTTCACCACCACCGGCGGTGCGGCGAAGATTCTGGACTGGATGGAGGAATGGCTGCAGACCGAGTGGCCCCACCTCGTCGTACGTCTCACATCGGTCACCGAACAGTGGGCGACGTTCCCCGTCGTCGGACCCAAGTCTCGAGCGGTCGTCGGCGCGGTGTTTCCCGATCTCGATGTCACCCAGGAGTCGTTTCCGTTCATGGCCTGGCGCGATGCCCGCCTCGGTGGAGTGCACGTGCGCGTCGCTCGCATCAGCTTTTCCGGCGAGCTGGCTTTCGAGGTGAACGTCGACGGTTGGCACGCACCGGCAGTGTGGACGCGACTGCTCGAAGCCGGTGAAGAGCACGGGATCACGCCGTACGGCACCGAGACGATGCACGTGCTACGCGCCGAGAAGGGGTACCCCATCATCGGACAGGACACAGACGGAACGGTCACCCCGCAGGATCTCGGGATGAGCTGGGCAGTGTCGAAAAAGAAGAAGGACTTCATAGGCAAGCGGTCGTTCGCGCGTACGGAGAACCGCAATCCGTTGCGCAAGCAGTTCGTTGGTTTGCTCCCCGTCGACAGGACGACAGTCCTCCCTGAAGGCTCCCAGATCATCGAGACCGTCGACGACGGTATTCTCCCGCCCCCGCCCGTACCGATGCTGGGCCACGTGACATCGAGCTACGCGAGCGCGGAACTGGGTAGGCCGTTCGCACTGGCCCTTGTCAAGGGAGGACATTCCCGCATCGGAGACACCGTGCACATCCCCGTCGATGACCGTCTTGTCGCAGTCGAGATCACCGGTTCCGTACTTGTCGACCCCGAAGGAGCGCGCCGAGATGGCTGACATCCTGGTACCGATCAGTCCGTTGCACAGCCTGGGTGAACGCTGTGCTGCACAACCAGAATCGGTGAGGCTCGCCGAGGAGGCCTTCACTGCGATGGCCGACCTATGGGTCGACCCGGGAGGACCAGGCGGAGCGGCCGTTGCTGCCGTCATCGGTGCAGACCTGCCGTCGACTCCCGGCACGTCCGTGAACACACCGTCGGCGACGGTCATTTGGCTGGGCCCGCAGGAGTGGCTGGTTACCACCCGGTCGCAGCCCGGAGTGGAGTTGGAGTCGGAACTTCAGGACGCGGTCCGCCGCCACGGCGGCGCTGCTACCGATGTATCGGCGCAGCGCACGGTCTTCCGGCTGTCGGGTAAGTATGCGCGACTGGTGTTGTCGAAGGGATGCTCGCTGGATCTGCACCCTTCCGTGTACCCCGAAGGTACCGCCCAGCAGACCATGCTTGCGCTTGCCGCAGTGCTGATCGTCGCGATCGACGACGTCGGCACCGACTATCGACTTCTGGTTCGGTCGTCCTTCGCACGGTATCTGGCCGAATGGCTGCTCGACGCATCCGCCGAGTTCTGAACATTTTCGCCGAGGCACTCCCCTACTTGAACACGACGGTTCGGTGTCCGTGCAGCAGCACGCGGTTTTCGCAGTGCCACCGCACTGCACGAGAGAGCGCCAGGGCCTCGGCATCCTGGCCGACGGTCGCCAACCGTTGCGGATCGTAGCTGTGGTCGATGCGAATCACTTCCTGCTCGATGATCGGGCCTTCGTCGAGGTCCGGCGTCACGTAATGTGCCGTTGCCCCAACCTGTTTCACGCCGCGGTCAAATGCCTGGTGGTACGGTTTCGCACCCTTGAATCCGGGCAGAAACGAGTGGTGAATATTGATGGCGCGGCCATGCAACTTCCTACAAGCGTCGTCGGACAGGATCTGCATGTAGCGGGCGAGGACAACCAAATCGGCATCGAATTCGTCGATGATCTCGAACAATCGCGCCTCTGCCTGCCCTTTGTTGGTGGGGTCGACAGGAACGTGCAGGAACGGCAGGCCGGCTGCCTCTGCCATCGGCCGCAGATTTTCGTGATTGGAGATGACGGCAACCAGTTCGGCGCCCAGTATTCGACCACGCCACCGAAAAATCAGGTCGTTGAGGCAGTGACCCATCCGCGAGACCATCACCACCGCACGCGGCAGACCGTCACCGGCAATGGTGAACGTCATCCCGAAGCGAGAGGCGACTTCGACGAACCGGTCGGTGAGTTGTGCGCTGTCGACGTCGTCGGAGGCGAACGACGTGCGGAGGAAGAACTCCGCTCCGAGTGCGTCGTCGAATTGTTGATGCTCGATGATGTCGCACGAGTTCTCGAAGAGGAACGAGCTAACCGCATGAACGATGCCGGAGCGCTGCCGGCAGCTGAGCGTGAGCGTGTAGGTCTGACTCATGACAGCCTCCTCCGGATTGATATACCAGTGTGAGACTACAGACCTATCAGCATTTCGCAAGGTAGAGGGATCAACACTCGTGATTTCGTGCCCCGCTGGTCCGCCGCAACATATTCCTTACCGTGGTTGCCACGTTTATCACGACATGCGCTTCTGTTCTGCGCGAACCAATCCCCCGCCGACGATCAACCTCTGAATCTCGCTTGTGCCCTCGTACAGCCGGAGCAGTCGCACATCGCGATAGATACGTTCGACCGGAACTTCACGCATGTATCCAGCGCCACCGTGAATCTGGACGGCGAGATCAGCGACGTTGCCCACCATTTCGGTGCAGAACAGTTTGACGGCCGACGGTGCGATACGACGGTCGGTTTCCTCGACCCATGCCCGAGCTGTTTCGCGGACCATGGCTCGCCCGGCCATGACCCCAACCTGTTGATCGGCGATCATCGCCTGAACGAGCTGAAAGTTGCCGATAGGCTCGCCGCCCTGGGTGGATGCAGCCGCGTACGACACGGATTCGTCCAACGCTCGTTGCGCCTGCCCGACAGCAAGAGCCGCAATGTGCACGCGCCCGCGCGCCAACGACGTCATCGCCGCCCTGTACCCGATGTCGCCGTTGCCGCCGACCAAAGCGTCGGCGTCGATCCTGACATCGGTGAACGACACGTCGGCGGTACCGGAGCCCTGCTGGCCCATCTTGGCGTCCTTGACGCCAACCTGGATCCCCGCTGTGTCGGCAGGAACGAGGAAAACGGCAATACCGTTGCCGGTGTCGGGCTGTGGATCCAACCTGGCGAAGACGACGAACATGTCCGCTATGGGCGCGTTGGTGATGTAGCGCTTGCTGCCGTTGATGATCCAGCCTGTGCCGTCGACCCGTGCTGTTGTCCTGAGCCCTGCGGGGTTGGATCCTGCCCCGTCCTCGGTCAGGGCGAAGGAGGCGACGATATCTCCGGTGGCCATGCCTGGAAGCCACTTCCCCTTCTGCTCGTCGGTGCCGAAACCGACGAGTACCTGTCCGGCAATCCCGTTGTTGGTTCCGAACATCGACCGCAGAGAAAGTGAGGTGTAGCCGAGTTCCATGGCCACTTCGACATCCTGAATCAGGTTGAGACCGAGGCCACCCCACTCCTGCGGTATCGCGTAGCCGAACAACCCCATGTCGGCGGACTGCTGACGCAAGTCCGCCGGAATGGAGTCGGTGTTCATGATCTCCAGTTCACGCGGAACGACCCGCGACCGAACGAACTGGGAGATCTGTTCCAGAACGTCGGCAAAGACGTCGTCAGGTACGTCGGGGTTCAGTGTGTCCATGCCACCACTATCAGCCGATCAGCCTCATCAGTCCACTACTCGATCGGTACTGCTGTCTAGCGGATCGTACAAGGAGGGCGGATGAGTGAACATCGGTCAGCCCGTAGCTGAAGGTGCACCGAACTTCGTTCAACATCGGACGGGTAGCGGTTCGGGAAAGAGCAGCGCGACTATTCGGTCCTCCCATCCTGCTTCGATTCTGCCGGTGCGAGCCTGTTCCATCGCATACGTGCCCACGATCGAATCGACGAGGGTGTCGATCGGGATGTCTCGTCGAATCAACTCGCTGTCGATGGCGGCGCGAATGGCTGCCGACAAGTGCGATCGGTGCTCTGCGAGAACGTCACGAAACAATTCGCAGAATTCTGGGTCGTCATCTACCAGCAAGGCCGCAAGGCCCCCGAACCCGATACCGGCGTGAACAGCGCCCGCGGCATAGTGAACGAACGACCGCAGCTGGTCGCGAGGGTCCATCTCCATGTCGACCCGAGGTGGATCGGAAATGGGCGCCAGAGCCGCAGTCAGCATTTCGCGTCGGTTTCGGTAGCGTCGATAGATCGTCGTTTTTGCAACCCCGGACAACGCCGCAACACCCTCGATCGTCGCCGATCGTGGTCCTCCACTCCGCAGCAGCTGCAGTGCGGCAGCGCTAATCCTGTGATCGCTCGATGTGTGTGCCATGGTCTCCCTCGGTTGCTTCGCGAGATTATCGAGTCTTCCCGCAGATCCGTGTATCTGCCGTCCAGAAATTGATGAAACGCTACGGGTAGCGTAGCATTGGCCGTGCCGAAGATTCTCTCGGCCTGCCGATGCCAGCTTGCAATGCGGTTTCGGTCGGATGGACAAAGGTGGTTACGTTCTCGATGAAAAATTTCGTACGCAAAATTCCGTTCCCTTTCGTGGGGTACGTGTTGATGCTTCTCGGGTTTATTTGCCTTGGAATGTTCGTGTACTCGATGGCGATCGACGGCAGGTGGGCGCCCGCGTTGGGAATTCTCGTGATCGCGGCATTCGCAAGCTGTGTCGGTTGCTTCTATGTGCGGGCATTGCAGATTTCGATGACCGCAGACGGCGACGGCGACGGTTGGATTCTCAACAATGATCCGTTTCAGCCCGACAGAGAGCAGGACGGGCGAGAACTCTATCTGCACCGTTACCGGTAACTACCGGAGAATTGACAGGCTTCTTCGTGGTGCGAAGCGATGAGTTTTTCCCTCCGGTGCAGTCTGTTCTGCATGGGCAAACTCATCTATGGCTTCACCGTCTCGGTGGACGGGTACATCAACGACGCACAAGGCAGCATCGACTTCTCCGATCCGAGCGAAGAATTGCACCAGTATTGGAACGACTTCGAGCGGGAAACAGCCCTGTCGTTCTACGGGCGGCGGCTCTATGAACTGATGGCTGACTACTGGCCGACCGCCGACGCGGCCCCGGATGCCACACCTATGATCCTCGACTTCGCGCACATCTGGCGCAACATGCCCAAGGTCGTGTTCTCGCGCACCCTGGAGTCCGTCGACTGGAACTCCCGCCTGGAACGCGGCGACCCGGTCGAGGTGGTAACGAAGCTGAAAGCCGAAACCGACGGAAGGTTGGAGGTCGCGGGCGCGACTCTGGCCGCACCGATCGTGCGGGCCGGACTGGTGGATGAGTACAGGATCGTAATCTCCCCCACCGCCGTGGGCGGAGGTACACCGTTCTTCCCGACACTGCCGTCATGGATCTCGCTACGACTGTTGGAGAACCGTACCTTCCCAGGCGGCACGGTCCTGTTGCGCTACGAGGCGAAACACGATTGATCGAACACGCACAGCCAGGTGGCGTTCGGATTCGCTACGAGGCGGACGATTCGCGCAGCTTCCCGTTGCTGCCGAACGGCGGCCTGCTAGCTGCGGATCCGCCGTACACGGCGTTGCCTTCCTCGTTCATTCCGATCCGATCGCCGACTCCGGCGCCGACGGCACCCAAGGCTTCAGCGGTTGCACGACATCGCGGTAGAACGCATCGACCGCAGCGGTGACACTGACGATGAAACCTGCAGCCGACCCCGAACGCTTGCTTCCCATTTTCGTCGGCGACGTCAGTGTGAACCGTCGCAGCTCGCTGACCCGCCCGGACGTCAAGGACTTCGTATCGGCTCGAACAGTCGCCAGGTTCTCACACGAAACCTCACTGACGTCGGCAAATACAGCCTCGACGAGGATGTCCGCCGGCGCGTCCTCGAGTTGCTTGAGCAACCACGATGCACGCCGAAGCGCCGTACCATCGTTGGGAGCTTCGATGGTCGTGCTGCACTGAATCTTGTTGGTACGCAAATCTGCTTCGACGCTGACATCCCCGGCCGCATCGGGGATCCGTAGAGTCGCGGCCAGGCAGCCACTCGTAGCGAGTTGCTCGACAATGTACTCGTTCCGCGCCTGAGGATCCCCGCTCAGCTTCCTCGGCAGGTGGTGCTTCACCGTGACCCCGAGATCAGCCGTCATACGCAATGCCAGATGCCGTGACAACGACGCCCACGTATTCGCAACCGACAACGCCTTGACGTCGCTGGGCCGAAGGGTCCCGGCGGTCACCGAATCACGCACCGCCACCCAATGACGACCCATATCCACGAACTCGGTCGCACCGGACTTCGGATGCGTCAGATATCGAACGAACTCGCTAAGAATCCATACCTGCAGAGAATCCGCGAGATCACCGTGCGACAACAACATTCGAGCTTCATGAATCACCTCTGACCACGAAATGTGCCTCAGTGAAACCCTGTTGAGTTTGGCCTTGTTCACCTGGACCGGAAGCTCACCCACCGACGCCGGAATGTCGTTCGACAGACTCAGCACGACCTCGTACTTGTGCCGTCTGGCTACGTCGAGGTAGTTCTCGAGCTGTTCCTTCGTCAATTTCCCCGTTCCGGTCTTGACCTCCAGCAAAGCAGTCCACACGTGACCGGCGCGGGACACCCGAAACACCCCATCGGGGATCACCTTGCCCTCGCCCTTGACGAACGGCACCTCCAGATATCCCTCGAACGGGCCCGAAGGTGCCCCCGCGCGAGCGCAAATCGCCCGAGCGAACGGACGTACGGCCTGCATCGTCGCAATCAACGCCGAGGTCGCGCGCTTCTCTTGTTCCTCCCCTGAACCGACACCGGACACCGAAAACAAGCGAGCGGTGTGCCACCCTTCCCCGCCTGCGAGAGTGAACTGAGGCGGTGTCACCTTCTTCGCGGCCGGCTTTTTCGTTCGCACAGCCCGTTTCGGTGGATCGACATCGACGATCGAGACGTCCACAACCTCACCGGTCGGTGTCGTGGCCTGCGCATGCGAGTCCGCAACCTCCACCACGACTACATCATCGATCGATTCGTCCTGCTCGCTGTCGTCGACGTCGACACCGAAATCTTGTGCCAAACCGGCTAGACCCGACTCCCATCCTTGTCCGACCGCTCGCAGCTTCCACGCACCATCTCGTCGGTACACTTCCCCGAATACGAGCGCGCGTTCCGATGTTGCGTCCGCGGTGAAGAATTCACCCAGTACCGAACCGGACTGATCTCGCACCTGCAATGCCAACTTGCCGAATTCGCTCAGACCGTGCTCGTCCGAACTGCCGGCGATGACGACTTTTACAACATCCAATGGCAGCGAGTTCAGATGGATCGACACCCGTTCTTGTTTGCCTTCATCGGTGCTACTGCTACCTAGGTACCGTACGGCTGCGTCGGGTGACTCCGGTTGGTTGTAGAAGACGAAGTCCGCGTCCGACCGAACACGGCCGTCCTCGTCCACCAGCAGGGCAGAAGCATCGAGATCACGCTCGGGGTCGACCCACGACACGATGACGTCCAGCTCCGTCACTTCAGCCGGTAGCGTGATGTTCTGTCCCTTGGTCAGAAATGGTGAACTCACCTGTGCACGCTCCTGTCGGACAAAACGGACTCCGACTGGTCAGACTATGCACAGCGCGCAAACGCCGAGGGCTCCCGCACAAGATTCATTCGTTTGACCGACTGATCGTTCTTTGAAGTCCCCGCCCGCGGGCAGACCCTTGCTGACAAATGGAACCCCGCCAGCGCAGGCGGATTTCCTCGCGCGCATCGAAGTCGCGTCTGTACATGTGCCCGTACACGAACTTTCAGCGGTGGGAACGGGCGACGGAATGGCCCCTCGCCCTACTCCCCGGTCTCGAGAGCGCACAGGAGACCTTCGCGCACGCGCGATCATTGCGGTAAGGAACACCGCCGCGCAAGGCCAGAATCAATTTCGCGAAAGCGCATGCGCAAGCGCTTGTATAGGTTTTAAGCTCCTCCAATCACGCAACGCGAACAGCGTCGCAACGGGGACAAGGGAGTCCACATGTTCACTCTTCGCCGCAGGACCACGCTCACGATCGGAACGGTCGTGATGGCCAGTTCGCTGGTCCTGGGCCTGACTGCGTGCAGCAGCGGTTCCGACTCCGACAGCGTGAAAGTCGGCCTGATCACCAAGACGGACTCGAACCCGTACTTCGTGAAGTTGCGCGAGGCCGCGCAGGCCCAGGCCGACAAGAGCGGCGCCGAGCTGGTCGCGCTGGCGGGCGCTTTCGACGGTGACAACGAGGGACAGGTTTCGGCCATCGAGAACATGGTCGGCCAGGGCGTCAAGGGGATCCTGATCACGCCCAACTCCTCGACGGGTGTGCTCGATGCGATCCAGAACGCGCGCGACGCAGGCGTCATCGTCATCGCACTCGACACGGCAACCGACCCTGAGGACGCGGTCGATGCCACCTTCGCCACCGACAACAGGGCAGCCGGCGTCAGCCAGGGCGCGTGGGTCAAGGCCGCGCTCGGCACGACGGCACCGCAGGTCGTGATGCTCGACGGAACGGCAGGCGGAACCGTCGACTCCTTCCGTCACGACGGATTCCTGGAGGGAATGGGCCTCACCAACGATTCGCCGGAGATCGTCGGTCAGGAGAACACCAACGGCGATCAGACCAAGGCGCAGACCGCGATGGAGAACCTCATCCAGCGCGCACCACAAACCAACGCGCTCTACACCATCAACGAGCCGGCAGCAGCGGGCGCCTACCAAGCCATCCAGTCTGCAGGCAAGGAAGCTCAGGTCACCATCGGCTCCATCGACGGCAGCTGCACGGGCGTCGCGGACGTCAAGGCCGGAAAGATCGGCGCGACGGTCATGCAGTTCCCAGCCAAGATGGCCGAACAGGGCGTGGATGCCGTGGTCGCGTTCGCGAAGGACGGAACCAAGCCCAGCGGATTCAACGACACGGGCTCGCAGCTCATCACGGACAAGCCAGTAGCCGGGCTCGAGTCGCAAGACACCGCCTGGGGCGAACAGAACTGCTGGGGCTGATCTCCAACATGACCTCTGGCGCTCCAGCGACAGCGAAGCCGACGGTGGCGAGCCGGTTCAACGTAGACAGCATCTTGCGTGAACCGTTGCTCGGTCCGTTGGCCGCACTGTTCATCGCAATCATCGTCTTCAGCTCGGTCTCGGATTCATTCCTCAATCCGCAAAACGTCTCGCTGATCCTGCAACAGTCCGTCGTGGTCGGCATTCTCGCCGTCGGCCAGACACTCATCATCCTCACCTCCGGTATCGATCTCTCGATCGGTGCGGTCGCCGTGTTCGGAACGATCGTGATGGCGCAGAGCGCTGGAGCGAATGGTCCGGTCGTCGCATTGGGGTCGACGCTGCTGGTGTGCATGGCGTTCGGTGCCCTCAACGGCGGGCTCGTCACGATGCTGCGACTCCCACCGTTCATCGTCACTCTGGGTACGTTCACTGCGATCCAGGCGGCCACTCGCCTCCTCGCGGGTTCCGAGACGTACCGCGTGGAAGAGGGACCGCTCACTTTCCTCGGCACGTCGTTCAAAATCGGCTCGTTCTCGACCACCTTCGGCGTGGTCGCGATGGTGCTGGTCTACATCGTCGTGTGGTACGCGTTGTCTCAAACCTCCTGGGGCAAACACATTTACGCGGTAGGTGGAAACCCGCAGGCGTCGGCTCTGTCGGGCATCAAGACCGGGCGGGTGCTGTTCTCCGTCTACATCGCGACGGGAGTCATCGCGGCCATCGCCGCCTGGGCGGCACTGGGTCGTATCCCGAACGCCGATCCGAACGCGTACCAGAACGCCAACCTCGAGACGATCACCGCGGTGGTCATCGGCGGAACGAGTTTGTTCGGCGGGCGCGGCGGCGTCGGCGGAACTCTGGTGGGAACGCTGATCGTCGGCGTTCTCCGTAACGGACTCACCCAGGCCGGTGTCGACAGTCTGTACCAGAACATCGCGACCGGAATTCTTGTGATCGTCGCGGTGGCCGTGGATCAATTCGCACGCAGGAGATCACAATGAGCGGTGAACCTGTTCTCGAAGCACACGGTCTGGTCAAGAAGTACGGCAACGTGACTGCCATCAACGGTGCCGACTTCGAACTCCGAGCGGGCGAAGTTCTTGCCGTCATCGGCGACAACGGTGCGGGAAAGTCCAGTCTCATCAAGGCTCTGGCGGGTGCGGTGGTACCGGATGCCGGCGAGATCCTGATGAACGGTTCGCCCGTATCGTTCAAGAACACCCGAGACGCCCGAGCCGCCGGTATCGAGACGGTCTATCAGGACCTCGCGGTGGTGCCGGCACTCGACATCGCCTCGAACCTCTACCTCGGACGAGAGGTGCGACGAAAAGGCATCGCGGGCAGTGTGTTCCGGAGGCTGGACATGCCGCGGATGCGTCAGGACGCGTCCCAGCATCTCGTGGATCTCAAGATCGGCATCAAGTCGGTGAATCAGGCCGTCGAGACTCTGTCCGGTGGACAGCGACAAGGCGTCGCGGTGGCACGTGCGGCGGCATTCGGGCGCGGCGTGATAATCATGGACGAGCCGACCGCTGCTCTGGGCGTTCGTGAGTCGGGTCAGGTAATCGACCTGATCCGTTCGATCCGCGACCGCGGCATTCCCGTCGTTCTCATCAGTCACGACATGCCGCACGTGTTCGAGGTCGCGGATCGCATTCACATACACCGTCTTGGCAAACGCGCCGGGGTCGTCGATCCGAAGAATCGGACGATGTCCGAGGTCGTGGCGCTGATGACCGGCGCCGAGGAGCCGTCCGATGAAGAACGTGCCGGAATCTGAACCGAAGCGACCCACCGGCGTTTTCGTGGGACTGGCAACTCTCGATGTAATCCATCGAATTGCTCAGCCCCCCGGACCGAACGAAAAGATCACCTCGCTCGCCCAGTTCGTCGCTGCTGGAGGTCCGGCTGCGAACGCAGCCGTCACCTTCGCTGCGCTGGGCGGCGACGCGATCCTGGTCACCGCACTCGGCGACGGTCCGGTTGCCGAATTGATCAGGGCGGATCTGGCCGAGTTCGGCGTCAGCGTCGTCGACGCCGCTGTGGGCAGCATCCGCACGGTCCCAGTGTCGGCAGTATCCGTCGTCGACGCCACAGGCGACAGGTCGGTGGTGTCTGCGGACGGCGTGGACTCGGCGGCGACACCACCGGACGATCTCACCGACGTTGTGGCCAAGGCCGATGTCGTTCTGGTGGACGGCCATCATCCCCTTATCGCTCGTGCCGCAGCCGAATGTGCTGCGGCACGAGAAATCACGGTGGTAGTCGATGCAGGTCGCTGGAAGCCCGTCATGGAAGAACTAATCCCGTTCGCGTCGGACATGGTGTGCTCGGACGACTTTCGGATGCCAGGTTCCGAGGACACGAGCACGACGGCCACCGCATTGGTGAGCGCCGGGGTACGCATCGTCGTCACCACACACGGCGGTGCACCCGTCGAATGGTGGTCGGGCGAAAAGTCCGGTTCGGTGCCCGTCGAGCCCGTGACGGTGGTTGATACATTGGGTGCCGGAGATGCTTTTCACGGTGCCTACTCGTACTTCTGCACCCAGCAGGGCAGCTCTACCCAGCACGACAGCTCTGCACAGCACGACGGCCTGGTGTCCTGTATCGATCGGGCAGCTCGTGTCGCTGCCCTCCGATGTTCCGTGGTCGGGCCCCGCGCCTGGCTTCACCGACTCCCCGCCCCACAGACCTGGAAGTAGAGTGATCGTGACGATCGACCAAGACGTGCACAGCGCCACGCTCGACGAGTTGGTGGAGCTGGCCCGGACGCTCGCGGTCCCAGGAGAACGTCACATCCTCGGACTCACCGGCGCTCCCGGTGCCGGGAAGTCCACTGTCGCGGACCAACTCGTCACGGCGCTCGGTCCCGAACTCGCCATCCTGGTGCCGATGGACGGCTTCCACCTGGCCAACGAAGTATTGCTCGCGCTGGGCCGCCTCGACCGCAAAGGGGCGCACGACACCTTCGACGACGACGGGTACGCGCGTCTGATCTCCGCGATCCGCGGTCAGCAGCAGAACGATCCCATCGTGTACGCACCCAGATTTCACCGCGAAATCGAGGAGTCGATCGGATCGTCCATTCCGGTGCTGCCGACGGTTCCACTTGTCATCACCGAAGGCAACTACCTACTGATGGACAGCGATGCCTGGCCGAGGGCCTGCGCTCTGATCGACGAGGTGTGGTTCTTGGCACCGACAACCGAATTGCGACACGAAAGACTTGTGCGCCGGCACGAGGCGTACGGCAAGTCTCCAGAGGAAGCAGCGTTCTGGGCCCTGGGGTCCGATGAGAGGAACGCGGAACTGATCGATTCGACGGCTGGTCGCGCCGATCGAGTTGTGCGTCTGCGATGAGCCCATCGAGGCCGGCCGCGGCACGGCGGAACTGACATGGCGACGATGGACGATGTCGCACGGATCGCGGGTGTGTCGGTCTCGACCGTCTCGCACGTGCTCAACGGAACGCGCAAGGTCAACCCGGCCACTCGGGCAAACGTCGAAGCGGCGATCGACAAGATCGGCTATCGGCGGAATGTGGTTGCGCGATCGCTCGCGGCCGGTAAGACGCACACCATCGGACTGTCTATTTCCGCGTTCACCAATCCATACTTCGGTGGTCTCGTACACGCTGTGGAACAGCGTCTTTCCGCGGCCGGGTTCGTGCTCATCCTCGGCGACTCCCACGACGAGCCTGAATCCGAAACAAAGGTCGTCGACTCGCTGTTGGATCGACAGGTGGATGGGCTGATATTGGCCCCCGCCGCGGGATCGGAGAGAGTCACCATTCCGAATATCCTTGCGTCGAATACCCCGCTGGTGCTGCTCGACCGCGCGCTCGACATCGACTGCGATTATGTCGGTACCGAAAACTACACTTCTGCATATGATTTGACAGCGCACTTACTCGATCGTGGCCATAGTCGCGTCGCCGTCGTGCGCGGCCTCGTGGGTATCTCGTCGACCACCGAGAGGTTCGACGGATACGCGGCCGCGCTGGCAGATCGAGGTATCGCGTTGGACCCAGTTCTGGTTCTGGAAGGTAATTCGAGCGTCGAGGCGGCCGAGACGGAGGTCCGTCGGCTGATGGCGGGGCCCGATCGACCCACCGCGTTGGTGTCGATGAACAACTCGATGACCATCGGTTCCCTCAAAGCTGCTCGCAGTCTGAGTCTTTCGATACCGGAAGACCTGGCCTTCGCCTGTTACGATGACTTCGAGTGGTCAGAGTTGTTCGAGCCCCGACTGACCGCGTCGGCGCAAGACGTCCGAACAATCGGCTGCACCGCCGTGGAGCTGTTGCTCGAACGTATAGAGGGGTACGACGGCCCGCCTCGAAAGATTGCCGTACCGACGACGTTCCATCACCGAAATTCGTGCGGCTGCGACCACTGATCCCCCTCCCCTCTCCCTCCCCTGATTGGACACCTCATGCCGATAGCAACCCCGGATCAGTACGCTGCGATGTTGGACCGTGCGAAAGCTGGTGGCTTTGCTTATCCGGCAATCAACGTGACGAGCTCGCAGACACTCAATGCCGCGCTGCAGGGCTTCGCCGAGGCAGAGAGCGACGGCATCATTCAGGTGTCGCTTGGGACCGCACAGTATCTGTCCGGCAACAAGGTTCAGGACAGGTTCTCAGGATCCAAGGCGCTGGCGTTGTACGCCCATGAGGTTGCGCGGCACTACTCGGTTTCTGTTGCCCTGCATACCGACCACTGCCCCGTCGAGAATCTCGACGATTGGGTACGACCGCTGCTCGCCGACGCGATCGAACGCCGAGGGCGGGGACTCGATCCGCTGTACCAGTCACACATGTGGGACGGATCTGCCGTTCCCCTCGACGAAAACCTCCGTATTGCCGGAGAACTGCTCGAAGAGTCCATCAAAGCGAACACCATTCTCGAGATCGAGGTGGGAGTGGTGGGCGGTGAAGAAGACGGTATCTCACACGAGATCAACGAGCAGCTGTATTCCACGGTCGACGATGCACGCGCAACGATTGCCGCGCTGGGAGCGGGCGAGCGAGGTCGATACATGACGGCGCTGACGTTCGGCAACGTCCACGGTGTCTACAACCCCGCGTCGGTGCATCTGCGGCCTGAGATTCTTGCGGACATCCAAGCCGTGATCGGCGGTGAGACGGGGAAGGACAAGCCCTTCGACCTCGTCTTCCATGGTGGTTCGGGTTCGAGCGCCTCGGATATCGCCGCTGCGGTCGGCAGCGGCGTGGTCAAGATGAACGTCGACACCGATACCCAGTACGCGTTCACCCGGTCCATCGCGGGGCACATGATGAGCAAATACGACCAGGTACTGAAAATCGATGGCGAGTACGGCAACAAGAAGGCCTACGACCCACGATCCTGGGGCAAGCCTGCCGAAACGGCGATGGCGGGACGCGTCATCGAAGCGGCTCAAAGCCTAGGATCCGCAGGACGGGCCATGCGCTGATCCGGTCGCAAAGCCGTGATGACAGCGGTGAGCACTGACCGAGCTCGGGTTCCACTGTGTGTCGGCGTGCTGGGCCAGTTCATGGTCATGCGAGGTCGAAGCGCTCGCGAGCTCGTTCGATCTCCGGCATATGGTCGGTTGCCCAGTGCAGGATGACGTCGATCGGTGGCCGGAGCGTCTTGCCCAGAGGAGTGATTCGGTACTCGACGGCGACGGGACGCGAACTGAGCAGAACCCTTTCGATAATCCCGTTTCGTTCGAGTTTGCGCAGTGTCGCGGTGAGCGACTTCTGTGTCACGGTCGGGATCGCGCGACGCAGTTCGTTGAAGCGACAGGGTTGTTCGCAGAGTTCGTTGAGGACGGCCAGCGACCATTTGTCGAGAACCTGATCGAGCAGCTCGCGGTGGGGTGCGCTGACAGTGAGTTCACCCGGCGCGGCCGAGGTATCCGTCATGAAACCACGTCTCCTTGAAGTTCCTTTGGTGTACCAGGTATCAATGCTATACCTAGCCGCAACCATCGAAGGGAACTCCATGTCCGTCACCTATTCCAGTCCAGAAGGCATGACCCAGCACGTGCCTTACCATCACGTCGCTGTAGGCACCGGAACGCGCCACGTACACGTCAGCGGCCAGATCGCAGGCCGGACCGACGGAACCCCCGTGGCCCCGGGCGACCTTGCGGGTCAGGTTGCACAGGCACTGCATAACACCGCGCTCGGCTTGGCGGGTGCGGGCGCGACGTTCGGTGACGTATTGCGGCTGACGTTCTACGTCACCCAGTGGGCACCCGAGAAGATCGCCGAGTTCATGGCAGGTGTCGAACAGGTCGCTGTGGAGATCGGACTACCTGTTCCCATGCCGCCCGCCTCGCTCATAGGCGTCGACTATCTCTTCGAACCAGACGTACTGGTAGAGGTCGAGGCAACCGCAATCCTCGACTGAATTTCGGCAGAACAACGCCTCTACTGTCGGCGGTCGAGCAGGAAAGTCACTGCAACACCTGCGACGAGTCCCCAGAACGGTGCGCCGAGCCCTCCGACATCGGTACCGGAGATGGTGACCAGCAAGGTGATCAGGGGCGCCAGTACCGGCCGACCGGTCGAGCCGGAGAACGCGGCAGTGAATGCACCGCGCAGCGCCTCGAGCATGGCCAGGCCTGCGAGAGCGGCTATGAATGTTGCGGGTACCACGGCCAGACCTCGCACCAGCAGCGGCGCGAGGACACCTACCACGATGGCCAATACGCCGCAGGTCATTCCCGCGATGTACTGCCGCGACCGGTCACCCACAGCGACGAGCAATGCGTTGGTCGGACCGGCAAGACATGTCGACACCGCACCCAGCGGCGCGACCAGAAGTGACCAGACGCCGCAGGCGATGGTGACGACGGTCATCGGCGGCCGGTGGCCCGCAGAATTCAATACTGCAGCACCCTGCCCGTTCTGTACTGCGACCACGGTGATGGCGAGCGGTATCACCAACTGTGCCATCGCTGCCCCGCTGAACGACGGCGCAACGAGTTCGGGAAGACCGACCAGGGGCAGTTCGGTCGCCGGGCCGCTCACTCGGGCGTATCCGCCGGTCAGTGCGAGAGCACCGAGCCCGGCGACCAATGCGGCGAGAACTGGAGGTACCCGTTTCGACCAAGTATCAGATCGGGTCAGGGCCAACCACGCCACGACCATACTGCCGGCGACGAGCACGTTGGACGAAACAGACTGTACGACTCCGGTTCCGAACGACAGAAACGCTCCGGCGACCATCGCCATCACCACGCTGTGCGGCAGAATGGCCATCAGCTTCGAGACCACACCGGTGGCTCCGAGCACGATGATGAGTATCCCGGTGGCGAGGTAGGCCCCGACTACTGCCGGCCAAGTCAACGATGCCAGCGACTGACCGACCAGAACAGTGCCCGGAATGGTCCAGAAGAAACTCAGCGGCATCCGGTACACCCAGCTCGCCACCACAGTGAGGATGCCGTTGAGCACGAATACTCCGAAGACCCACGACGCCGTCTGCGCGGCGGTGAGCGACCCGGCTGCTGCGGCACCCATGATGACCGCAACGGGCCCGGTCGCGCTGAACAGCACGCCGGTTGCCCCCGCTCCGACGTACTGCCAGCCGAAGTCGGCGCGCAGGGTACGCAGACTCGGCGGGCGACGTTCCGGCAGTTCGCTCGATGCCAGTCTCTCGAAAATATCCGTCATTCAGCCACTTTCACCGGTTCGCTGGATACTCGATCGGACTGGCGCAGTGCCCGAACCGCGGGGACAGCGGTCGTGACGAGTGCTCCGAGCAGCGCCACGACAGCAAAGATGTAGAACGCCGTCGACGACGCGATGCCGGCTCCGAGCAAGATGCCGCCGAGTAGCGGTCCGAGTATGCCCCCGAGCCGGCCGAATCCGGCGCACCACGCAACACCTGCTGCGCGGGCGGTGGTGGGATAGTAGTTCGAGACGAATCCGTAGATCAAGACCTGGGTGCCGATGGCCCCGATGCCTGCGCCTGCAACGGCGACCAGTAGGACACCGAGCGGGAAATTCAGCGTCAGCAGAACCAATGACAACGCGGCGAGGCAGAAGGTGACCGCGATGACGCGTTGCGGTCCGGTGCGGTCGGCGACACGAGAGGCAATCAGCCCGCCGATGATGGCACCGCCGTTGAGCACCAACAGGAATGACAGTGAGCCCTTGGCGTTGTATCCGGCCTCGGACATGATCTGTGGAAGCCAGGTGTTGAGGCCGTAGGTCAGCAATAGGCCGGAGAAGCTCATCAGACCGAGAAGGGCCGTCGGGCGCAGCAGCGGTTTGCGAGCCAGAGCGGCGAACCCGACGCGATCCCCGGTGATGGCGGGTTCGGCCTCAGGCATCGGAATGCCGGTTCGAGCACAGATCTGCTGAGCATCGGCGACGCGTCCGTGCGCCAACAGCCACCGCGGTGACTCCGGCATCCGAAGCAGAGCCAGCGGCAGCAGCACGAACAGCGGGAGTGCGCCGATCCAGAACAGGCCGCGCCAGCCGATCGAATCCTGCAGGGTGATCGCGGCCAGCGATGCCAGCACGCCGCCTGCCGGGATGCCGCTGTAGACGATGGCGTTGAACAAGTTTCGTCGTCCGGGCGGTGCGAACTCGGCGATCATCGCTCCGACGGTGGCGACGAGGCCGCCGACTCCGATACCGGTCAAGAACCGAAGTATCCCGAACATCGTGATGTTCTGTGCGAGTGCGGTCGCCCCCATCCCCACCGAGAACCAGACGATGCACGTCAACATCGTTCTGCGTCGACCGATCCGATCACCGTAAGCACCGGCCGTCAACGCGCCGACCATGACTCCGATGAGGGCGTAGGAGCCGAGCGCACCTGCCGTCTCTGGATCCAGCGCGCCCAGCTGAGCTGAATCTGCGAGTAGAGTCGGCAACACGGTGCCGTAGACGACGAGATCGTAGCCGTCGAAAACAATGGCTGCCGTGGACAGTGCAACGATCCACAACACACTTCGGCGGTGTCGGTCGCTGGCCCAACTGGTGTTTTCGGTGGAGTCCGGGGCATTCATCGGGGATCCTTTTCGGTCAGGGAGTACCGCTTGGAAACTGAATCGGCGCTGACGGCCGAGCGGGTTGAATCACTGTCTCAAACTGTGTGCTGAATCACACCAGGGCTTTGCCTAGCGCTTACCTCGGCATGACGAAAGCTGTTGTCTTCCAATCACGTTGACGAGGCCTCATCGGTCGACCGGGCAGCTGCCAATTCAGCTCTCGAACGGATGCCCATCTTGGCGTACACCCGGGTCAGATGAAACTGAACAGTCTTGACCGACAGAAACAATTCGGCGGCGACCTCGCGATTGGTCATTCCTGTGGCGACCAGACTCGAGACGGCATCCTCTTGCGATGTCAACGCGTCGTGAGCCCGGTTCTTCAGAACAGCGTGCACACCGCCTGCCTTGAGCTCACGGTCGCACCGCCGAACGTACGTGGTGGCACCCAGTGCGAGATAGCCCTCGCGAGCGGCGCTGACGACGGCATCGGCATCGCGTCGCTTCCCGGCTCTGCGCAGGTTCTGACCGTAGGCATAGTTGACTCGGGCGCGATCGTACGTCAGGGGTAGTGGTGCCAACGAGGCCAGCGCGTCCTCGAATGATGCTCGCGCAGAATCGAGGTCGCCGATGGCGCCGTGTAACCGGCCACGCGCGCAGGCAAGGCGAGCGTGTCCAGATCGATGGCCTCGCTCGCGCACCTTGGCCTCGTGCGGAATCAAGAACTTGTCGGCCTCGTCGAGTCGGCCCTCGACTATCAACGCGTTGGCGTATACGTCGGGCCACGCCCAGAAGCCGGGTTCGGAGACGTCGGCGTGGGCCCACTGCTCTGTCAACGGTGCCAATGCTCGAATGACCCCGGCATAGTCGGCGCGAGCCTCCGCGATCGCAGCACGTCCCAAGGCTGTGGGCACTCGCATGATCGCGTAGTCACGCGCGCCGGATTCCCCGCGGTGCGCGCTTGCCGCGGCGGCTTCCCAGTCCCCGCGCAGCGCGTGAATTTGCGTGGCGGTCCACTGTAGAAGTGGAACGATCAATGCCGCACCGGAACGATCCGCCAGGTCGCTACCTGCACCGACCAGCCGAAGCGCGGCATCCCACTCGCCGGTGACGAAGTAGGTGCGAGCCAACCATCCGTGAGCCCACAACGAGATTCGAGTCGAACCGCCGAGGAAGTCGGTCGGTGCTGCGGCTTCGAGTTCGGAGCGTGCGAGATCGATGTGGTCCGTGGCGAAGTGCAGCCAGCCGGCACCCATCTGCACGCGCTGTCCGACGGCCCCGGTGCTGGCGTGGCCCCACAGGTCTCGGTAACTGTCGAGTGCCTCTGCGACACGGCCAGTGCCCGCGAGCCCGAGACCTCGAATCGACTGCGCCTCCACCGCCGTTGCGTGGTCGGCTCCGACGAGTTCGACTGCGCGGTCAGCCCACAACACGAGGTTGGCACCGTCGCAGCGGGCCAGGTTGTGCAGTACCTGTCGATGGCAGATCACGGCAGCGACCTCGGGATCGTGCCGCGTCCGCACCATCTGCCAAGCCCGAGTGAGCCGGGCTTCAGCTTCGTTGGGCCGTCCCCGCAGAATTGCCAGGTATCCGAGAACGGCATTGCGAGTCGGGGTTTCGCGAAGACTTTCGATCTCGGCGATGTAATCCGAAGCTGTGCGCATGTCCCCGGCGCCGATGAGGGCGTCCACTGCGCGAACCAGGCGATCCTCTCGCGCCTGTGGTTCCTCGGTCGACCGACTCGACAGGAGGTAGAGCCGCGCTGCCGTTGCCCATTCACCTTTCCCGGCACGGGACGCGGCGAGTGCGTCCAAGCGGTCCGACACCAGCGGATCGGGCAGCGGCGATGCTTCGACCAGATGCGCGAGCTGGTCGGCCGGGTCGGCCTCGGCTGCGGCAGCCGCTCGGTGCACGTGCGCGCGCTCGACTCTGCTCATCGTCGCGAGCACGGCCGCGCGGACCGTCCGATCGGGAGCTTCGAGGATTGTCGCAGCGGAGCTGCGCCTGACGACTACAAGTCCGAGCTGCTCTGCGAGATCGACAGCCGGCCAGGGGTCGTCGATGTCGGCGACCTCGCACACCGTGGTCAGCGGGCGGCCGCTGTCGAGGACGGCGACGGCTCTGACCAGACGCCGCGCCTCGTGTGTGCAGAGCTCGAGCGTCGACCGAACATCGGCCTCCACGAAAGCAGGTGCGGGTAGATCCGGACGAACACTCTTCCAGGTGTCGCGTGGCACCTCGTCCAGCAGCGCCAGTGCGTGTCGAGGACGTCCTCCGGTGTGACGCGTCAAGTGCGCAGACGAGGACGGTGACAGAATTATCCCCTGCAGTGCGGCGAGCTCGGCTATGGCCGATACCGTCAGTGCCGGTACGGCCAACGACAGGTCTGCGGCGCGATCGAGAACCCGATGGGCCTCGATATTTCCGTCCGGCAACACTTTTCGGATACACACCACTGCCAGACCAGCAGCTCGGTGGTGTCGGACGGCCGAGGAGAGCGCACGTAGCGAGTCGGGGTCGGAGTCGTGCGCATCATCGATCAGCAGGACTGTTCCCCCATCCCTCGGCAACGCGTCGGCGATGCGGTTTCCCCAGTCGACCGGATCGGACCCACTGAAGTCGATTGCGGGGACGAGCTGCGTGACGAGGCCGAACGGCACCTGTGTTTCCCATGGCACTGCTCCGGTGCGCCGTACGACCGTGCGGTGCCCCTCGGTGCCTACAGTCCGTTCCAGCTCTCGAAGAATCGACGATGCACCGATGCCGGTCGGTCCGGTCATCACCACGAAGGTCGACGTCGTCCCGGAGGCGTCGACTGCCCGGACCAGGACGTCCAGCAGTTCACCGCGACCGATCAACGGTGAGGGTGACATCACGTCACCGTATCTGCGGAACGAGAGTGCGTCCGGAGATCGAACCAAGATAGTCATGTCTCAGCCCGGATCGCCGCCGGCCACCGGGAGTACGGTGCCGGTGATGTAGGACGCCTCGTCGGAGGCGAGGAAGCAGATCGCTGCGGCTTGCTCGTCGAGTGTTCCGTAGCGTTTGAGCAGCGAGGACTCCACGGTTTGGTCGACGATGGCCTGGTACCAGTCTTTTTCCTGCTCAGTCGAGGGTGCGGGCCCACGAGCGACGCGTCGTGCCGGTGCGTCGGTGCCGCCTGGAGCGGTGGCTACAACACGAACACCGTGCGGTGCCGCCTCGAGGGCAAGAGTCGCAGTGATGGCATTGACGCCCCCCTTCGCTGCTGCGTAAGGGACCCGGTGGATGCCGCGGGTGGCGACCGAGGAGACGTTGACGATGGTGCCGGCACCACGTTCGATCATGCGCGGAATCACGGCTCGGCAGGACCACAGCGTCGGGAAGAGCGACCGGGAGATTTCCTTCTCGACCTGTTCGGGCGGGTACTCGGCAAACGGTTTGGCCCAGATGGTGCCGCCGACGACGTGAATGGAGACGTCGACGCGTCCGTGTGCTGCGAGTGCGGCGTTCACCACCGACGAAGCACCTTCCCACGTTTCGAGGTCGGCGATCACGGGGGCGGCCTCGACACCGTCTCGGTGAAATTCCTCGGTCAGCTGTTCGACCAACTCGGATCGGTCGGCCAGGATCAGAGATCCCCCTTCGGCAGCGATCCTTCGGGCGACGCATTCGCCGATGCCCTGAGCCGCGCCGGTGATCAGCACGATCTTGCCTGCGAATCGGCCCGGGCTGACGAACTTGGGACGTTTGTTCGTCTGGGATTGGTGCATAGCGCGTTTCATCGTCGCCTTCGAGCGGTCGGCGTGATCGGCGATCAGTGTCCGGGCGCGCTCACGGTCCCCGGCCTCGAACGCGTCGACGATATCCAAGTGGTCCTGGGCGCAGAGCGGATCGCACCAGGTCGCGTTGCGCAGCACGTCCTCCATCGCCGCTTTCACTCCGAGGGCTCGATAAGCCTGCAGCAGATGCTCGTTGCCCGTCTGGGTGAAGAGGTAGTCGTGGAAGGCAGCGTTGGTTTCGGTGTATGCGGCGGCGTCGACGAAACGATCACCGTCGACATAGCGGGTGGTGGTCTCGGCCAGCAACCGGTAACCGGAGATCTGCTGTGACGACAACCGGCCTATCACCAGTTCCAGGGCACCGAGTTCGAGAGCGCGCCTGGCCTCGAACACCGCATCCGACTCGTGCACCGAGGGATGTTCCTCGCCGATCTCGTACCCCGAACCCGAATCAGACGCCGGTACCGATTCCGGAATGCGCTCGACCAGCGGCTGGACGTCTCGGGCGGTCCAGATACGTTGCGCGGCGACGGAGTGCGCTTCCGGCGTGAGCAGGAGATCGGAATTGTCGTCCAACTGGCTGCGATCGGCCGCCGAACCGGCCACCGCGACGCGCTGTCCCGCGATCGCGCGCATGGTGTCCACTTCCTCGGACGCCGAGAAGCCCGTGCTGTGCGGGTGTAGAGGTTCCGCTACGCGTGGACCGAATACTGCTCGACCGAAGATGCTCCGCGCCTCGAAGGCAGGCGTCCAGGCAGCTCCGTCGGCGGCCTGTTCCGTGGTGACGACCTTCGCGTCGACCGATACATCTATCGGCTCGTCGACCGTCGTCCGGTGGTCGTCCGCCACATCCTCGGTAGCCGATTTTGTTTCGTCGCCGAGACTTTCTTTCGCGGCTGCCAACGAGGGTGCGAACTTCTCGTAGTAGAAGCCAGTGGGTTCGATGCCGGCCTCGGTGAAGTGCGTTCGAACGGCCTCGACCATGGGAGGCGGACCGCAGAGGTAGACCGCGACATCACCGCCGTTGAGGTGTGCGTCGGTCAACAGGGCAGTGACGTACCCCTTGTTCGCAGCGGTGGTCGAGGGATCCGAGACGCAGTGATCCCACGTGAACGAGTCGAGCGTCCCGGCCAGGTCGGCGAGTTCGTCCAGCTGGACGACGTCGTCGTCGGTGCTCGATCCGTACACGAGATGCACTGGACGAGTACTTGATTCGGCCGCCAAGGTACGCAGGATCGACAGGATCGGGGCCAGCCCGGTACCGCCGGCCAACAGCAGCGCAGGTCTCTGAGCTTCGCGCAGAAAGAAACTTCCATGTGGGCCGGTGAACGAGATCTTGTCGCCCACGGCCGCCGTGTCGCTCAGGTAGGTGGACATCAGGCCGCCCGGTGTGAGTTTCATCAGGAACTCGAGTTCGTCCGATCCCGACACGCAACTGAACGAGTAGGACCTGGTCTCCTCGGACCCTGGGACGGTGATGTTCACGTACTGGCCGGGGAGGAAGGCGAGTGTGCCGCCTGCCGGGGCCTCGACGGCAAGTCGCACGGTCGTGGGAGAGAGTTTCTCGACGGCGGTCACGACCGTCTCATGCGTCGCCGCTTGGGTTTTCGCCACCGCCGAGGTGCTGGCGATCTGAAGAACGAGATCGGACGTGGGCTTCATGCTGCAGGGAAGGCAGTAGCCCTCGTCGGATTCGGACTGCGAGAGCGCGTCGTCGAGGTAGGTACCGCCGTCGTACTCACCGGATTCGCACAGGGCCTTGCATGTTCCGCACGCACCGTCTCGGCAGTCGAGGGGGATGTTGATCCGCGACCGGTAGGCGGCGTCGGCGACGGTCTGTTCCTCCTCGCAGGTGATGAAGCGGGTGACGCCGTCCTCGAAGGACAGTGCGACAGAATGACTCACGGTGGAACTCCTCGGGGGTTACGGCAGACGAATCAGAAGTGATAGATGTCGACGACGTGGTGGATGTAGTCGTTCTTCAGCACCACGGTCTTGCGCCGGATGAGCGGCGAGTCGCCGGAGAAGTCGATCGTGTAGAACGATGTTCCGTAGTACGGATCGATGGTCTTGTAGCGGAAATACATCGTGTGCCAATTGAATCGGACGTCGACGATATCTCCCCGACGCTCGATGACCTCGACGTTGCTGATGTTGTGGCTGGTCCTCGGTTCGGGTATCGACGTGGCACTGGACCGTTCGGTCCGGATGCGAAACACGCGATCTTCCAGCCCACCCTTGTTCTCGTAGTAGATCAGCGAGATGTCGGTCTGGGGATCCTCGGTGAGCAGGTCGTTGTCATCCCAGCAGGGCATCCAGTACTCGACGTCGTCCGCGTAGCACGTGAGCCATTTCTCGAACTCACGATCGTCGAGGTAGCGCGCTTCGCGGTAGAGGAACTGCTCGATGGACGTCTGCGTGATCAGCCGCGATGAGGCGGGCTGCGCGGTATCGGTGTTGACGACGGTGGCAGTCATGTCAGACCTCCTGTGCTGCAGCGGGTGCGGAGTTGGCTGCGCGTTGCTTGTCGAGAGCGGACAGCAGGGTTTTGCGCCAGTAGCCATGCTGGACTGGGAACAGCCCCTCGTCTTCGTTCTTGACACCCGCCGAGATGACACCGGGCATGTCGAGTGCCTCGGCCACGGGGTCGGGTCCGGTGAGCCAGTGCTCCGCACCGCGGCTCATGTCGTTCCACGGCGCATTGGTCGCCTGGAAGGTCAGCTGGCACGAGCGAAACTCCTCCAGGTCGTCGGGGGTCGCCATGCCGGAAGCGTTGAAGAAGTCCTCGTACTGCCGGATCCGATGTGCGCGCGCTTCTTTGCTCTCGCCCTTGGGTGCGATGCAGTAGATGGTGACCTCGGTCTTGTTCGGTGCGATCGGCCGGAAGTGCCGGATCTGAGTGCTGAACTGGTCCATCAGATAGACGTTCGGGTACAGGCACAGGTTGCGGGAACCCTTCACCATGAATTCACCCTTGGCATCGCCGAACTTCTCTTTCAGCGAGTCCATCTGATCCCACAGCGGGCGGTCCTGGGGGTTGGCCGCCCAGGTCCACAGGCACAGATGGCCATTGGGATAGGACCAGTAGCCGCCACCGGACTTGCCCCAGCCGCCGGCGTCGAGCGCCTTGGTGGTGTTCTTGGATTCACCGTTGTTGCGACGTGAGGTGGTCGCGGCGTAATTCCAGTGCACGGCGCTGACGTGATAGCCGTCGGCCCCGTTCTCCGCCTGCACTTTCCAGTTTCCGTCGAAGGTGTACGACGAAGATCCGCGGAGCACTTCGAGGCCTTCGGGTGACTGGTCGACGAGCATGTCGATGACCTTGACGGTGTCGCCGAGATGTTCGGCAAGGGTCGAAACGTCGTCGTTGAGGCTCGCGAAGAGGAATCCGCGGTAGCTCTCGAAGCGTGGGACCTTGGTGAGGTTGTGCGATCCGTCGACGTCGAATGTGTCGGGGTAGCCGGCACCGTCGGGATCCTTGACCTTGAGCAGTGTGCCGTCGTTTCGGAACGTCCAGCCGTGGAAGGGACAGGTGAGAGTGGTGCGGTTGTCCGTCTTGCGGCGGCACAGCATCGCGCCGCGGTGCGCGCAGGCGTTGATGAGGCAGTGCAGCTCGCCATCCTTGTCTCGGGTGATCACGACGGGCTGACGACCCATGTGCACGGTGAAGTAGTCCCCGTTGTTTGGGAGCTGACTCTCGTGGGCGAGGTATATCCAGTTGCCCTCGAAGATGTGCTTCATCTCGAGCTCGAACACCTCCTCGTCGGTGAAGATACTGCGGTTGGCGCGGTAGATGCCCGCCGCGACATCGTCGATCACCGCTCCGTCGATTCTGTTCTGCACGTGATCCAGCATTTCGGTCATAACGGGTTCCTCCAGGTGCCTCGAGTTGGATTACAAGTGACTGTGTCAGGGAGTGGTTGCCGTCACACCAGGGCTTTGCCTAGGCCCAACCTGGATGTCTATTGATCAATCTTGCTTATCAATGAGACGTAAATAGGTCTTTGTCAACGATGGATTCCATCTCTACTGTGGTCAGGGTCACCCCACAAAGCACAGAAAGGCTCGGTCATGGAACTGCGGCACCTGTACCACTTCGTGGCCGTCGCCGAGACTCGGCACTTCGGGCAAGCCGCCACCCGGCTACATCTGGCTCAACCTGCGCTGTCTCAATCGGTTCGCCAGTTGGAGGCCGAATTGGGTGTGACGCTCCTGGCCAGGACAACCCGGCAGGTGAGCCTGACCCCGGCGGGAGAGTTCTTCTACCGCGAGACGCTCCGCAACCTCGACAATCTCGAGCAGAGCGCGCGAGGAGTACGAAGGATCGCCGAGGGCCGATACGGCTTGGTACGCATCGGCTTCACCGGCACGGCCGCCTTCGACCAACTACCTCCGATTGCGCGCGCGATCAAGCAGAGACTGCCCGGAATCGCCCTGGAAATTCACGGCGACCTGCTCACCCCGGCGCAGGTCGAAGGTCTGCGCTCGGAACATCTCGATGTTGCGGTGCTGCGACCTCCTGTTGCCGGTGACGATCTGGTGTTACGGAAAATCACTACGGAATCGTTGGTGCTCGCATTGCCCGTCGATCATCGGTTCTCCACCGAACCGGCGCTCGACGTCGCCGATTTGGCCTACGAGGACTTCGTCATGTACTCCGACACTCATTCGGTCGTCAACGAAGCTGTGGTGACAAGCTGTCGCGCTGCAGGTTTCAGCCCGAGACGTGAACACGAAGCCCCGGACACTTCGGTGCTGCTGGCACTCGTCGCGGCGGGGTTGGGTGTTGCGTTGGTTCCCGAATCCGTTCGCGCCCTGCAGTTGAACGGCGTCGTCTTCCGCGATATCGCCGGCGCGAGCACCATCGACCTTGCGTTGGCCTGGCACCGAGACCGACCGTCGGCACTCGTCGATGCGCTCGTCGGTGCCCTCGAGGACGCGGAAGTGCTGCCGCGTATCGAATCATCCGTTCCGACGTCCGAGCTGAAGGACATGTCATGAAGATCGTCGCAGTCGACGCAATTCCGTACTCGATTCCATACCGAAAGCCGTTGAAGTTCGCCAGCGGTGAGGTCGCTGCGGCCGAGCACGTACTCGTTCGGGTACACACCGATGACGGTGTTGTGGGTATCGCCGACGCTCCCCCCAGGCCGTTCACGTACGGCGAGACCCAGCGCGGCGTGGCTACGGTGATCGAGACCCTCTTCTCCCCCGCGATCATCGGCCTCACCCTCGTCGAGCGTGAGGTGGTACATGCCAAACTTGCTCGCACCGTGGGTAATCCGGTAGCAAAATCCGCGGTGGACATGGCGATCTGGGACGCGCTGGGGCAGACACTCGACCTGCCCGTGACCGAATTGCTCGGTGGATACACCGACCGAATGCGGGTGAGTCACATGCTCGGTTTCGATACCCCGGCGGCGATGGTCGACGAAGCCACGAGGATGCGAGAGACGTACGGAATCGACGTGTTCAAGGTCAAGGTCGGCCGTCGACCGATAGCCCTCGATATCGCGGTCGTCCGAGCACTCCGTGAAGGCCTCGGTGCCGACACCGAACTGTATGTCGACGGCAATCGAGGCTGGACCGCCGCCGAATCGGCACGCGCCATGAAAGAGATGTCCGATCTCGGACTGACCCTCGCCGAGGAACTGTGCCCGGCCGACGATGTCCTCGGCCGACGCTGGCTCGTCCAGCAACTCGATGTCCCCTTCGTGGCAGACGAATCCGCGACCACCCCGGCCGAGGTAACCCGCGAAATTCTCGGCGGATCCGCAACCGCGGTGAGCATCAAGACCGCTCGCACCGGATTCACCACGTCGCAGCGCACCCACCACCTATGCGAGGGCCTAGGCGTCGACGTGGTGATGGGGAACCAGATCGACGGGCAGCTCGGCACGGCATGCACCGTCGCCTTCGGTGCCGCTTTCGACCTGACGTCGCGTCGGGCAGGCGAGCTGTCCAACTTCCTCGACATGAGTGACGACCTACTCACCGAGAGTCTCGAGATTCGGGACGGCACTCTCAGCGTCCTGCCGGGATCGGGACTCGGTGTTCGTATCGACCCGGACAAACTCGCGAAATACCGAACCGACCAATGATTTTCAGCCCCGAAGAGCACAACCTTCACCCAAGGAGTTCTCCATGAGTATCGACCACGCCCCCTCGACAGACTCGGCTACCGAAGTGGCCACCGCGGCCGCTTCCGGCGCGAACGCCACCCAGCGCTTCACTTCCGACAAGCAGGCGGCTGCCCACACTCCACCCGAGCGCGTCAGCCTGCTTGCCCGCCAAGTTCTCTCAGCCGTCCATGAGACGGTCCGCGAACACAAGGTGACGTACGACGAATACAACGCACTCAAGGCATGGCTCATCAACGTGGGCCAGACCGGTGAATGGCCGCTGTTCCTCGACGTCTGGGTAGAGCACGTGGTCGAAGAAGTGGCCGGCGAATCCCGCGAGGGCAGCAAAGGCACAATCGAGGGCCCGTACTACGTTCCGGACGCTCCTGAGCTGGGTTCGGCCGCAATCCTGCCCACCCGCGACGGCGAGAAGGGCACCCCGTTGCTGTTCCAGGGACAGGTGCGCGGCGTCGACGGCACCCCGCTGCCGCATGCCGTCATCGAGATCTGGCACGCCGACGCCGATGGTTTCTACTCGCAGTTCGCACCCGGAATCCCCGAATGGAATCTACGCGGAACGGTGACCACCGACGATCAGGGCCAGTTCTGGATCCACACCATGAAGCCAGCGCCATACCAGATTCCGACCGACGGGGCATGCGGGAATCTCATCTCTGCCGCAGGCTGGCACCCGTGGCGTCCGGCACACCTGCACCTCAAGGTCGCGGCCGACGGCTACCAGCAAATCACCACCCAACTCTACTTCCCCGGTGATGCGCACAACGACGACGACGTCGCCAACGCCGTCAAGCCGGAGCTCATCCTCGACCCGCACGACGTCGACGGTGGCCAAGAAGTGACGTACGACTTCGTACTCGACAAGGACTGAGACACATGCTTTTTGCCGTGAAGATGGACGTCGCGCTGCCGCAGGATCTGGATGCGGACGTACGAGCCGACACTCTCGCCCGAGAGAAGGCGTACTCCCAGCAGCTGCAGCGCGACGGCGAGTGGGTCAGCATCTGGCGACTCGTCGGCCAATACTCCAACCTCAGCATCTTCGAAGTGCGGGACAACGAGCGACTCCATGAGATTCTATGGAATCTACCGCTGTTCCAATACATGAGCATCGACGTGACCCCGCTCGCCCAGCACCCGTCGGATATTTCTGCGGTGTGAGACGGCCCGTAAGACCGAGCAGTGGCGACGATCGCATGCCAGAGGAGCTCGGCACGGCGTTCGCGGGGATGGTGCCCCAGTGCATCGGGTGAGCTAGGCGCATGCCAGGTCGCGGGCTCGCTCGGAATGTGCGACGGACCCGCTCGAGTGTGTGCCAGCAACCTTGTCCGGCGAGACGGCGACGGTCGACACGCGACGACTTGCCCACCCAAGGTGGACCGGTGGTCGCCAGGGCGGGAAGCACACGATAGTCCTCATCGTCGAGGAGATCCCGGCATGTTCTATCTGATTCCATGACGCCCGCACGTAGCTCTCCCCCGCCGGGTCGTCGACCGCGTCGTGTCCGAACGTGTACGGCCACGTGACGAGTTCGGCGACCATCGCATCATGATTGACTATGTTGACGGCCAGCACTTCGCGTGGGCCGCGTGCCGCGGGGTCAATCGCAGCTTCTCGACGATGCGGCCCACTTGAGGCCGGGTGACCGCCAGGTTGTTGGCGGTCGCACGCTGCGGGACGTGATTGTCGGTGGCGCGGGCGACCGCCCGCAAGAGCTTGAGCTACAGGAGTTCACGTTCGGCGGGTATCGCCCGCAAATCGCGTTCCATGTCATGAGCACGCACAGTTGCTTCCAGCCGCCGTCGCCAGGTGAACCTCTTCGGTGTGCAGGGTGTGCACCTGGTCAACGACGCCGGATCTGCGACCGAACGGCGCCGGGACACTCTCGACCATGTTCCTCGCCGCCTACCGTCCCCACCGCGATAGGGCACACACGCCATGTTATGAATCGCACATCAGTATGCCGAGTCGGTCAACCGCCTGCTTGAGCCTGTCGGTCTCGTCACCCGCGACCCCGACGTACGGGAGGCCGAATTTCCTGAGCAGATTGAGCATAGACGCGTCGAGTATCGAGCGAAACGGTTCACTGATCGGAGGCGGGGTGTCCACCAGGGGGCGTTCGTTGGGAACGGCAATCACCATGTCATAGGTCTGTTCGGCGTACGCGACGACCTCTTTGGCAATGGCGCCGAGGGCGGTGGACTCCGGCGAAACGGCGTCAGTCGGAACGGCGTCCGCGCTGTCGGGATGTAGGCCGAATCGAAGTCGAGTATCGGCATAGACGAACTCGTGCAACACCGAGCCGTCGGAAACGAACCCGGCGTCGCGCGCCGACGATTCGGCCGTGACGCGTTCGATGAGCCGACGGCTGACAAGTTGAACCAGCTGATGGTCGTCGCACTCTTCGAGCGAGGTGCGCAGGGCGCCCTCTCCCAAAGCCATCGGGGTGGCATGAACGCGCGGGATTCCGAGACGGTCGGCCAGTGCCGTCGACAAAGTGGTCTTGCCGTTGCCGTACGAGCCGACGATCGCGATTCGCACGTCGCATCACCCCTGAACCGCTGCGGTCGGAGCTCCGTCGTCGATCGACGTGCTGATGTGTTCCGCCGCGGCGGAGACAGTCTCGAGGTTAGCGAGTTCTTCATCGGTCACCACGACCGTCAGGTCTCTTTCGACGAGAAGCGCCAACTCGACGAGGTTGAGCGAATCCAGTCCCAACTCGTCGAAACGGGTCCCAGCCTCGACCGGATCGTCAGGCAGGTCGACGTTCTCGAGACGGTTCTCGATGGCGTCCTTCAGATACGCGACTATCTTCTCTCGAGACATGTGCTTCTCCTGTCGTGGAAAGTGAGGGAACGAGTACGGGGACGTCGACATCAATGGCCGGCCAGGACAGTGCCGCCGAACCCCACGTCGTCCCGCCTCCGAACGCGGTCAGCAGCAACCTGTCACCCGCCGTGATGGCACCCGTCGTCGCTCCGTGGATCAGGGCGAGCGGAATAGACGCGGCAGAGGTGTTGCCCACTTCATGCAAATTGATCACCAACTTGGTTCGGTCGACGTCGAGTTGATCGCCGACCGCGTGCAGAATTCGTTCGTTCGCCTGGTGTCCGACAATCCAATCGATCTGGTCGGCAGACCATCCTGCCCGGGCCAGCGCCGCGCGAGACGACTCCGCCATGTGACCGACCGCGCTGCGAAACACTTCGCGGCCTTGCATGGTGAAGAACGGGTTTCGGTCAGCGGAGGGATGGGTGGCTTCGTAAGCTCCGCCGCCCGGCACACAGATCAATCCAGCGTCGGCACCGTTGCTGCCCAAGTCGACGGCCTGCACGGAACCGTTGACGGTCGCGGTTCCCGATCGGAGCAGCATGGCGCCCGCTCCGTCCCCAAAGATTACCGAGGTGGTGCGGTCCGTCGGGTCCAGAATCGTCGAATAGGTCTCCGCGCCGATGACTAGAGCGTGTCTCTTAAATTGGGTCCGTTTTCGTTTTCATCGCCGGGCGGTGGTTGTGGTTGCGGGAGTGCAGAACTGCCGCGCACAGGACAACGCCCCCGAGGAATGTCATGGCGTACTTGTCATATCGAGTGGCCACACCACGCCACTGTTTGAGCCGCCCGAAGCCACGCTCGACGGTGTTGCGGTGCTTGTACATCGTCGGATCGAAACCCGGTGGACGACCACCGGCGGACCCCTTGTCGGCCCGTCGCTGCTTCTGGTCGCTGCGCTCGGGAATGGTGTGTTTGATCTTGCGGCGACGCAGTTCGGTGCGGGTACTGGGATGGGTGTACGCCTTGTCGGCGAGCAATCGGTAGTCCTGGTCCCCACCGGCAGCTCGGTGGGCATCGAGCAACGGCACCAACTGTGGATTGTCCCCGGCTTGCCCACCGGTCAGCAGCATCGTCACCGGCGAGCACGTCAGGTCGGTCAGTGCATGGATCTTCGTGGTGAATCCTCCGCGAGATCGACCCAACGCGTGGTCAGCGGGTTCGTCGACGGATTTCTTGTAATTCGACAAGGCCCCCTGTGAGAGTGTCGGCTCGCGCACCGGCCGCATGCTGATGCGCCCGGACGCTGGTCGAGTCGATCGAGAGCACCGCCCCGATATCGCCGTCGAGTTCTTCCGGGTCGAGACCGAACACCTCGGCCACCGCGGCAAGCATCTCGTCGTAGGTGCCATCGAAGGACCATCGGTGGTGGCGTTTCCACACCGTCTGCCACGGACCGAAGTCCTCCGGCAGATCTCGCCACGGACACCCGGTACGGAATCGGTATGCGATGCCCTCCAGAATTCGCCGGTGCTCGGCGAACCGCCGCCCACGTTTTCCCACGTCGGTGGGTATCACTGGCTCGACGATCTCCCAGAACTCGTCACTGATCACTCCCACGCGCGTCATCGAAATATCATCGCTGACAGCACCTCTCAAATTTGGGAGACACGCTCTAGAACCGACCGTGCAACACCCGAACCGATGTATGCGTTGGCCGTAGCCAGACCGAACACGAAACCGCTGCACACGGCCGATATGTCGAAAGCAGGAACCGGGCCGAGGCCCAAACGCGCCGCAACGGAGGGAGCGGTTGCGGGACAACGGAAGTCCGGTGTAGTTGTAGCTACGATGACCAGATCGACGGCGTCCACACGCGCCGATGCCAACGCGCGTGAACCGGCTGCAACGGCTAGGTCAGAGGTGGACACCCCGCTCGACCAGTACCTCGCGCCGATACCGGTTCGGGCTCGGATCCATTCGTCCGTGGTTTCCATCATCGCTTCGAGCTCGCTGTTGGTCACCCGGCGATCCGGGAGTGCACCACCTAAGCCTGCCACCACAGCGGACGGTCCGGTCATGTGGCCGCGCCCACGCCGGCCCGTTCCGACTCCGACGTTGTATCGAGGTGCGCGTAGTCGTGCTGCGCACGCGCGATCGCTTCGTCGATCGACAGCTGAGGGGTGAAGTCGTAGATGTCGAGGATCTTCTGGAGACGCTCCGGAATGGTGCCGCCGACGATGTGGACCGGAATGCTCAACTCCTGCAACGTGTCCAACAGCATCTCGTCCGCGAGCGAGCGGAATCGTTCGCTCACTGGTCGGTGACCGTCCTCCACCAACGGAAACTCGATGGGCAGGTGCACGAAGGAGTCGTACGACTGAAGGGCGTGCTGCTTGGCCGGCACACCGATCTGCTTCATTACCTCGGCGTAGAACCCAAGTTCTTTCGTCATCGGGACGTTTCCCAGATCGACTGAATCGTTCGGGTTGATTCCGACCAGGACGCGGACGGTACCGTAGCACCACTCGTGCAGCGACGAACCATCGGACACGAACCCGTCGGTAAGGTGGCTCTCGTTCACTGCCCGCCCTTGGTTGCGGCGAGTGATCAACATAATGATCTCTGCGGCCGAGCACTCCTCCAGCGTTTTGCCCGGGACAGAGATCGGTAACAACTCTCGCATGGTGAGTGCGGAGCTGCGAGGCAGGCCCGTGAGGTGGGCTACCGCCATCGTGGTCAGAGTTTTGCCTACCGAATAAGTTCCGGAAATTGCCAAT